>CAZEDU010000011.1:45384-59248 GCA_964511185.1 uncultured Myxococcaceae bacterium | reverse complement strand
CACTCGAAGGCCACGTAGCGCACCCGGGGGTGGCGCCGCGCGTACTCCACGCAGAAGCCGCCGGCGCCGGCGCCGATCTCCTGCTCGAGCGGCCCCTCGAAGCCGAACACCTCGGTCCAGTCGGGCGGCTCCTTTCGCCCAACGAGCTCGAGCCCGGCGGGCTCTGGTCTTAACGCGAAGCGGGCCACGGGAAGGGGACCGTGGCTACCAACCTCGAGCGCGTTCGGCAAGAAGGCGCGCTAAAAGGACGGGCTGATGAAGGTCTTCCATTCGCTCGACGAGGCCGCCGAGCTCAAAGGCTGCGCGGCGACGCTCGGCAACTTCGACGGGGTGCACGTTGGGCACCAGGCGCTGCTCGCCGAGGCGAAGGCGCTCGGCCCGGCGGTCGCCATCACCTTTCACCCGCATCCGGGGAAGGTGCTGCAGCCCGAGCTGGCGCCGAAGCTCATCACCCTGCTCCCGCGCAAGCTCGAGCTGCTCGCGGAGTACGGCGCCACCGCCACCATCGTGCAGCCCTTCACGCGCGAGTACGCGCGCACTTCGCCGGCCCAGTTCGAGGCCACGCTCTTCGACACTGTCGGCGCGCGGGCGGTGGTGGTGGGTGAGGACTTCACCTACGGCGCCGCGCGCAAAGGCACGGTCGCGTCGCTGCGGGCCGCCGCGGCCGCGCGCGGCGCGCAGGTCCGCGTGGTCGCGCCGGTGAGCTTGGACGGCGTGGTGGTCTCGTCCACGAAGGTGCGCGAGTACATCCTCGAGGGCCGAGTCAGCGCCGCGCACCGCCTGCTCGGCCGCTACTTCGACCTGGACGGCGCGGTGGTCCCGGGCCACGGCCGCGGCCGCACCATCGGCGTGCCGACCGCGAACGTCGACACCTCGAACGAGCTTCGGCCCGCGCCCGGCGTCTACGCGGTGCGCGCGCGGGTGGTGGGCGAAGGCGGGCCCTGGCGCGGCGGCGCGGCGAACATCGGGGTGAAGCCGACCTTCGGCGGCGGCGCGGTGACCATCGAGGTGCACCTGCTCGACTTCGAGGGAGACCTGTACGGCAAGGAGCTGCGCGTGCAGTTCGTCGACCGGCTGCGCGCGGAGCAGCGCTTCGCTTCGGTGTCGGAGCTGGCCGCGCAGATCAAGCGCGATCTCGAAGCGGCCCGCGCGCTCGTCGCCCGCGCCGACGGCTGACGCGTGGGCGCAAGTGGGACAGCGACGCTCGCGCGCGCACGATCGCGCTCAGCGGAGCGCACCGTGAATCGCCCTGCGGCGGGGCCCGATTCCTTGACAGTCTTTTTGGCCCGCCGCTTAAGATTCGAGCGGTTTCATTCCCCGCATTTGACGAGGCACAGCGCCCATGTCCGGTCGTCTCGGCGAGCTTCTGGTTCGCGAGAACCTCATCTCGGTTCAGCAACTCCGCAAGGCGCAAGAGGAGCAACAGAAGAACGGAACACGCATCGGCACCGCGCTGATCAAGACCGGCGCGATCGAGGAGTCGAAGCTCACCGACTTCTTGTCCAAGCAGTACGGCGTGCCGGCCATCTCGCTGCGTGACTTCGACATCGACCCCGAGATCATCAAGCTCGTCCCGAAGGACGTCGCCGAGAAGCACCTGGTGATCCCGGTGAACCGCGCCGGCCCGTCGCTGATCGTGGCGATGTGCGATCCGTCGAACATCTACGCGGTCGACGATCTCAAGTTCCTGACCGGCTACAACGTCGAGCCGGTGGTCGCCTCCGAGCCGTCGATCCGCGAGGCGATCGAGAAGTACTACGCCACCAAGGGCCCGTCGCTCGAGGAGATCGTCGGCGAGGTCGAAGAAGACGTCGAGGTCACCAAGGACGAGATCGAGAACATCGACGACATCGCCCGCGCGGCCGACGACGCGCCGGTGGTGAAGCTGGTGAACCTGATCCTCCTCGACGCGATCAAGAAGGGCGCCTCCGACATCCACGTCGAGCCGTACGAGAAGGACTTCCGCGTCCGCTTCCGCATCGACGGCGTGATGTACGAAGTGATGCGGCCGCCGATGAAGCTGAAGAACGCGATCACCTCGCGTCTGAAGATCATGTCGTCGCTCGACATCTCCGAGCGCCGCCTGCCGCAGGACGGCCGCATCAAGATCAAGATCGGCGGCGGCAAGGAGATGGACTTCCGCGTCAGCGTCTGCCCGACGCTGTTCGGCGAGAAGGTCGTGCTCCGCCTGCTCGACAAGTCGAACCTCCAGCTCGACATGACCAAGCTCGGCTTCGAGCCCCAGCCGCTCGCCTGGTTCAAGGAAGCCATCGACCGCCCGTACGGCATGGTGCTCGTCACCGGCCCCACCGGCTCGGGCAAGACCACCACGCTCTACTCGGCGCTCTCGTCGCTCAACGACCCGGGCGTCAACCTGTCGACCGCCGAAGACCCGGTCGAGTTCAACTTCGCCGGCATCAACCAAGTGCAGATGCACGAAGACATCGGGCTCAACTTCGCCGCCGCGCTGCGCAGCTTCCTGCGGCAAGACCCCGACATCATCATGATCGGCGAGATCCGCGACTTCGAGACCGCGGAGATCGGCGTCAAGGCCGCGCTCACCGGCCACTTGGTGCTCTCCACCCTGCACACCAACGACGCGCCGGGCACGGTCAGCCGCTTGCTCAACATGGGCATCGAGCCGTTCCTCGTCACCGCGTCGCTCAACCTGATCCTCGCCCAGCGTCTGTGCCGCAAGCTGTGCCAGCACTGCAAGAAGCCGGTCGACAACCCCGACCCGCAGATGCTGATCGACTCCGGCGTCCCGCCCGACAAGGTCGGCACCTTCACGCTCTACGAGAAGGCCGGCTGCCGTGAGTGCAACGACCGCGGCTACCGCGGCCGCGTCGCCGTGTACGAGGTCATGCCGTTCTGGGACGGCCTCAAGGAGCTGGTGATCAACGGCGCGTCCGCCGCTGAGCTCAAGCAAGAGGCGATTCGCCTGGGCATGCAGACCCTGCGCATGTCGGCCATCAACAAGGTGATGACCGGCATGAGCACCATTGAAGAGGCGGTCGGCAACACCGCCCCGGATCGTTTCTAGGAGAGGGGAACTTCCAGTGGCCAGCTTGCACCAGCTGCTCAAGGCGATGGTCGACAAGGGCGCCAGCGACCTGCACATCACCACCGCGTCGCCGCCACAGCTGCGCATCGACGGTGAGCTGGTGCCGCTCAAGACGCCGGCCCTCACCCCGGTGGAGACCAAGACGCTCTGCTACTCGATCCTGACCGACTCGCAGAAGCACAAGTTCGAGGAAGAGAACGAGCTCGATCTCTCCTTCGGCGTGAAGGGGCTCTCGCGCTTCCGCGCCAACATCTTCATGCAGCGCGGCGCGGTGGCCGGCGCGTTTCGAACCATTCCGTTCAAGATCTTGAGCTTCCAGGAGCTCGGCCTGCCGCCGGTGGTGGCCGAGCTGGCGAAGAAGCCGCGCGGGCTGGTGCTGGTCACCGGCCCCACCGGCTCGGGCAAGTCGACCACGCTGGCGTCGATCATCGACAAGATCAACTCCGAGCGCCATGAGCACATCATGACGATCGAAGATCCGATCGAATACCTGCACCCGCACAAGAACTGCCTGGTGAACCAGCGCGAGGTCGGCGCCGACACGCGGTCTTTCAAGACGGCGCTCAAGTACATCCTCCGCCAGGATCCCGACGTGGTGCTCGTCGGCGAGCTGCGTGACCTGGAGACCATCGAGGCGGCGCTCGTCATCGCCGAGACCGGCCACATCGCCTTCGCCACCCTGCACACCAACAGCTGCGTGCAGACCATCAACCGCGTCCTCGACGTGTTCCCGCCCTACCAGCAGCCGCAGGTGCGCGCGCAGCTGTCGTTCGTGCTCGAGGGCGTGATGTCGCAGGCGCTCATCGCCAAGGCGGGCGGCCCGGGCCGCGTGCTCGCGCTCGAGGTGATGGTGCCGAACCCCGCGATTCGAAACCTCATCCGCGAGGACAAGGTCCACCAGATCTACTCGTCGATGCAGGTGGGACAGGCGAAGTACGGCATGCAGACCTTCAACCAGGCGCTCGCCGGGCTGCTGCTGCGCAGGGTGATCAGCCAGGACGAGGCCTTCGGCCGCTCGTCCGATCCGGAGGAGCTGAAGAACATCCTCGCCAGCGGCGGCGGGGTGCCAGCGGGTGGGCGTCCGGCGGGGCCGGGTGGGCCGCGGTAGTCAAAGCTGGGTAGCGCTCGCCTGACGTCGACTGGGCGAGCTTCGCATTCCGGGTACAATTCCAGCGCGTCAGCGGGTCACGTCTCTTAAGGGGGAGGCTTCGTCCTCATGGCAGTGACAGCCACCACGACCGTTCAGCAGAAGGCAGCGAAGCCGGCGAAGAAGACGACGCTCATCTTCCTTTGGGAAGCGAGGGGCAAGAGCGGCGAGCTTCGCAAAGGCGAGATGGAGGCGAACGACGCCGATGCGGTGGAGAACCGCCTCAAGTCGCTCGGCCTCACGCCGGTCAAGGTCAAGAAGAAGCCGATGGAGATTCGCATCTCCATCCCCGGCGTGGGCGGCGTCACGGGCAAGGACCTGCTCGTGTTCACGCGCCAGTTCGCGACGATGATCGACGCCGGTCTCCCGCTGGTGCAGTGCTTGGAGATCTTGGGCGGGCAGATGGACAACCCCTCGTTCCGCACCGTGCTCTTCGCCATCAAGGCGAAGGTCGAGTCGGGCTCCACGTTCGCCGACGCGCTGAAGGACCACCCGAAGGTGTTCGACGAGCTCTATGTGCAGCTGTGCGCCGCCGGTGAAGTCGGCGGTATCTTGGACACCATCTTGAACCGCCTGGCGGCGTACCGGGAGAAGGCCGAGAAGCTGAAGCGAAAGGTCAAGGGCGCGATGACCTACCCGGCCATCGTCATCGTGGTCGCCATCGGCGTGACCGCGCTCCTGCTCCTCAAGGTCACCCCGGTGTTCGCCAAGATGTTCACCGACTTCGGCGGCGAGATGCCGGCGCCCACGCAGTTCGTCATCGACATGTCCGAGTGGTTGCAGAAATACGTGCTGCACATGTTCGGCAGCATCGCGGCGGTGGTGGTGACCTTCGTCACCGTCTACAGGAACCCGAAGGGCCGCCGGCTCATCGACAAGATCTCGCTCAAGGCGCCGCTGGTGGGCGACGTGATTCGCAAGGTCGCGGTGGCGCGCTTCACCCGAACGCTGGGCACGATGATCAGCTCGGGCGTGCCGATCCTCGACGCGCTCGACGTCACCGCGAAGACCGCCGGCAACCGCATCATCGAAGAGGGCATCTACTACGTCCGCTCGAAGATCGCCGAAGGTAAGAACATCGCCGGGCCGCTGCTCGAGACCAAGGTGTTCCCCTCGATGGTGGTGCAGATGATCGGCGTCGGCGAGGCCACCGGCGCGATGGACGCGATGCTCAACAAGATCGCCGACTTCTACGACGACGAAGTCGACACCGCCGTCGCCTCGCTCACGTCGATGATCGAGCCGCTGCTCATGGTGTTCCTGGGCGGTGTGGTCGGCGGCTTCCTCATCGCGATGTACCTGCCGATCTTCTCGATTGCAGGCGCCATCAAGTAGCGCGCTCGAGGCTGTCCCGTTGAACCCGGAGCCGCCGGCGCGGCCCGGGCCCGACCTTCGAGCGCCGCAGCAGCTGCCTTCGCTCAAGGTCAAGCTGGTGTGGCTGACGCTGTTTCGGCTGGTCGCCACCACGCTGCTCCTGGTCACCAGCCTGGTGCGCCTGCTGTCGGGGCCGCTCTCGGAGCCTTCGCGCGCCGACACGCTGCTCTTCGCGGTCATCGTCTGCGTGTACCTGCTCACGCTCGTCTACGGCGTGACCTTGCGGCTCGGCTGGGCGGGCACGCGGGCGGCCTACGTGCAGGTGCTGGGCGATGTGGCGATCAGCTCGGCCATCGTGCACTTCACGGGCGGCGTCGAGTCGCCCTTCGCGTTCACCTACTCGCTCGCGGTCGTCGCCGGCTCCATCCTCGTCGGGCAAAGGGGGGCGATGGTCGCGGCGCTCGCCTCGGCGGGCAGCTTCGGCGCGCTCTCGCTCAGCACGCACTTCGGGCTGTTGCAGAACCCCGAGGCGATCTCGGTGCCGCTCGACCGGCTGGTGGTCGTGGTCTTGAGCAACGCGCTCGCGCAGTTCCTGGTGGCCGCGCTCGCCAGCTACATGTCGCGCCAGGTGTCCGCCGCGGGCGGGCAGCTGTCGGCCCGCGAAGCCGACCTGAAGGAGATCGTCGGGCTGCAGAACCAGATCGTCAGCTCGATGCCGTCGGGGCTCATCACCTGCGACGCGGACGGGCTGATCACCTTCATCAACCCCGCGGGCCGCAGCTTCCTCGGCATCGAGCCCGGGCAGCCCCGGCCCAGGCACATTGAAGAAGTGATCCCCAACGTGCTGGCGGTCAAGCCAGGCACCCGGCGGGGAGAGATCGCCGTGGAGACCCGCGGTGGCCGCCGCATCCTGGGGCTCGCCGTCACCCGGCTCGAGGGCCGCACCGGCTCGCTGCTCGTCGTCTTTCAAGACCTCACCGACCTGCGCCGCGTCGAGGACGAGCTCAAGCGCTCCGACCACCTGGCGTCGCTCGGCAAGCTGGCGGCGCAGCTCGCGCACGAGATCCGCAACCCGCTCGCCTCGATGCGCGGCTCGGCCCAGATGCTGGCGGCCGACGCGCCGCAGGACGCGGCCTCGGCCAAGCTGGCCCACATCCTCATCCGCGAGTCGGACCGCCTCTCGGGGCTGGTCGAAGACTTCCTGCGCTTCGCGCGCCCGCCGCCGCCGAACCTTCGCCGCCAGAGCCTCTCGCAGCTCACGCACGACACGGTCACGATGATGAAGGCCGACCCGCTCGCGCGCGACGTCCAGCTCGAGGAGCGGCTCTCCGACGTCGAGGCCCACTGCGACGCGGGGCAGATTCGGCAGGTGCTGCTCAACCTCTTGCGCAACGCCTTCGCGGCGGTGGGGCCGGGCGGCAAGGTGGTGGTGACCGTCGACGCACACGAGGGGACGCCGCGCGTTCGGGTGTGGGACTCGGCGGGCAGCATTCCCTCCGGCGACCTGGCCCGCATCTTCGACCCCTTCTACACCACCCGGGTGAGCGGCACCGGGTTGGGGCTGTCCACTGCGCACTCGATTGTCAGCGCGCATGGAGGGAAGATTCAGGTGTCGTCGTCCCCCGAGCAGGGCACCGAGTTCCGGGTGCTGCTCCCGGCAGTCGACGTCGGAGAGCCAGCGTGAAGATTCTGGTGGTCGATGACGAGCTGTCGATGCGCGAGTACCTCGAGATCCTGCTCTCGCGCGCGGGTTACCCGGTGGTCACCGCCAGCTCCGTGGAGGAGGGCTGCGAGGCGATCGCCCGGGCTGACGTCGACGTGGTGGTCTCGGACATGAAGCTGGGCAGCGGCAGCGGGTTGAGCGTCCTCAAAGCGGCTCGCGCGCAGCGGGCCCCGCCGGAGGTGATTCTCATCACGGCCTACGGAACTCCCGAAGCAGCGGTTCAGGCGATGCGCGAAGGGGCCTACGACTTCATCCGCAAGCCGATCGACAACGAAGAGCTCAAGGCGCTGGTGCAGAAGGCGCTCGAGAAGCGGGAGATCCTTCGCGAGAACGAGGCGCTGCGGAACTCGCTGTCGACGAGCGTCGGCAACTTCTGGATCGGCACCTCGCCCGCGATGCAGGGGGTGTGGAGCCTCATCGAGAAGGTGGCCGCCTCGCCGCGCTCCACGGTGCTCATCACCGGCGAGAGCGGCACCGGCAAGGAGCTGGTCGCGCGCGCCATCCACCACAAGAGCGCTCGCGCGGGTCAGCCCTTCATCCCGTTCAACTGCGCGGCGCTCGCCGAGGGCGTGCTCGAGAGCGAGCTGTTCGGCCACGTGAAGGGCGCCTTCACCGGCGCCACCTCGGACCGCACGGGCCTGCTGGTCGCGGCGGGCGAGGGCACGCTGCTGCTCGACGAGATCGGCGAGATTCCGCTCTCGACGCAGGTGAAGCTGTTGCGCGTGCTGCAGTTCCGCCAAGTCAAGCCGGTGGGCAGCTCGACCGAGGTGCCGTTCAACGCCCGCATCCTCGCCGCCACCAACAAGCGGCTGGACAAGGAAGTGGCCGCCGGCCGGTTCCGCGAGGACCTGCTCTACCGCCTCAACGTCATCACCATCGACCTTCCGCCGCTGCGCGAGCGGCCCGGCGACGTGCGCGCGATCGCCAAGCTCTTCCTGGCGCAGATGGCCGAAGAGCTCGGCAAGCCGACGCTGCGCTTCTCGGAGGAGACGCTGCAGATCCTCGAGAGCTACCCTTTCCCGGGCAACGTGCGGCAGCTGCAGAACGTGGTGGAGCGCGCCGCCACGCTCTCCGACTCGGAGATCCTGGGCCCAGAGACGTTGCCGCCGGCGATCCGCGGCGACGTCGAGAGCACCTCGGGCCACACCGAGGTCTCGCTGAGCCCGGGCTTCTCGCTCGAGCGCTACCTCGATGGCGCGGAGCGGCGGTACCTGATGGAGGCGCTGCGCCGGTCGGACGGGGTGAAGACGCGCGCCGCCGAGCTGCTCGGGCTCTCCTTCCGCTCGTTCCGGTACCGGTTGGCCAAGCACGGCCTCGACGACCTCAAATGACGTGAAGCGCGTCGTCTCACCGTTGGGCGGCGAGCCGGGCATCCCACGCCCGCCACTCCTCCGCGCGCTCCGGCCACGTCTCTCTCGCGCGCCGTAAGAGCTGCGCGGCCATCTCGGGCTGCTGATCGACGAGCTCGATCTCGATTCGCTGGTGCGCGGCCGCGCTCGTGTCTTCAGGCAGCGCGGCGAGCGCGCGACGTGCCTGGCCCGGAGCGCCCAGCGCGAGCCACGCGCGCGCGCCCCAAGGGCTCGTCGAGCGAATGCGCGGCGGCCTTCTCGACTTGCCGCTTCGTCGCGGTCAGGCCTGGGTCGCTTGGAAAGCGCGCCAGCGCCTCGTCGAGCAGCGCGGTGGCCTGCTGGAAGCGGCCCTGCAGCGCCCGGCAGCGCGCGAGGTTGGCCCAGCTCGAGGCGCGATCGGGGAACTGCTCGAGCCGCGCTTCGAACAGCGCCTCCGCGTGGGGCAGCTGCCCGGTGCGCGAGTGCAGCACGGCGCGCTGCACCCCGAAGCTCCTTCGCCGCTCGAGCCGCGCGCGGGCCTCGGGACGAACGGCGGCCTCGAGGCGCGCGCCGTCGACGGTGAGGTGCGCGCGCGGGTGACCCGCGGCGATCGCGTCGAAGAAGTCCCGCAGCTCGGCCAGCTCCGCCTGCGCCGCGTCGGGCAGCGTGTCGACGCGCAGCGAGGCGTAGCGCGCCATCGACTCGAGCCGCTGGTCGTCGTTTTTGGCCAGGTCGAGCTGCTCGCGCGTCAGCCGCAGCGCTTCGTCGAGCTCGCCTTCCTGCCACAGCGTGGTCACCAGCATCTCGTTGACGTAGCGGCTGTCCGGGTGGACCGCGTGCTCGTGGCGCCACAGCTCGCGGTCGCTCCAGAAGTGGCCCACGTGGCTTGCGCTCGTCGCGCACCAAGCGAGGGAGAGGGCCGCCACCCCGGCCAGCCCCCACCTCTTCGCGGCGGGGGACCCAGCCGCGGTGAAGCGCAGGCCACGGGCGAGCGCGGCGCCCACCCCGAGCAGGGGGAGATAGAGGAAGCGATCCGCGGTGAGCGAGGCGTACTGGAGCGGCACCAGGTTCAGCACGGGCAACAGCGGCACCACCGCCCAGCCGACGTCCGCCAGAAGCGGAGCGGCCGGCCCACGTCGCCGTCGAAACGCGAGGACCGCCAGCCCCACCACCAGGGCGGTGCTCAGCGCGCCGACCAGGACGAGCGCGGGCGGGTAGTGAAGGGCTCCCGCGCCGTCGCCGGGGATGAGACCGGGCATCACGGTGGAAGGCCACGGCCAGACGAGCTGGCGAACGTACAGCCCCACCGTGGTGAGCACGCGCAGCGCCACGTCGAGGACGCCGTGCTCGAGCACCGCGCGCGGCGGCGGCGGCACCCACGCGAAGCGCGTCAGCATCACCCCGACGAGGAGCGCGCTGGTGACGACCGCGTCCCTCACCGGCCGCGCGCGACGAAGCGGCGGCACGCCCGCCCACAGCTCCAGCGCGAGCAGCGCCGGCACCAAGATGGCCGACTCCTTCGCCAGCGCCGCCAGCCCGAAGAGCGCGCCCGCGCCCAGCGCCGACCGCGTCGACGCGCCTCGACGCCACACGGCATGGCCCAGCAAGACGAGCAGCGCCATCCACAGGTCGGTGGCCCCGGAGATCCACGCCACGGCCTCGACCCGGCTGGGGTGCAGCGCGAACGGCAGGACGCCCAGCAGCGCCGGCAGCGGGCTCGAGCCGCCGAGGCGGTCTTCACTCCACCGCAGCGCGAGCCAGACACACACCAGGTGCAGCAGGAGGTTGACCAGGTGGAACGCCCACGGCGTCGGCCCGAACAGCCTCCACTCGAGCCAGAACGCCAGGCGCACCACCGGGCGGAAGTAGCCGCTCTGGCGAACGTTGATCTCCGAGGTGTCCCAGAAGTCCTCGGTGAGCGCGCGGCCCGCATCGCCGATGTGCGCGTTGTCCCGAATGAGCAGAACGTCGTCCCACACGAAGCCGCCGCCCAAGCTCGGGGCGAACACCGCCGCGGTGACCACGAGGAGGAGGACCCGGAGCTTCGCTGGGCTCACGCCGCTCACGCGGCGAAGAGTACGCGCAAATCACACCTTGGGGCAGCGGCCACCCGCTTCCACCGCAACGTGTGGGAGCAATTTGCGACAGCGCCAGTGACAAATTTTGTCGCGCAGCGCGAAATGGAAATTGTTGGCGCGAGTGGTTCCGGCATAATGCGCCAGTCGCTGCGGTGGACTCCCGCTTGCAAACCCAGCCGACGCATCCACACCTCGCTGTTGGACTATCCGAAGGAGAGAGAATGCTGAAGCGTCTTCGCAAGGGCTTTACCCTCATTGAGCTGATGATCGTGGTCGCGATCATCGGAATCCTCGCGGCCATCGCGATCCCGAACTTCATCAAGTTCCAGGCTCGCTCGAAGCAGTCGGAGGCGAAGGCGAACCTCAAGTCTGCCTTCACCGCCGAGAAGTCGTACTTCCAAGAGAAGGACCGCTACTCGAGCGACATCGGCGAGGTCGGCTTCTCTCCGGAGCGCGGCAACCGCTACTACTACCGCCTGAACGCGGGCACCCTCGAGGATCGCGGCAACGCGACCATCGCGTCGGGCACCTACTCGGGCGTCGGCGTCGACGTCTACAAGCACGCTGGCTCCGCCGAGCCCTCGGGCTACGCGGCGGGTTCGGCTGACCCGAACAGCGGCGCGGCCGGCACCCCGTACACCTCGGGCACGACCGAGCACTTCATGATCATCGCCGGCGGCAACGTCGACAGCGAGTCGGCCGGTCTCGACAGCTGGTTCATCAGCTCCGAGAGCGTGAGCACCACGCCGGCCTGCGGCAACACCGACACCAACGCGGTCTCGGGTCTGCCGTTCAACGCGTACAACGACGTGAGCTGCGACTAAGTCGCCAGGCTCCGTCGAATAGGGGGACGCTGGGGCGGCCAGGAGAAATCCTGGGCCGCCCCGGTTGTTTTTTGCCATTTGGGCGCTCTGGGCTATCAACATTGGGTCCATGTCGAGCTCGGCCAAAGGCTTCATCGCTCTCGTCGTGGCAGCGCTCGCCGTCGGCTTGTTCGCCAAGCCGCCGCGGGCCATCAGCCAGAGCCACCTTCCTCCGATGTTGCCGCGCAAGGAGCTGCTGGGGTTTCTGGGCGCGGGCCACCGCGAGCTGATCGCCGATTACTTCTGGGTGCAGACGCTTCAAGCCGTCACCCGCGCCCAGACGGCGGAAGAGTACCGAGACATCTACGACTACGCGATTCTGGTCGCCGGGCTCGACCCGCACTTCCGGCCGATCTACGTCTTCGCCGGCGCCGCGTTGCCGCTGGAGTTTCCGCGCGGCGTCTACGCCAACACCCAGGAATCGACCGAGCTCTTGCAGCTCGGCCGGCTGCGCTTCCCCGACTACGCCTACGTCAGCATTCTCTACGCGTACAACCTGGCCGAGTTTCATCGCGAGTACGTGAAGGCGGCGGAGGTGCTCTCCTCCACCGCGGAGATGCCGGGGACCCCGCGCTACCTCTCGGCGCTCGCCACCCGCCTCTACGCGCAGGCCGGTGCGTTCGACACGGGGTTGATGCTCGCGCAGTCGCTCGCCGAAGGGGCGACCGATCCGAACACGAAGGAGACCTTCGAGCGGCGCGTGGCCGAGCTTCAGCTCGAGCGCGAGCTCAAGCGCGTGGACATGGCCGCCCAGACCTTCAAGGACCGCGAGGGCCGCTGGCCCGCGAGCATCGTCGAGCTGATTCGCGTGGGGCTGCTCGATCGCCCGCCGGAAGATCCATTCGGTGGCAACATCTACCTGGATGAAGACGGCCGCGCCCGCTCCAGCGCCGTCGAGAAGAGACTCGATCTGCACCGGGACTTCGAATGAGCGACACACCTACGGCCGCGCCCATCGAGGCGACGGCGCTGACCAAGACCTACCGCTTGGGGTTCTTCCTCAGCCGCCGTGTGAAGGCGCTGCAGGGGCTCGACCTTCGCATCGAGAACGGGCAGGTGTTCGGCCTGCTCGGCCCGAACGGCGCCGGCAAGTCGACCACCATCAAGATTTTGATGAACCTGGTGCAGCCGAGCAGCGGAACAGCGCGGCTGTTCGGGTTGCCCCCGTCGGATCCGCACGCCCGCCGCCTGGTGGGATTCCTTCCGGAGAACCCGGCCCCGTACGAGTACCTCACCGGCGGCGAGTTCGTGCGCCTCGCCGGCCGCCTGGGCGGGCTGAGCGGTCAGGCGCTCGACCAGCGGGTGAAGAAGGTCATCGGCGACGTGGGCATGGCGCGCGCCGAGAACCTGCCGATTCGCCGCTACTCGAAGGGCATGATCCAGCGCATCGGGCTCGCGCAGGCGCTCGTCAATCAACCCAAGCTGCTCATCCTCGACGAGCCCACCTCGGGGCTCGACCCGGTCGGCCGCAGGCAGATGCGCGACCTCATCCTCTCCGAACGCGAGCGCGGCACCACCATTCTCTTCTGCACGCACATCATCCCTGACGCGGAAGCGCTCTGCGATCACCTGGCGGTGCTGGTCGCCGGGCGGCGCGTGCGCGAAGGCAGCGTGCGCGAGCTGCTCACCAGCCAGGCCTCCTCGGTCGAGCTGACGGTCGAGGGCGTGACGCTCGACGAGCTCAAGGGCTGGGGGGAGTCGCTCGAGTCGACCCAGGTGCTCGGCTCGCGGCTGCTGATCAAGGCGAGCGACGCGTCGGTGCAGCGGCTCCTGCCGCGCATCATCCAATCGAAGGGCAAGCTCATTCACCTGCAGGCCGCCAAGCACTCGCTGGAAGATCTCTTCCTGCGCGCGCTCGAGGAGGCCAAGGGGCCGACAGTGGGAGGCGAGTTCGAATGATCAACGCGTTCTTCGCCATCGCCTTGAACGGGTTCCGCGAGGCGCGGCGGAACCGGGTCAGCGTGGTCGCGGCGGCGTTCGCGATCGCCTTGTTGATGTCGTCGACCCTCGTCACCGAAGTCACGGTCTACAGCTTCGACCGGGTGCTCACCGACTTCGGGCTGGGGGCGATGAGCATCGCGCTGGCGATCCTCGCCATCTTCCTCTCCAGCGGGCTGCTCAGCCGGGAGATCGAACGCCGCACCATCTTCCTGATGGTCTCCAAGCCGGTCAGCCGCAGCGTCTTTCTGGTCGGGCGGCTCGCCGGCAACATGATGACGCTCGGCGCGATGCTCCTGGTGATGGGCGGCGTGTTCCTCGTGCAGCTCGCGCTGTACGGCGCGCCCATCGGCGCGACGCACTTCGCCGCGATGGGCATGCTCTGGTTCGAGCTGCTCGTGGTCTCGAG
>CAZEDU010000011.1:41747-45341 GCA_964511185.1 uncultured Myxococcaceae bacterium | reverse complement strand
TGATGTCCAGCTTCTCGAGCCAGCTCGTCTCGGCGGTGGTGACGACCGGCGCGTACTTCGCCGGCCACCTCGGCTCGGACATCTACGTGCTCTCGTCGCGCTCGGATTTCACCCCCATCCGCGCGGTGGGCAAGACGGTCTACTACCTGCTGCCGAGCCTCGAGCGGCTCAACTACCGCGGCGCGGCGGCGCACAACGTCGCCGTCACCGCGCCGGAGATTCTCTCGGCCATCGGCTACGGGGTGGCGTACGCGGCGGTGATGGTCGCGCTGGCCAGCGTCATCTTCAACCGGCGCGACTTCCGCTAAGGGGCTGGCGGCGGGACGAGCCGCCGGAGAAAGGCGGCCGCCTCCTTCGAGTCGGGGCGCTCGTCGACGAGCTGGCGCGCGAGCGCCGCGGCTTCTTCCCGCTGGCCTTTGCGCTCGAGCAGCGCGACCAGGTTCAGCTTCGAGTCGAAGGCCTTGGGGTCGAGCGCGAGCGCGCGCCGAAAAAAGAGGATCGCCTCGTCGTCGCGCTGGAGCCTTCGCAGCGCCAGGCCCAGGTTGTGGTGCGCGCCGGCGTGGCGCGGCGAGAGCTCGACCAGACGCCGAAGCTCGCGCTCGGCGCGTTCGAAGTCACCCACCTGCGCGTGGGCGATGGCCAAGTTGTTGCGCGCCCGGAAGTAGTCGGGGCGCAGCGCGAGCGCGGCTTGGAAGTGCTCAATGGCCTCTTGGGGCTTGCGCTCGTCGAGCAGCGCGTGGCCGAGGTTGTAGTGGGCCACGGGTGAGTCCGGCTCCACCGCGACCGAGCGGCTCCACAGCTCGCGCGCGCTGCTCCAGGCGGGCAAGCGGTGAGCGGTCGCCGCGCCGGAGAAGACGACGGCGGCGAGCAGCGCGGCGGCTCCGGCGGCGCGGACGAGGCGACCTCTCTCGAGCGCCAGGCCCAGAGCGATGCCCGCCGCGAGGCAGAACCCCACCGACGGCAAGTACAGGTAGCGCTCGGCGAAGGCGTTCTCGCCCAGGGCCGGGACGTAGAGCGTCGGGAGAATCGGCGCCACGCACCACGCGAGCGGAAGCGCCAAGCCTCGGTTCGAGCGGCGCACGACGACGAACAGCAACGCCGCCGACGCGAGGAAGATGACGGCGAGCACGAACGGCCACTCGGTGGCCCCGTGCACCGGCCGAAACACGTGGAAGACGTTGAGCGGCGCGGGCCAGACCAACATCCGAAGGCCTTGCGCGAGCAGCACCGGGGCGTTCAGCAGGACCTCGAAGAAGGAGAGGCTCGCGTGCTGGCGCGTGAAGGGCGCGTCGCGCAGCGCGAAGGTGCGCAGGCCGAGGTACAGCGCCGTGGCCGCCGCCATGGGCCAGAGCGACGCCACCCCCGCGCGCGGCGCGCGCCGCTCGCTCGACGCCCAGAGCCACAGGAGCGCCAGCACCGGCACCGCCGCGGCGACTTCCTTGAAGGCCAGCGCCGCGAACAGACAGCCGGCGGAAGCGAAGCGCCGGCCGCGGCGCCAGAGGAGCAGGGACGAGAGGCCAAACGCGGTCGTGCCGAGGTCGAAGACGCCGCTCGCCCACGCCGCGGCTTCGACGTGAATGGGGTGCACCGCGAACAGCAGCCCGGCGGTGATGGCCAGCCACGGGAGCCGGTTGGGGAAGAAGGCCGCCTGCAGCTGGCGGCCGAGCAGCACCACCAGCGCGGCGTTGATCGCGTGCAGCACGACGTTGAGCAGGTGGTACGCCCACGGCGCGGGCCCCGCGAGCGCGTAGAGCAGCGTGAAGGCCAGGTGCGCGAACGGGCGGTAGTAGTTGGTGCCGAAGCGCTCGTCGGAAGGGAACGCCCACAGCCCCGAGGTGAAGGCCGACCCCAAGTGCTCGACGCCGCGGATCCACGGGTTCTGGACGATGAGGAACAGATCGTCCGAGACGAACGGGAAGCGCACCGCGGGCAAGAACAAGGCGAGCGCCACCGCGGCGGCGAGCGCTGCCTGCGCGGCCGCGGCGTCGACGATGCGCTGCGCGGGGGGCCCGCCGCCCGGGTCGGGGCTCATGCGCGCGTCGGCTCCGGCGCGTCTTCCAGCCCCTTCGGGCCGCGCCGGTACGAGCGGCCGCAGGCGCAGCGCAGCGGCTCGGGGAGCTTCTCGCCGCAGGTGCACACCCAGCCGATCTGCCGGGAGGGGTTGCCCACCACCAGCGCGTGGGCCGGGACGTCCTGCACCACCACCGCGCCCGCCCCGATGAAGGCCTGCGCGCCGATGTCGACGCCGCAGACGATGGTGCAGTTGGCGCCCAGCGTGGCGCCCTTGCCGACCCGCGTCGGCAGGAACTGATCAGGCGACTTCTTGAACGCCGAGCGCGGCATCAGGTCGTTGGTGAAGACCATGTTGGGCCCCAAGAAGACGTCGTCCTCCACCGATACCTTGTCCCAGACGAGCACCGCGTTCTTCACCGTCACGCGGTCGCCCAGGCGCGCGCCCCCTTCGATGAAGGCGCAGTCGCCGATGTTGCAGTCGGCGCCGACCACCGCGCCCTTCAGCACGTGCGCGAACGCCCAGATGCGGGTGCGCGGGCCGATGTCGTCGCTCTCGCAGAGCGCGCGTTCGTGAACGAAGACCGAGCTGTCGCGGGGCATGTCTAGAGCGCCTTTCGCAGCGCGGAGACGACCTGCTCCTGCTGGTCGGGGGTGATCTCCGCGAAGAGGGGGAGGGAGAGGATTTCGCGCGCGGCGGTCTCGGCGACGGGGAAGTCACCGCGCTGGTGGCCGAGCGAGGCGTACGCGCCCTGCAGGTGAATCGGCACGGGGTAGTGCACACCGGCCCCGATGCCCGACGCCTGCAGCGCTTGGAGGACCTGGTCTCGATTCGGGACGCGCACGACGTACAAGTGCCAGATGTGCTCGTTCCCCGGCAGCGTGGCCGGCGGCAGGACCCCGGACACGCCGCGCAGCAGCGCGTCGTAGCGGCTCGCCGCCTCCCGCCGCTGCTCGTTCCAGCGCGAAAGGTGCTTGAGCTTGGCGGACAGCACCACCGCCTGCAGCGTGTCGAGCCGCGAATTGAAGCCGGTCTCGGGGTGGTGGTACTTCACCTCGCTGCCGTAGTTGCGCAGCGCCCGCACCTTCGCCGCGAGCGCGTCACGGCGGGTGATCACCGCGCCGGCGTCGCCGTACGCGCCCAAGTTCTTCCCCGGGTAGAAGCTGGTGGCCGCGACGTCGCCGAACGCGCCCGCGGACACGCCGTTCCTCTTCGCGCCCTGCGCCTGCGCGGCGTCCTCCAGCACGGCGACCGAGCGGCCCTTCAGCACCTCGGCGAGCCGCTCCATCGGCGCCACCTGCCCGAACAGGTGCACCGGCACGACGACCTTGGTCTTCGCGGTCAGCTTGCGCGCGACGTCCTCGGGGTCGATGAGCTGGTGGTCGGGGTCGCAGTCGACGAGCACCGGCCGCGCGCCGCAGCGGGACACCGCCAGCGCGGTGGCGATGAAGCTGTTGGCGGGAACGATGACCTCGTCGCCCGGGCCCACCTCGAGCGCGCGCAGCGCCAGCTCGAGCGCGTCGGTGCCGTTCGCCACGCCCACGCAGTGCGCGGCGCCGCAGAACGCCGCGAACGCCTCCTCG
>CAZEDU010000011.1:27229-41737 GCA_964511185.1 uncultured Myxococcaceae bacterium | reverse complement strand
GGCCACGTCGTCCGCCACCTGGGCGTGCTGCCACTTCAAGTCGACCAGCGGGATGGCGCTCACGCGGCCACCGCCTCTTCACGCCCCGCATTCCGCATCGAGCGGCCAATCGCCTCGAGCGCTCGGACGACGGCCAGCGCCTCGCGGCCTCCGGTGAGCGGCGCGACCTTCTGGGTGATGCACTCGATGAAGTGGTCGCACTCGGCCTTGAGCGGCTCGCCGAGCGCTACTTTGGGGATGGTGATGTCGCCGTCGCGCACGCTCGCGCGGAAGGTCGAGAACGAGTCGATGAACCCGGGCCGGGTGCGCGCGTCGGTCACCTGCTTGTCGTAGAGGCGAATCGGCTCGTTCAGGTTCATGTCGTCGAACGTCAACATGCGCCGCTCGCCCACCACGGTGATGTCGCGGCTCTTGCGCGGGTTGAGCCAAGACGCGTGCAGGTTCACCAGCACGCCGCTGGGGTAACGCAGCGTCGCGAACGCCGCGTCTTCGATGCCTGCGTTGATCCACGTGCCGCCCACCGCCGAAGCGCTGAGCGGCGTGGCCTGAAGCCAGTAGTTCACGATGGAGAGGTCGTGCGCCGCCAGGTCCCACGCGGCGTTCACGTCCATTCGAATGGGCCCCAGGTTCGTGCGCACCATCGACACGTAGTACACGCGCCCGAGCGCCTGCTCCTCGAGGTACTTGCGGACGCGCCGCACCGCCGCGTTGTAGAGGAAGACGTGGCTGACCAGCAGCACGCGCCCCTTCGCGTCGGCGAGCGCGCACAGCTCGGCCGCCTGCTTCGAGTCGGTGGTGATCGGCTTCTCCACCAAGACGTGCTTGTTCGCCTCGAGCGCGGCCTTCACGAGCGGGTAGTGCGTGCTGGTCGGCGTGGCGATCACCACCGCGTCGACGGCGTCGTCCGCGAAGACCTTCGCCGCGTCCTCGTGCAGCTCCACTTCGGGGAAGCGCAGCTTCACCTCGTCGAGCCGCTTGGGGTCACGGTCGACGACCGCCGCCACCCGGCTCGTGCGCTGGCCGTAGAAGTTGCGAATCAGGTTCGGGCCCCAATGACCTGCCCCAATCACCGCGACGTTCACCATCGACGACCTTCCTTCTACTTTTTCAAGCCCAAGCCTACGTAGACGAGCGGCCTCAAGATGGACCACCAGCCAGTGATGGGCTTCATCTTCGTCTGACCGAGCTTCTTGGGGGGATAGATCTTCGTCACCGGCACCTCGGCCGTGCGGTAGCCGAGCTGAATGGCGCGCAGGTACAGGTACGGCTCGAGCTCGTACTCGTCGAGCCAGGGCTGGTTCAGATCGAGCCGGCGATCCGCCAGCACCCGCCGATGCACCGCGCGAAAGCCGTTGGTCGACTCGGTCACCCAGCGGCGCGCGGCGAGCGAGAAGAGCAGCGGGTGCACCCGCGTCGCCACCTTCCGGTAGAGCGGCATCGGTCCGAAGTTCGCGTTCCGCTTCAGGTAGCGCGAGCCCTGCACGAAGTCGGCGCGACCGTCGGCGATCGGGTCCAGCAGAATCGGCAGCTCCTCGGGCGAGTCCTTGTTGTTGCCCGCCATCACCGCCGCGACGTCGAAGCCGCCCTCGAGCGCGCGCTGGTAGCCGGCGCGCAACGCCGCGCCCACGCCCGCCACGCGTCCCATCGACAACACCGTCGCGCCGAGCGCGCGCGCGACGTCCGCCGAGCCGTCGGTCGAGCCGTCGTCGACCACCAACATCTCGTCGACCAGCGGCCGGGGCGTGCGGCGCACGACCTCGGCGATCTTCTTCTCCTCGTTGAGCACGGGAGCGATGGCGACGACGCGAAGTCCCCGGTACATGCGCGGGCCATTCTTCCCGCCGCTGACGGGCGTGAGAAGGGCGAAAACACGTCGGCCGGCGGCGGGGCGCTGATAGCGTCTGCTCCGTCGCTTCATGGCTCCTTCAGCGCAAGGCGAGACGGGCCCGTCGTGGCTTCGTTCGGGTGGGTTCGACGCCGCCCTCCTGACGGTCATCGTCGCGGCGCATGGCGCCGTGGCGGCGGCGAAGCTCCCCAAGTGGATCTTCAGCAAGTACCCCGACGCCGCGCGCGCCTGGAGCCAAGGGTTGCTGAAGGCGGAGCAGGGCGGTGACTACAGCCCGCTCTACCTCTCGCTGAATCGGCTCCTGGGACCCGATGCGCTGCGCTGGGCGCAGTCGGCGCTCGCGGCCGCCGCCATCGTCGCCGTCTACTGGGCGGGCCGGCGCCTCTATGGAAGAGTGGCCGGGCTCTTCGCGGCGGCGGCGCTCGGCGCGGCGGCGCCCTTCCTCGTCTACGAGGCGACGCTCGAGCCCGACCTGCTCATCGCCTCGGTGCAGGCGGTGGCCCTCGCGCTCCTCGCCGAGCACCTCCAACACGCCACGCATCGACGCGTCGCCTTCGCCGCCCTCGCGGGCCTGGCGCTCGGCCTCTCCGCGGCGGCGCGACCCGCGGGCTGGGTGCTGATTCTGCTCGCGACCGGGTGGGCGGCGGTGCGGGCGCGGCGAGATGGCCAGGCGCCGCGCTCGGTCCGGGTCGCCGCGCCTGTTGCTTTGCTCGCGGCGAGCGCGCTCGCGGCGCTCGTGCCGTCGGCCGCGCTCAAGGCCGCGGTGGGGCCCGAGCTGTTCGCCACCATGAGCGCCGGCGCCGTCCTTCAAATGGGCAACCGGCCCGAAGGCACGGGCTTGGGCGCGCAGCCGCCTTACCTCCTCAAGCTCACCGAGCGGCAAGAGCGGCGATACGCGGCGCACGAGCTGTACCGCCGCTTCGCGCGGGCGAGCGAAGGCCGCGCGCTTTCGCCCAGCGAGACGGAGGCCTTCTGGGTGCGCCAGGTCGCCGCCTTCGCGCGCGCCCACCCTGTTGCCTTCGCGTCGGCGTGGGCACGCAAGCTGACCTTCTTTCTCTTCGGGCCGGACGCGCACGACCTCACCGAGGTCCGCGCGGCGGATCGAGCGCTGCGTCCCTTGCCGCTCTTGTGGCTCTCGCAGCTGGCGATGCTGGGGCTCGCGGGCGCGGCGCTCGCGCTCGCCCGTCGGCGGCCTTGGGCGCTGCCGGTGCTCTTCATCGCGAGCCCGGCGGTGATGGCGGTCGGCTTCTACGTGGTCAGCCGCTTTCGCCTCGCGGCGGTGCCGGCCTGGTGTCTGTTCGCGGGCTTCTTCCTCGCCTCCGCGCTCGAGGTGTTTCGCGCGCGCCGGAAGGCCGTGGCCTGGGCCGTCTGTGGCGGCGCGGCCTTCGCGTTGCCGTGGCTGTTGCCCGGGGTGAAAGACGCGGCGCGCTTCATGGCGCGCGGCGCCGACTCGACCGCCTTGTTGCCGCAGATGGAGGCGGCCCGCAGCCAGGGGGACTTCGCCACCGCGTCCTCGCTGTTCGCGCAGATGCAGGCCGCGCAGCCGTACATCACGCTCACGCACGACCTCCGCGGCATTCCGTTCGAGGCGCCGCGGCTCGCCAAGCACTCCGGGCAGCTCGCGCTCGAGCGCTACGGCGCCGACACCGCGCCCGACACCTTCCAGCTCGCCACGCTCGCGGTGCGCGCCGGCGACTGCGCCACCGCATCGCCCGCGCTCCGCGCGTTGGCGGAGTCCGGCTTTCGCTGGGCCATCTACGACTACGCGCTCGACCCCTGGCTTCTCTTGGCCCGGTGCGCGCTCTCGGCGTCGGACGTCGAAGGGGCGTGGGCGGCCGCGCGCGCGTCGCTCTCGCAACGCCCGGGGACGTTGCGCGCGCTCGCGCTCGCGGTCGCGCTCGGCGAGAAGCTCCAGCGCCCCGAAGCTGCCTCGCTGCGGGACGAGCTGTCGCGCTTGCACGATCGGCTGAGCGCCGACCACGCGCTCGCGCAGGCGTACCTCGAGGCGGGAGCGCCGGAGGCCGCGCTGGCGGCGGCCGAGCACGGCCTGTCGTTGGACAGCGGCGTCGCGCTGCTCCTCTATGAGCGCGCCCGCGCGTTGGTCGCGCTCGGCCGGACCGAGGAGGGCCTCGCCGCGTACGGCGAGGCCTTGCGGCAGTTCCCGCACCACGCCTTCCTCACCCGCCCGTTCGACGAAGCGCTCGACCGGGCGCTCTCCGCCAACAGCGCGGATCCGCGCTGGCTGATGCTCGCGCTCGAGCACCACATGCGCGCGGGCCGCATGGCCGAGGTGGCGCTCTGGCTCCGCCGGGCCCAGCAAGCGCCCGAGCTCGGCAGCTCCTCGGCGCTGGCGCGTTGGACGAGCGGCCTGGCCCGCGCGCGCGGCGCCGAAGAGTGGCTTTCGCCTTGAGGCGGCCTAGCATCGGTCCGACTTGGACGCGCTCGCACCGCTCGCACCTCTCTTCGTCGTCTGGTTGGCGCTCTTGGGGCTCGCCGTCGGCAGCTTCCTGAACGTCGTCATCGCGCGTGTGCCCGCGGGCGAGAGCATCGTCCGGCCGCGCTCGAAGTGCCCCAAGTGCGGCTACCAGCTCGCCTGGTACGACAACATCCCGGTCGTCTCGTGGCTCCTGTTGCGCGGGAAGTGCCGCTCGTGCCGCACGCCCATCTCCGCCCGCTACCCGCTGGTGGAGCTGCTCACCGCGGTGCTCTTTCTCCTCGCGTACCAGCGCTTCGGCTGGACGTACGAGCTGGTGGGCGGGCTCACCCTCATCACGTTGCTCGTGCCGCTCACCTTCATCGACGCCGAGCACTGGATTCTTCCGCACGAGCTCACGCTGCCCGGCATCGTGCTCGGCATCCTGCTCTCGGTTCCGCTGGGCCTCGAGGCGTTCGTCGCCTCGGCGCTCGGCGCGGCGATCGCGTTCTTCTCGTTCCGGCTGATGGAGTACTTGGGCTGGAAGATCTTTCAGAAGGAAGCGCTCGGCGCGGGCGACAAGTTTCTGTTCGCGTTGATCGGCGCGTTCCTCACGTACCGGCCGCTGCTCGGGGTCATCTTCTTCGCCGCGCTGCAGGGCTCGGTCTTCGGCGTCGCGCGCCTGTGGCTCACCGGTCGCGCCGGCCCCGCGCCCGCGCCGCCCGACGCGCCTGCACCCGAAGGGCAAGAGAGCGAGGAAGAAGGACCGCCGCCCACCATGACGTGGGCGTTCTTGAAGCCGGGCTTGTCGCTCGGCCGCCGCCTCTTCCTGCTCCCGTACGCGCTGTTCCTGCAGCCGATCCCGGATGACCCCGTCGACGTGGAGGGCGAAGAGGTCGAGTGGACGCCGGGCGCGACGAACCTGCCGTTCGGCCCGTGGCTCGCGATCGGCGCGCTCGAGGTGATGCTGCTCGGGCCCTGGCTGTCGAAGGTGCTCCCGCTGCAAGGCGTCGGCTTCCTCATCTACGGCCGGTGAACGCTTGAAGCTGAGAATCGCGAGCATCGCGTTTCTTCTCGGGTCGCTCACCACCGGTCTGTCGTGGCTGGCGCTGCAGCCTTCGCTCCTCCAGCTCATCGCGTTGAGCCAGCGGCTGGTGGTCCCGGGATCCGCCGAGGCGCAGTGGCTCTCGCGCACGCGCCAGCTGTTGCCGCTGTACCTGGGGCTCACGCTCGCGCTCGCCGCCGCGACCACCTTCTTGGTGCTCTACGTGATGGTCGCGCGGCCGCTGCGGCAGGCCGAAGGGCTGGTGGATCAGATCGCCCGGCTCGAGCTCACGCCCGCGCTGGCGTCGTCCGCGGGCCCGCTCTTGTCGCGGCTGCAAGGCGCGCTCAAGCGCATGGCCGAGGCGCTCGCCGCCGAGCAGTCGCTGACCCGCGCGCAGGTGCAGGAGCTTCGCCAGGCGAACCAGAAGCTGCAGCAGGCGCAGATGGAGCTGGTCGCCGCCGAGCGGCTCGCCACCGTGGGCAAGCTCGCGGCCGGGGTCGCGCACGAGGTCGGTAACCCCTTGGCCGGCATCCTGGGCTACCTCTCCGTCGCGCGTTCGCGCTCGAAGTCCGAAGAGGTGAACGACCTGCTCGGCCGCATCGACGCCGAGGTGCAGCGGATTGATCAGATCGTCCGCGGGCTGCTCGACTTGGGCCGCCCCGCCAAGGGGCAGCTGCAGCCCGTCGCGTTGAAGCCGCTCGTCGACTCCGCCGTGCGGCTGGTCAGCGCGGGCCCCGACTTCCGCGACGTCTCGGTCGAGGTGCGCATCGACGGCGACCCGGTGGCGCGCGCCGAGTCCGGCCCGCTCTCGCAGGTGCTGCTCAACCTCTTGCTCAACGCCGCGCAGGCGATGAGCGGCCGCGGCACCATCGTCGTCTCGGGCCGAGTGGAGGCGTCGAGCGTGGTGCTCGAGGTGAAGGACAGCGGCCCGGGCATCAGCGCCGAGGTGCGCGATCGGCTGTTCGAGCCGTTCGTCAGCAGCAAGCCCGCCGGGCAGGGGACGGGCTTGGGGCTCGCCATCTCGAGGCACCTGGTCAGCGCGATGGGCGGCGCGCTGACGGGAGACAACGCCCCCGAAGGCGGCGCGCGCTTCACCATTCGCTTGACCGCGGCCGTTCACTGATACGCTGGAAGGCAGCTCGTGGGTCTCTTTCGCTCCATCCTGGTGGTCGATGACGAACCGTCGATTCGGCACGTGCTCACGCTCGTGCTCACCGAGCGTGGCTACGACGTGCGCGCGGTGGGAGACGGCGACGAGGCGATGAAGGAGCTCGCCGCGCGCCCCTACGACGTCGTCATCTCCGACGTGCGCATGCCCAAGGTCGACGGGCTCAAGCTGCTCACCGACGCGCTCGCGCAGTGGCCCGAGCTGACCTTCCTGGTGATGAGCGCGTACGGCTCGCCCGAGGCCGCGCTCGAGGCGGTGGGCAAGGGCGCGTTCGACTACGTCGCCAAGCCGTTCAAGCCCGAAGAGGTCGTCCTCGTCCTCAAGAAGGCCGAGGAGCGGCAGCGGCTCTTGCGCGAGAACCGCCGGCTCAAAGAAGTGCACGGCCGCGCCGCGCCGCTCGACCGCATCCTGGGGGTGAGCGAGGCGGTGAAGCTCGTCCACCGCCAGATCCAGAAGCTCGCGCCGGTCTCCACCACGGTGCTGATCACCGGCGAGAGCGGCACCGGCAAGGAGCTGGTCGCGCGCGCGCTGCACGAGCTGTCGCCCCGCGTGGCGATGCCGTTCGTCCCCGTCAACTGCGGCGCCATCCCGGCGGGGCTCATCGAGAGCGAGCTGTTCGGCCACGCCAAGGGAGCGTTCACCGACGCGCGCACCGCGAAGGCCGGCCTGTTCTCCGAAGCCGACGGCGGCACGCTCTTCCTCGACGAGGTCGGCGAGCTGCCGCAAGCGGCGCAGATCAAGCTCCTGCGCGTGCTGCAGGAAGGCGAGGTGCGGCCGGTGGGAGAGAGCCGCGCCGAGAAGGTCGACGTGCGCGTGGTGGCGGCCACCTTGCGCGATCTGGGCAAGCTGGTGGAGCGCGGAGAGTTCCGCGAGGATCTCTATTACCGGCTCAACGTGGTGAACCTGCGGCTGCCCGCCCTGCGCGAGCGGCGCGAGGACGTCATGCTCCTCGCCAAGACGTTTCTTTCGCGCTTCAACCGCGAGCTGAACCGCGAGGTGCCGGTGACCGGGTTCAGCCCGGAAGCCGAAGCCGCCATGCTCGGCTACGCCTGGCCCGGCAACGTGCGCGAGCTCGAGAACGCGATGGAGCGCGCGGTGCTCTTGGCCGAGGGCCCGCTGATCGCCCTGGAGAACCTGCCCGAGCGCCTGTGGAGCGAGAAGCCCGCCGCCCCGCAGAGCGGGTCGAGCTTGGTCCCCGCCGCGGACCCGACGGATCTCTCGCTCAAGCGCGCGATGCGGACGCTCGAGGAGAACTTCATTCGCGCGGCGCTGAAGCGGACCCGCGGCAACCGCACGCGCGCCGCCGAGGTGCTCGAGATCAGCCACCGCGCGCTGCTCTACAAGATCAAAGAGTACGGAATCGATCCCGACGCCGACGCGGACTAGAGAAACCCCGTCCGCTCTCCCCAAAGCACCGATGTGCGCTGCGCGCGGGGCCCACTTTGCGTTCGTGTGCCCACAAGCACCGACCACTACAAATGGTACAAATACATATCTTTGACATCTAATTTAGGTTTTATTGAGAAATCAGCGTTCCTTGACTCCCGTTCGTCGCTGATCCGACAATCTCGCCGCTGCTTGTGCCGTGAAGGGGGAGCTCGAGGATGGCGCAGCGTCGGTCGAACAACCTGCAGCGACTGCGTGAAGAGCGACTGCTGTCGAAGGCCGAGCTCGCGCGTCGTGCTGGCGTTTCGGTGCTGACCATCGATCGTGTCGAGCGGGGCGCGCCGTGCCGTCTCGACACCAAGCGAAAGATCATCCTGGCGCTGGGGCTGCGCGTGCAGGACAGCGCGCAAGTCTTCGAGGCGGATGTGGGCAGGTAGGTGTCGTAGGCGAATTTTTTTGGGCTCGGTGGACGCGGGTTACGCTCTGGCAGCGAAGGAGACGCGATGGCCAAGGGGAAGCTAGCGCTGGGGCTCGACATCGGCTCGACCGGGGTCAAGCTGATTCAGCTCAAGGAGCAGCGCCGGCGCGGTCAGGTCGGTTACGCGCTCCAGAGCTTCGGCATGAAGCCGCTGCCGCCCGAGGCGATCGTCGACGGCGCCTTGATGAACTCCACCGCCATCGTCCAGGCGATGCAGGAGCTGATCGGCGAGCTCAAGATCAAGCAGAAGGAAGTGGCGATCGGCGTCAGCGGCCACTCGGTGATCATCAAGAAGATCTCGATGCCGCGCATGACGCAGGAAGAGCTCGAGGAGTCCATCCAGTGGGAGGCGGAGCAGTACATCCCCTTCGACGTGAAGGACGTGAACATCGACACGCAGATCCTGAACCCGGACGTCAACGACGCCACCGGCCAGATGGACGTGCTGCTCGTCGCCGCCAAGAAGGACATGATCAACGACTACACCACGGTGGTCTCCGAGGCGGGGCTCTTGCCCACCGTGGTCGACGTCGACGCCTTCGCGGTGCAGAACATGTTCACCGCGAACTACGACCTGCCGCCGAACGAGACCATCGTCCTCATCAACGCCGGCGCGTCGGTGATCAACATCAACATCGTCTCCAACGGCATCACCGTCTTCACGCGCGACGTCACCATCGGCGGTAACCAGTTCACCGAAGAGATCCAGAAGCAGCTCAACGTCTCGTACGAAGAGGCCGAGGCCCTGAAGATCGGCGGCGGCCGCGGCGACACCGACGCGGTGGTCCCGCAAGAGGTGGAGCGGGTGATGGGCACCGTCGCCGAGCAGGTGGCGGGCGAGATTCAGCGCTCGCTCGACTTCTACGCCGGCACCGCCGCCGACGCGAACTTCACCAAGGTCTACCTGTCGGGCGGCACGGCGAAGATCCCGGCGCTCTTCAAGACGATCGAGCAGCGCGTCGGCGTGCCGGTCGAGATCTTGAACCCGTTCAAGCAGATCGAGATCGACAACCGGCGGTTCGACCCCGCGTTCATCATGGACGTGGCGCCGATGGCGGCGGTGGCAGTGGGGCTGGCGCTCCGGCGCGCTGGCGACAAGATGTCCTGAAGGCTCAAGTCAGGCGAGGGCTCGACACCGTGATGATGATTCGCATCAATCTTCTGCCGGTTCGGCAGGTGAAGAAGCGGGTGATGGGACGGCAGTACCTCGTCCTCGTCGCCGGCGCGGTGCTCGTCGCTGCGGGCATCAACTTCATCTGGTGGAACAGCCGCAACGACGTGCTGGAGCGCAAGCAGCAGCAGGTCAAGGACACCCAGGCGCGCATTCAAGAGCTCGAGAAGGTCATCGGCGAGGTCAACAACCTCAAGAAGCGCAAGGACGAGGTCGAGGCCAAGCTCAAGGTCCTCTCCGACCTGAGCAAGAGCCGCAGCGGGCCGGTGAAGATGCTCGACGCGCTCTCGGTCGCGATCCCCAAGAAGGTCTGGTTGAAGGACTTCGTCGAGTCGAACTCGAACGTGAAGGTCACCGGCATGGCGCTCAGCCACGACGACGTCGCCGAGCTGATGCGCGGCCTGTCGGGCATCGTGTGGACGCCCAAGGGCATGGGCCGGCTGATCGAGCGGAAGCGGGACGCGAAGAACGCGCGGGTCGAGCTGCTCGGCTCCGAGGGCGTGCTCGAGGACTTCCCGGTCGCCGACATCAGCTCGTTCTTCACCAACATCGATCTGCGCAAGGCGGCCCTCTCCGCGGGGGGCGCGAAGCGGCGCGTGGACTTCGAAATCACCATGAAGGCGAACTACGCCATCTAGGGGCCAAGGATGAACCAGCTCAACGAATTGCTCGAGCGAGTCCTCAAAGCGCCCCCGGCCGCGCGCTACGGCGGCCTTGCGGGCCTCCTCGTGGCGATCTTCGCCGCGAGCTTCTTCCTGCTCATTCAGCCCGTCGAGCAGAGCATCGAGGCGACCGACAAGAACCTGGCCAACCTGAACCGGCAGCTCGCCGAGAAGAAGGAGATCGCGCAGAACCTCAACGAGCGGCGCCGCGAGATGGACAAGCTGCAGAGCCAGCTGGAAGAGGCGCTGACCCAGCTGCCAGAGCGCAAGGACATCGAAGAGCTGCTCGCCCAGCTCAACGACATCGGCCGCAAGTCGGGGCTCGAGATCTCGAAGGTGGAGCCGGGCTCCGAGAGCTCACAGGCCTTCTTCGCGCGCATCCCGATTCGAATGAACGTCAGCGGCAACTACCACGAGATCGCGACCTTCATGCAGGAGGTCTCGAACATGCGCCGCATCGTCAACGTGAACAACATCAAGCTCTCGGGCGCCACCATGAAGAACGACAAGGTCGTTCTCTCGTCCGAGTTCCTCGCCACGACCTTCCGCTTCGTCGACAAGCCGCCGCCGGCCAAGCCGGCCAAGGGCGGAAAGAAGAAATAGGCCCACGCCCATGACTCGAATGCGAAAAATCGTACTGACGACGGGCATGGCCGCGCTGGGGCTTTCGTTCGCGTGCAGCGACCCACCGCCCCCCCCGCCCGCACCCGCCGCCGCCAAGAAGGCCGCGCCCGCGCCCGCCGCGGCCCCGTCGGCGCCCGCCGCCGCGGCTCCGAGCCCCGCCGCCGACGCCGGCCAGGCGGCGCCACAGCAATACGTCTACAACCCGATCGGCAAGCGCGACCCGTTCCGCAACTTCGAAGAGAACGAGCGGTCGCAGGACGAAGGCGTCATCAGCTGCACCAAGCCGCTGTGCCAGTGGGAGATCGATCAGTTCAGCCTCGTCGCGGTGGTCAGCGGCGACGCGAACCCGGTGGCGATGGTGGAGGATCCCGTCGGCACGGGTCACATCGTCCGGCGTACCTTCGAAATCGGTAAGCGTGGTGGCCGCGTCACTCAGATCTTGAGGGACTGCATCATCATCACCGAGCAGTGGACCGGGCCGACCGGCAGGGTCGTCAACCCGGTCAAGCTGTGCGCCAAAGGTGACAACAACAAATCGATGCCGGTCGACCTGTTCAGCGACGGCAGGAGCAACTGACGCGTGAGAGGGAGCGCTAAAATGAGTCGACCCACGCTTCTGCTGCTGTGTGCAGCGGGGCTGTTCGGCAGTACCGCGATCGGCGCCGAGCTCAACTCGTTGAGCGACCTGCGGGTCCTGTCGACCCCGACGGGGACGCAGGTGGTCGTGTCGGGCACGCGCCCGCCCACGTTCACCGTGTTCCGCCTGTCGGCGCCGGACCGGTTGGTCGTCGACCTCTCGTCGGCAGACGCGAGCGCGATCAAGGGCCACCACGAAGGCACCGGACCTGTGTCGGGCGTGGTCGCCTCGCAGTTCTCCGACGAGAAGTCGAGCGTCGGCCGCGTGATGCTCGCGCTCGCCCCGGCGGCCCAATACGACGTGAAGGCCGACGGCGCGAAGGTCGTCATCTCGGTCCGCGAAGGCAGCGCCGCCGCTCCGGCCCCCGCCAAGGCCGAAGAGGTCGCCACCGCCCCCGCCGCTCAGGCCCAGGCGCCGGCCCAGCCGACGAGCGACGTCGTCACCGCCCGCGTCGACGAGCAGCCGGTGGCGCGCCCCGCCAAGCGGCTCACCCAGCTCACCTTCTCGAAGAACGCGCTGCGCGTGGTGGCCGACGGCCAGCTCGCCAAGTTCGAGCTCATCGAGCTGTCGAACCCGCCGCGCCTGGCGCTGGACCTCTACGACGTCAAGGCGGGCGGCGTGAAGGCGCCCAGGGTGGCGGGCGCGCTGAAGGAAGTCCGCGTCGGCGGCCACAGCGACAAGGTGCGGCTGGTGCTCGACGTGAACGGCCCGATGCCGAAGTACCGCGCGGCGCGAACCGCCAATGGCCTCAAGCTCACGCTGGACGCGGCCGCGAGCGACGCGAAGCCGGCCGCGCCGGTGGTCGCGCAGGCCGAGAGCGCCTCGGCCGAGCCGCAAGACGCCGAGGTCGAGATCGACGGCAAGCGCGTCACCCTGGAAGGGGTGGAGGTCGCGCCGCTGGTGGTCAAGCGTGAAGAGAAGGCGCCGCGCGCCGAGGTGAAGGATCTGCGCTTCGAGGAGTCGACCCAAGGCGGCCGCGTGGAGCTCAAGCTCTCCGGGCTCACCCGGTTCAAGGTCGAGCGGCCCGACGCCAACAGCGCGGTGCTGACGCTCGAGCCGGCGCAGCTGCCCAAGCGGCTGGAGCGCAGCCTCGACACCAGCGCGCTCGAGACCCCGATCAAGATGATCAGCGCCTTCAGCGTTCCGGGCACCACCGACAAGGTCCGGGTGGTGGTCGCGGGCAGCGGCGCGCTGGAAGAGAAGGTCACCCAGACGGCGAGCGGCCTGTCGTGGCGGCTGTCGACCAAGGGCGTGAAGGCCGAGGAAGTCGCCGTGGGCGGCAAGGTGTCGGGCTTCAGCACCGAGGCCACTCGCTACGCCGAGGCCGGCGCCCCGCAGCGCCGCTACGTCGGCAAGAAGGTGTCCTTCGAGTTCAAGGACATCGACATCCACAACCTGCTGCGCATCATCGCGGAGGTCTCGAAGAAGAACATCGTGGTGGCCGACGACGTGGGCGGCAAGGTCACCATCCGCCTGCGCAACGTTCCCTGGGATCAGGCGCTCGAGCTGATCCTGCGCTCCAAGAGCCTGGGCAAAGAGGACCTGGGGAACATCATTCGCGTCGCGCCGCTGAAGACCTTGGAGGAAGAGGCCAAGCTGCGCGCCGAGCGCCGCAAGGCGCAGATCGTTCAGGAAGAGCTGCAGGTGCAGCTCATCCCCATCAACTACGCCACCGCGGGCGAGATGTCCTCGCGCGTCAAAGAGGTCCTCTCCGAGCGCGGCAGCGTGACGGTCGACACCCGCACCAACGTGCTCATCGTGCGAGACATCGCCTCCACCATCGGCCGCGCGCGGCAGCTGGTGCAGAGCCTCGACACGCAGACGCCGCAGGTGCTCATCGAGAGCCGCATCGTCGAAGCGAACACCAGCTTCTCGCGCCAGATCGGCGTGCAGTGGGGTGGTCAATCGCAGATGGCGCCCGGCACCGGCAACCCGACCGGCCTCGTCTTCCCGAACACGGTCGCGGTGCGCGGCGGCTCCTCGCCCGAGAGCAACCAGGGCACCTCGGCCGACCCGAACTTCGCCGTCAACCTGCCGGCCGCCGTCGGTCAGGGAAGCGGCGGCGCGTTGGGCTTCATCTTCGGCTCCGCCGGCGGCGCGCTGGCGCTCAACCTGCGCTTGTCGGCGCTGGAGAACCAGGGCGTGGTGAAGACCATCTCGGCGCCGAAGGTCACCACGCTCGACAACAACGCGGCGCGGATCAGCCAAGGCGTGTCCATCCCGTTCAGCCAGGTGTCGTCGTCGGGCGTGAACACCGCCTTCGTCGAAGCGCGCCTGTCACTCGAAGTGACGCCGCACATCACCCAAGACGGCAGCATCCTCATGTCGATCCGGGCCGAGAACAACCAGCCCGACCCGGCCAACACCGGCGCCAACGGCCAGCCCGCGATTCAGAAGAAGGAAGCGAACACCCAGGTGCTGGTGAAGGACGGCGACACCACGGTGATCGGCGGCATCTACGTCCGCCGCGGCTCGAGCACGTCGAACATGGTGCCCTTCTTCGGGAAGATTCCGATCTTGGGCTTCTTCTTCCGCAACAACAACGAGCTCGAGAACCGGCAGGAGCTGCTCATCTTCATCACGCCGCGCATCATCAACCGCCAGCCGCTCGCGCAGAACCTGTGAGGCGAACCATGAAAACCACAAGTCACGTGAAATGGGTGGTGATCGCGGCGGCCCTCGCCGCGGCCGGCTGCGTCCAGGACGACAGCCCGGTGAGAATCCTGGGCGCCAAGGGGCTCCAGCCGGCCGCGAGCAACGGCGCGTGCCAGGCCATCGAAGGGGTCTACCAGCTCGGCGGGACCTTCGACGTCGCGGGCAGCAGCTCGTACATCCTGCAGTTCGACATCGGCTCTCAACTCCAGCAGATCACCACCGAGACCTCGGGCGGTGAGACGATCGCCGGCGCGGACCGCAACGACTTCTTCGTCGATCAGCTGATCCTGACGTACCGGACGACGCCGGAGCTGGGCATCCCGGCCGAGACGCAGCCGGTGCACTTCGTGATCAAGGCGGGGGAGACCGCCACCCTCTTGATGAACCTGTTGACCCGCACCGCCTCGCAGCAGCTGGTCGACA
>CAZEDU010000011.1:0-27219 GCA_964511185.1 uncultured Myxococcaceae bacterium | reverse complement strand
GGTGTCGGTGGGCGACATCGTCCAGCTCGAGGTCGGCATCGAGATGCGAGGCCGGCTCGCCTCCGGTCAGCGCCAACGCACCAATCAGGTGTTCTTCCCGATCGACGTCTTCAACAGCGGCTTCCTCGGCTGCCCGCCGGGTGACTCGATCGCCCCGACGGGGCCGTGCGGAGGCATCGGCGGGCAAGACGGCGCCCCCTTGGGCTGCTGCACGAACCCCATATTCGCCTCGGTGTGTGGCACGTAAGGCCATGTCCTTCCTCCCGCACCTCGAGTCGGTCGTGAAACAGGTGGACGGCGCGCTGGCCTGCAGCGTGATGGGGTTCGACGGCATCGCGGTCGAGAGCCACCAGGTCTCTTCGACCGACGACCTCGAGCTCTCCACCGCGTGGGTCGAGTTCGCGAACATCCTCTCGCAAGTGAAGAACGCCGCCGAGCTGCTCAAGACCGGCGCGGTGAGCGAGGTGGCGATCAGCTCGGAGAAGGTGACCACGCTGATGCGGCTCATCACGCCCGACTACTTCATGGTGCTCGCGCTCGCGCCGAGCGGGAACCTGGGCAAGGGCCGCTACGTGCTGCGCGTCACCGCGCCCAAGCTCAAGTCCGAGCTGTAGCCAATTCACCCCGTCGTTCTCGGGGCTTGCCGAGCGCCCGCGCCTTTAGGTAGACACCGGCGCCTCTCTTCAAGCCGAGGGCGTCATGGCGGGTGTGATCGATACGTCGGAGTTCCGCAAAGGTCTCAAGATCGAAGTCGACGGTGAGCCGTTCGAGATCGTCGAGTTCCAGCACGTCAAGCCCGGCAAGGGCTCGGCGTTCGTGCGGACCAGCATCCGCAGCCTGCTCTCGGGCCGCGTGCTCCAGCCGACCTTCAAGAGCGGCGACAAGGTCGGCAAGCCCGACATCGAAGAGCGCGAGATGCAGTACCTCTACAAGCAGGGCGACGACTTCTACTTCATGGACAACAAGTCGTACGAGCAGACCTTCATCGGCGAGAAGGTGCTGGGCGAGTCGCGCAACTTCCTCAAAGAGAACATCAACGCGTCGATCCTCTTCTACAACGGCAAGGCGATCGGCATCTCCCTGCCGAACTCGGTCGATCTGAAGGTCGTCAAGTGCGACCCGGGCATTCGCGGCGACACGGTGTCGGGCGCGCAGAAGCCGGCCGAGCTCGAGACGGGCTACACGGTGAACGTCCCGCTCTTCATCAACGAAGGCGACGTCCTCAAGATCGACACGCGCGACGGGAAATATCTGACGCGCGTGGCCACCGCGGGTTAGAACGCCCTCGCCGCCAGCCCTTCGAGGAGCGCCACACGTGGCCAAGAGAGAGAAACCCGACAAGTCGCCTCGGTCTGCTTCGCTGCCGTCGAGCCCGTCGCCGCTCGGCACCACCTCGCTCGACGTGGAGGCCCTGCGGCAGATCGTCGAGATCCTCGAGGCGTCCGACGTCACGCGGCTGACCTGGAAGAACGGCGACGAGCGGCTCTTCATCCGCCGCGGCCAGGCCACCACCACCATCGTGCAGGCCGCGCCGGCCCAGGCGCCGGTGCGCATCGAGCACGCCGCCGCGCCCGCCGTCCCCTCGCCAGCGGCGAGCGCCGCCGCGCCCGCCCCCGAGAAGAAGGGTCACCTCATCACCTCGCCGTTCGTCGGCACCTTCTACCGGCAGCCCGCGCCGGATCAGCCGCCCTTCGTCGAGGTGGGCAGCCTGGTGCGCAAAGGCCAGGTGCTCTGCATCGTCGAGGCGATGAAGCTGATGAACGAGATCGAATCCGAAGTCGCCGGAAAGGTCGCCGAGGTTCTCGTCGAGAACGGCCAGCCGGTCGAGTTCGCCCAGCCGCTCTTCCGCATCGAGCCGACCTAAGCCGGTGTTCAAGAAGATCCTCATCGCGAACCGCGGAGAGATCGCGCTCCGCATCATTCGGGCCTGCCGCGAGCTCGGCATCGCCACCGTCGCCGTGCACTCCACCGCCGACGCCAGCGCGCTGCACGTGCGCTTCGCCGACGAGGCGGTCTGCATCGGGCCGCCGCCGTCGAAGGAGAGCTACCTCAACGTCCCCGCGCTGCTCTCGGCCGCCGAGATCACCCGCGCCGACGCCATTCACCCCGGCTACGGCTTCCTCTCCGAGAACGCCGAGTTCGCCGAGGTGTGCGAGAACTGCAAGATCCGCTTCATCGGCCCCAAGCCGGCCATGCTCCGGCTGATGGGCAACAAGGTCCGCGCGCGCGACGCGGCGAAGGCGGCGGGGCTGCCGCTGCTGCCCGGCTCGCCCGGCGTGTTGAAGGATCCGAAAGAGGCCGAGGAGATCGCCAAGGAGATCGGCTTCCCCGTCATCCTCAAGGCGGCGGCGGGCGGCGGCGGGCGCGGCATGAAGATCGTCCGAGATCCGAACGCGCTCGCGCAGGCCTTCTCCACCGCGTCGGCCGAGGCGCTCTCGGCCTTCTCGAACGGCGACATGTACCTCGAGCGGTACGTCGAGCGGCCGCGCCACATCGAGATTCAGATCGTCGCCGACGAGCACGGCAACATCGTTCACCTGGGCGAGCGCGAGTGCTCGGTGCAGCGCCGGCACCAGAAGCTCATCGAGGAGAGCCCTTCGCCCGCGGTCTCGGCCAGCCTCCGCGAGGAGATGGGCACCACCTCGGTGAAGGCGATGCAGCAGATTGGCTACAACAACCTGGGCACCATCGAGTACCTGCTCGATGAAAAAGGCCGCTTCTACTTCATGGAGATGAACACGCGCGTGCAGGTCGAGCACCCGGTCACCGAGATGGTGACGGGCATCGACCTGGTGCGCACGCAGATTCAGCTCGCGTACGGCGAGCCGCTCAAGCTCAAGCAGAAGGACGTGAAGCTGTCCGGCGCCGCGATGGAGTGCCGCGTCAACGCGGAGGATCCAGTCACCTTCGCGCCCTGGCCGGGGAAGATCACCGCCTACAGCGCGCCCGGCGGCTACGGCGTGCGCGTCGACTCCGCCGCCTACGAGAACTACGCGGTGCTGCCGCACTACGACTCGCTGCTCGCCAAGCTCATCGTGCACGCCGAAGATCGCCCGACCGCCATCCGCCGCATGCAGCGCGCGCTGTCGGAGTACGTGGTGCAGGGCATCCGCACCAACATTCCGTTCCACCGGGCGGCGCTCGCCGACGAGAACTTCCTCGCCGGCGACTACGACACCCGGCTCGTCGAGCGCCTGTTGCAGTCGGAAACGGGCTCCCGACGCCTCAAGAAGGCCATCGAAGAGACGCCTTAGGCCCACATCGGCCTTTCTAAGTACCTGTCAGGACAAGGTTTTATGGAGCCGACCCCGCGGCCCAAACCTTGACCAGTGAACGATCATTCCGATAGCCTCGAAACGCCCTTTGTTTGCGCGTTTTCCTCAAAAAAATCATTGGGTTTGAGGTCAACGGGCGCCCGCGGTTCCTCTAGGTTCGATGGACAAGAACAAAATCATCGAGTCCGCCGCGAAGCTCGTGGGCAAGGGCGCCTACGACAAGGCGATCAAGGAATACCAAAAGGTCCTCGACGCTGATCCGCGCGACGTTCGAATCCTCCAGAAGATGGGGGAGCTGTACCAGAAGAAGAACGACAACGCGCAGGCCGCCACCTACTTCACCAAGGTCGCCGAGAGCTACTCGAGCGAAGGCTTCTTCCTCAAGGCCGTCGCGCTCTACAAGCAGGTGCTCAAGCTCAACCCCGACCTGGTCGAGGTGAACTTGAAGCTCGCCGAGCTGCACCAGCAGCTGCAGCTGATGAGCGAAGCGATGGCGTACTACCAGCTCGTCGCCAACTATTACGACAAGGCCGGCAACACCAAGGCGTCGCTCGACACCTTGCGCAAGATGGTCGACCTAGACCCCGAGAACGTCGCCTCGAAGGTCAAGCTGGCCGAGCTGTACGCGCGCGAGGACATGCAGAACGAGGCGCTCGTCGAGTTCCGCCGCGCCGCCGACTACCTCAAGAAGAACAACCGCACCGACGACTACCTGCGCGTCGCCGAGCGCATCAGCGCCCTCGAGCCGAACAACCTCAAGCTCGCGCGGGAGCTCGCCGAGAGCTACCTGAGCAAGGGAGACCAGAAGCGCGCGCTCGCGAAGCTGCAGGTCTGCTTCAAGGCGGACCCGCGCGACGTCGAGACGCTCAAGCTGCTCGCCAGCGCGTTCCAGGGGCTCGGCCAGACCAGCAAGACGCTCTCGGTCTACAAGGAGCTGATCAAGGTCTACACGGATCGCAACCAGGCGCCCGAGGCGAACCAGGTCTGGTCGCGCATCGAGGCGCTCGACCCCAACGACCCCGACCTGCTCGCGCACCGCGGGCGCAACGCCCCGCAGCGCGTCGCCACGCCGGTGGCGGCCCGGCCCACCGCGCCGCCGCCCAGCCCGACGCCGAACCCGGCGCCGCCGAGCCCGACACCCGCGCCCGCATCCGCGCCGAGCGTGGTCACCGCCGCGCAGACGCGCTCGCCGGCGCCGGTCGCCGCGCCGTCACCCGGCGTGGCCGCGCCCCGCGCTCAGGCGCCGGCGGCACCCTCGGTGCCGCGAGAGCAGCTGCAGAAGCTGCTCACCGAGACCGACGTCTACGTGAAGTACGGGCTGCACGACAAAGCGCTCGAGCACCTGCGGAAGATCTTCGCGGTTGATCCCGAGAACCTCGACGCGCACGAGAAGGCCTACCACATCTACCTCAACTCGGCGGGGAACCAGGCGCAGGCGGCGGAGCAGCTGCTCAACGTGCTGCGGCTGATGACGCGGCGGGGCGAGTCGCAGCGCGCGCAGCCGTACCTGCGCGCGATCCTGGAGCAGAACCCCAACCACCCCGAGGTGCCGGCCTTCATGGCGGTGCTGGGCGGCGCCGCGACGGCCGGCGACGACGCCGAAGAGGCGATCCTCGTCGACTCGAACGACGAGGAGGTCATCGTCTCGGAGGCGCCGCCCGACGCGCTCGCCAACGAAGACGTCGCGCTGGTCACCGTCACCGCGAGCGGCGGCGAAGAGGTGCTCGAGACGGGCGAAGCCGTGCCCGACGTGCCCGACGTGGAGGACGAGCCGCTCGTCGTGGCGACGGGCGACGACGAGCCGCTCGGCGACGAGGTGGAGGTGGTCGCCGAGACCTCGACGGACGAAGAGGTCGTCGAGGAGCCGGTGGTGGACGACCCCGCCTTCGGCGCCCTCGGCTCGGAGGACGAGCTGGTTCAGGAAGAGCCGGCCGAGGTCGTCGCGCTCGAGGTCGAGGCCGACGCGCCGACGGGCAGCCTGCCCGCGCTGCAGGGCGACGTCGCGGACGATGAGCTCACCTTCCAGCAACCCGAGGAGGCCGCCGAGCTCACCGTCGAGACGACGGTGCCCGCCGACGAGCCCGACATGGGGTTCGAGTACAGCGCGACCGACCATGAGGCCGAGGTGGTGGCCGCGCCGGTGGAAGAGCCGGTCGAGGCGCCGCCCGACGAGGAGCCGGCCTCGGAGGAGTGCGACGAAGCGGCGTTCTTCCTCGACCAGAGCCTGTTCGACGAGGCGCGCGAGATCCTCGAGACGGTGCTCATCGCCTACCCTGGCCACCGCCGCGCCACCGCGATGCTGGCCGAGCTCGAGGCGGCGCAGGCCAACGCGGCCCCCGCGGCGGAGGCGCCCGAGGACGCCGCGCCGGTGGCGCCCCCGCCGGTCGACCGCGTCGAGCCCGAGCGGGACGCCTTCGATCTGGCGCAAGAGCTCGCCGACGAGCTGGGCGGGCTCACCGAGGCGGAGGCGTCCGCCCCGCCTGAGTCGGCGGCGGGCGACGACTTCCAGTACTCGGTGGAGGAGGTCTTCTCGGAGTTCAAGAAGGGCCTCGCCAAGGTCGTCAAGCCCGAGGACGTCGACACGCACTACGACCTGGGCATCGCCTACAAGGAGATGGGCCTGGTGGACGACGCGATCCACGAGTTCACCGTGGCGCGCGAAGGCTGCGCCGGAAAGAAGAAGGAAATCGACTGCCTCACGATGATGGGGCTTTTGCAGCTGTCGAAGGGCGACCACGCCGCGGCGATCGACGCGTTCCGCTCGGCGCTCGGCAGCGAGCACTCCACCGGCGAGACCGAGAAGGCGCTGCGCTACGAGCTGGGCACCGCGTACGAGGCGAGCGGCGCGCACGGCAAGGCGCTGCACCACCTGCTCAAGGTGCACTCGCTCGACGCGAAGTACCGCGACGTCGCCGCGGCGGTCGCGCGCCTCGAGGCGGTGGCGAGCCCGGAGGATGATCCGCTCCCCCACGGGGTGAATGGCTCGGGCAAAGGGATGAACGGCGTGAAGGGCGAGGCGAAGGGCGCGGCCAAGCCGGCCGAGGGCCCCGCGGGCAAGGCCCGCAAAGTCGGCTACGTGTAGGGTGGCGATGACGTACTTGGACTTTTTTGAGCTGACGACGGAGCCGTTCTCGAACGCTCCGGTGAGCCGCTTCTATTACAATTCCACCCAGCACGCGCAGGCGCTCACCCGCCTGATGCACGCGGTCGGCTACATGAAGGGGCTGTCGATCCTCGTCGGCGACATCGGCGCGGGCAAGACGACGCTCGCCCGGCGCATGCTCGATTCGCTGCCCGAGACCGAATACGAGGCGGCGCTCCTGGTGATCATTCACTCGGGCATCACCGCCAACTGGCTGCTCAAGCGCATCGCGCTGCAGCTGGGCGTCGAGAGCCCGGCGCAAGAGAAGCTGGCGCTCCTGTCGCAGCTCTACCAGCGGCTCCTGCAGATCTATGAATCGGGCAAGAAGGCCGTCGTCCTCATCGACGAGGCGCAGATGCTCGAGACGCGCGAGATCATGGAAGAGTTCCGGGGGCTGCTCAATTTGGAGGTCCCCGAGCGCAAGCTCATCTCGTTCGTCTTCTTCGGGCTGCCGGAGATCGAGAAGAACTTGAAGCTCGACCCGCCGCTCGCGCAGCGCGTGGCGTACCGGTACCGGCTCGAGCCGCTCAACGCCGAGTCGACCGAGGCGTACGTCAAGCACCGGCTCCGGCTCGCGGGCTGCCCGCGCATGCCGTTCACGCCCGAGGCGATCGCGGCGGTGCACCACTGGTCGGGCGGCTCGCCGCGCATGATCAACACGCTGTGCGACAACGCGCTGTTCGAGGCGTTCCTGGCGCGCGCGGGCACCATCGACGCCGGCTTCATCGATCAGATCGGCCGCAACTTGGGGCTCGAGCCCAACGGGGTCGCCGCGCCGCCGGTCACCGCCCCCGCGGCCGCGCCGACCGCCGCCCCTGCGCCGCGCAAGCCCAAAGCGAAGATCGACCTGGCCGAAATCGATCGGTACCTCGAGGGGCTCGGAAAGCTGTAGCGAACACCCGTGTCGTCGCCGTCTCGTCCTCATGCGCTCCGCGCGCTGCTCATCGCGGGCCTCCTGGTGTTCGCCGGGCTGGTGCTCTTCCTGCGCACCGAGATGGCGTGGGACGGCGCGTGCCAGCTCGCGCGTGATCAGCTCCCGCGGCTCACCGGCCTGGAGGTCGACATCGGCCGCTGCGAGATCGACCCGCTGCGCCAGACGGTCACCTTGCACCGGCTCGAGGCCCGTGAGCCCGGCCGCAGTGAGGCGCTCCTCGCCGCCGAGAAGGTGGTGGTCGCGCTGCGCGCCATTCGCCCGACCTACTCGGTCGATCTCGCGCGGGTCTCGCTGACGAAGCCCAAGCTCCGGCTCGATCTGCGCGCCCCCGTCCCCTCGAAGGCCGGCCCGGCGGGCTGTCTGCTCGACGCCGTCCCCCGCGCGCGCATCCTGCAGCTCGACGTCGTGGACGCCGAGGTGCGCGCGCTCCTTCCGGAAGGCCGCGAGCTCACGCTCGACGATCTCGACCTGAGCTGGCGCGAGAAGCGCGGGGTCCCTCAGTTCCAGCTCGCGCTGTCGCGCGGCGCGCTCGGCCTGGGCGCGAACGGAAAGCAGGTCACCGGCAAGCTCACCGCGTCTGGCGCGCTCGACTTGGAGGAGCGCCGGCTCGAGCTGGAGCGCGTGGATCTCGAAGCCGCGGGCGGCCGGGCCACCGTCAAAGGCAAGGTCGCCTCGCTGTGCGACCCGCAGCTCGAGCTGGTGCTCGACGCCCAGGTGCCTTTGTCGAGCGTGGCCCAGCTCGGCGCTCTGGGCGCGAGCGCGAAGGGCGAGCTGTCGGCCAAGGTCGAGCTCGCGGGCCACTGGCAGTCGCCGCAGGGCAAGGCCGAGCTCAAAGGAGACGGGCTCCAGCTGGACGACTTCGCGCCCGGAGACTTCCGCGCCCGCGCCCGGTTCGACCACGCGGTGGTGCACCTCGACGAGCTCTGGGCGCCGGCGGGCCAGGGCAGCGTGCGGGCGAAGGGACGGCTGCGGCTGTCACCGAAGCTGCCGCTCGAGCTCGAGCTCGTCACGGACCAGGCGGAGCTCGCGCCCGTCCTCGCCAAGGCGGGGCTGCCTGGCGCGTGGGTCAACTTCGCGACGAGCGCCGAGGGCAAGGTGTCGGGCCACCTGCTGCCGAGCCCCGAGCTGAAGGGGCAGATGACGGCCAAGGTCACCCGCTTCCGGCTCACCGGCCACGCGTACGACGAGGGGCCGCCGCTCGGCGAAGACGGCGCGCCGGAGCGCCCGTTCCTCGAGTTCGACCGCGCGAAGGTGCAGTCGAGCGTCGCGCTGCACAGCGACCGCTTCGAGTTCCGCCGCGCGCAGCTCGAGCTGCCGGCGACGCGCGCCACCGGCGACGTGACGCTCTTCTTCGATCCGGCCAAGGGCCTTCAGGTCGACGCGCAGGCCCAGCACATCGACCTGAAGGACTTCGGCCACATCGCAGACATCGACTGGGCGGGCACCGGCACCGGCCAAGTGACGATCCGCGGCGCCTACGCGGGCCTGCGCATCGACGCCGACGCGAACGTGAGGGACTTCTCGATGTTCGACCTCGCGTTCGGCGCGGTGCGCGGCAAGGTCGTCTACGAAGACGACAAGCTCTCGTTCCTCCAGCTGGTGGGGCAAAAAGGGCAGACGGCGTACTCGGGCTTCACCGAGCTCTTCTTCGACAAGAAGGTCCGCGCGGTGGCCAAGTTCCAGGTGCCGGCGGGCAGGGCGCAGGACGTGCTCGACGCCATCTCGGGGTTGAGCCCCGCGTTCGATATCTTCCAAGGGCAGGTGGGCGGCGAGGCGAGCGGCGTCATCGACCTCGACAGCCCCGGCAAGCTCGCCGGCGTGGTGCGCTTCGATTTGAAGAACGCCGCCTACCTCGGGCGCCGGTTGGGGGACGGCACCCTCGGCCTGCGCTTCGTCGACGGCAAGTCGATGGTGCTCGAGCAGGCGCACCTGACGGGCCCGTCGGGCAAGGTCTCCGCGACCGGCACCTTCGGCTTCGATGGCCTGCTCGACTTTCGTTTCAAGGTCGACGACGGCTCGCTCGCGGAGCTGATCGGCGACGAGCGCGCGAAGGCGTGGGGCGCGCGCGCCAACCTGACGCTGGTCGGCCGCGTCGAGGGCGACACCACCACGCCGTCGATCAGCGCCTACCTCACCTCGGACTCGGTGGAGTTCGCCCGCCGCTCGCTCGGCGAGGCGCACCTGGAGGGCCGCTGGGTCGGCAAGGAGCTGCAGATTTGGGGGCGGCCGTTCGACGACGGCCGGGCGAGCCTGAAGGTGCGCCTGAAGGAGCCGTACCCGTTCGAGGCGAGCGTCAGCCTGGCGCTGCCAGAGATTCGCCCGCTCTTGCCTGGCCGCGCCGCCGAGCAGGGGCTGTCGGGCGCGCTGCAGGGCACGCTGACCGCCAACGGCGCGCTCGCCGACGTTCGCAAGACGAAGGCGCGCGCCCACATCGAGCAGCTCAAGCTGCAGCGCGCCGACTTCGAGGGCGAGAACGAAGGGCCCATCGTCTTGAGCTACGCCGATGGCCGCTGGGGCATCGAGGCGCTCCACTTCCGCGGCCAGAACACCGAGTTCCAGGCGCTCGGCACCTACGGCCCCGAGACGATGGACTTGAAGCTGCGCGGCGCGCTCGACATGCGGCTGCTCGAGTCGTTCATGCCCGCCATCGAGCGCACCGCCGGGCGGGTCGACCTGACCGCCGAGCTGCGCGGCCCGCTCGAGCGGCCGGCGATGGTGGGCAGCGCCGAGGTGCACGACTTGAGGCTCTCGTGGGTCGAGCTGCCGCTCTCGCTGCGCAACCTGTCGGGCCGCATCGACTTCACCGAGACGCGCGTGCTGGTGCAGGACGTGTTCGGCGTGCTCAACGAAGGGCGGGTGATGGCGCGCGGCGACATCCGGCTGAACCGCTTTCAGCTCGACCGCATGGCGCTCAACTTAGGGCTCGAAGAGGTCTCGTACCGCATCACCGACGAGCTCCCCGTGACCGCCAGCGGCGAGCTGCTCCTCGAGGGGAACTTCGACAGCCTGCAGCTGTCGGGCGACCTGGACGTGGTCAAGCTGCGCTACGAGAAGTCGCTCGCGCTCGACGCCTTCCTCACGCAGGTCAAGTCGGTGCGCGTGGCGGACGCCGACAAGCCCAAGGAGTGGCTCAAGTTCAACGTCGACGTGGCGGCGAGCGGCGACGTGCGGATCGACAACAACCTGGCCAAGGCGCGCCTGGGCGGCAAGGTGCGCCTCATCGGCACCAACGTGCGGCCCGGCATCATCGGCACCATCGAGACGCTCGAAGGCAGCCAGGCGTTCTTCCGCGGCAACCAGTTCGCCGTTCACAAGGGCGAGCTGCAGTTCAAGGACAAGAGCTCCATCGACCCGCTCGTCGACCTGAACGCGCAGACGCAGGTGCGCGAGTACCTGGTCACCTTGAAGACCTTCGGCCGGCTCTCCGACCCGAAGGTGCTGCTCAGCTCCGACCCGCCGCTGCCCGAGACCGACATCATCTCGCTGCTCACCTTGGGGGTGACCGCGGGCGACCCCGGCCTCTCGCAGGCCGGGACGGGGCTGGCGGCCGAGGCGCTCTACGCGGCGTCGGGGCTCGACAAGCAGGTGCAGCGGTTTCTGCCCAAGGGCAACCTGCTCAAGGACCTCTCGTTCCGGCTCTCGACCCGCTACAACGAAGCGACGCTCAACGTCGAGCCCACGGCCGAGTTCGAGTCGAAGTTTCTCACCGACCAGCTGAAGCTGGGCATGACCCAGTCTATTCTCGGCCGCGGTACTCGGGCGCACGCCGAGTACCAGTTCAACGACCGCGTGTCGGCTCGAGCCCAGTGGGACAACGAGAACTACTCCCAAGGCAGCTACTCGTTCGGCAACCCCGGGCTCGACTTCAAGTTGCGCTGGGAGTTGCAGTAGCGCTCCTCGCCGCCGCGCCCGCGCTCGCGCAAGACGACGGCGCCACGGTGCTGGAGATACAGCTGCAGCTCCCGCCCGGGAGCGACAAGGCGCTCCTCAAGGACGCGCCCGAGCTGGTGGCGTTGCGCAAGGGCCAGCTGCTCTCCATCCGCGCGGTCCGCCGCTCGGTCGAGCGCCTCTTCGCCACCGGCCGCTTCGCGGACGTGGTGGTCTTGTCGGAGCAGCTGCCAGGTGGGGCGCGGCTGATCTTCCAGGTCACGCCCAAGCGCTACTTCAGCACCATCACCGTGCAGGGCGCCCAGGTGCTGACGCCCGCGCTGGTGCAGGCGGCCGCGAAGGTGGGCAAGGGCGAGGAGTATTACGCCGAGAGGGTGGAGAAGGCGGTGGAGGCGGTCAAGGACGCCTACCGGGCCCGAGGCTACCGGAGCGTGCGCGTCCGCTCCGAAGTGAACGACGTGGGCGACGGCCTCGAGCTGGTGCTGCAGATCGAAGAAGGTCAGCCGACCCGCATCGAGGGCCTCGCGGTGGCCGGCGGCCCGGGCGTGCCGCTCAACGACCTGGAGCGCGCGCTCGGCCTCAAGGTGGGCGACGTCCTCAACCTCGACAAGCTCGACGACGGGCTCGAGAAGCTGCGCGCGCTGTACCGGCAGCGCGGCCACCACCGCGCGCGCGTCCATGAGCCGCAGTACCGCTTCGAAGGCGAGCGCGCGACGGTGCTGCTGCCGATCGCCGCGGGCCCGCGGTACTCCATCCACTTCCACGGCAACCGCAGCTTCTCCGACAGCATGCTGAACGGGGTGGTCGCCTACGACGGGTCGGAGACGCTCGACCGCGCGCTCACCTTGCGCATGTCGCGGCGCATCGCCGAGTTCTACCGCTTCAAGGGCTACCACGACGTCAAGGTGCGGCCCGAGGAGAGGCTGAGCCCGAACGGCCAGGAGGCGGTGCTCGCCTTCGTCATCGAGGAAGGACGGCCGCTGTACGTCCGGGAGATCGTCTTCGCGGGGAACCAGGCCATCGCCACCAAGGAGCTGCGGCAGCTGGTGACCGACTTCGTGCGCGCCAACGAGCCGGTGCCGGTGGGCGACGTGCACCCGACCGACGACCCGCTCTCGCTCGAAGGCCGCGTGCGCGAGCCGGAGCGCGCCAGCCCGCGCGACGCCGAGGTCACCACGCTCTTCGTCGAGAGCGCCTACCGCGACGCGGCCGAGGCGATGACGCAGGTGTACCGCCAGCGCGGGTACCTGAGCGCCCGGGTCACGCTGGCCGGCATCAGCATCGACATCGAGGGCAAAGCGGCGACGGTTCGGTTCACCGTCGAAGAAGGTCCGCGGACGATCACGCAGGAGGTCCGGCAGACCGGCGTGCCGGAGGGCTTCAGCATGCCGCTGGGGGCCGGGCTGCAGGTCGACGTGGGAAGGCCCTTCAACTATCCGGCGCTCGAGGCCGACCGCGCGGTGTGGCTGAGGGCGCTCGGACGGCGCGGCTACCTGTTCGCGCGGGTGGACCCCAGCGTCGAGCTCTCGGCGGATCAGACCGCCGCGCGCGTGGCGGTGGCCGTCGACAGCGGACCGCAGGTGCGGGTGGGGAAGGTGGTCATCCAGGGGCTCCGGCGCACGCGCGAGGCCATCGTGCGCGACACGATGAAGCTCAAGGAAGGAGACGTGCTCGACCCCGAGGCGCTCTTCGACTCGCAGCGCGACCTGGCGCTGCTGGGCATCTTCCGCGCCATCGGCGTGCGGCTGCTCAACCCCGACACGCCCGAGGTCCACAAGGACGTGCTGGTCGAGCTGAAGGAGATGCCGCTGATGTCCGGCGACGTCGGCGTCGGCTACTTCCTGGCCGAAGGCCCGCGCACGTTCTTCGACGCGGAGTACCCGAACGCCGGCGGGTCGGCGGTGAACCTCTCGCTGCGCGCCAAGCTCAACTACGTGGGGGCCAGCGCGCAGGTCTTGACCAACGAGGTCGACACGGCGGACCAGGGCTTCTTCGACCTGTTCGGCGGCCGGCTCAACCTCGCCGCCGCCAACCGCGGGGTGCTGCCGTTCAACATCGGCGCGCGGGTCGATCTCATCGGCGAGCGCATCTACCGGCCCGGCGTGCCCTTCGTCGACACCGCGGGCCGAACGACGACGCGCTTCGACCGGTTCATTCGCTACGCCGCGGTGCCCGGCGTGGACTGGTCGCGGCCGGTGGCGCTCCCGTTCGTCAACTTCGCGCGCCTGAAGGCCGGGCTCGCGCTGCAGTACGAGGTCGAGTACGTGAACGTGGCGCGCACCACCCGCCCGGGGCAGGTGCCGCTGCTCTCCCGCGCCGACGAAGAGCGCAGCCGCTTCCCGGTCGGCACCTTTGGGCTGCACACGCTGCGGCTCAGCCCGACGCTGGACTTGCGCGACGACCCGGCCAACCCTTCGCGCGGCCTGCTGGTGACGCTCTCGGTCGAGCGCACCGCCGACTTCCTCAACCAGAGCCGCGACCCCAGCCCCATCGACACGCTGAAGCTCTCCTCGGGCATCACCGTGTACGCGCCGATCTACCGCCGCTGGGTGCTCGCGCTCTCCGCGCGGGCCGGCCGCATCTTCTTGCTCGACCCTGCCGCCGTGAGCTTCGGGCCACGCCGCTACTACCTGGGCGGCGCCTCGAGCATGCGCGGGTTCGGAGAGGACCGGCTCTTGCCGGCGGACACCCGCGCCACCTTGCGTCAGGAGTCGCGCGACTGCCGCGCGCTGGCGAGCCCAGCCGGCTGCTCGGGTGGCGCGGTCGCGCTGCAGTCCGGGCTCGAGCTGCCGTCGGAAGGGGGCGAGCTGTTCAACCTGGGCAAGGCCGAGCTCCGCTTCCCCATCTTCTCGCCGCTCGACGTGGGGCTGTTCTTCGAGGCCGGCAACCTCTGGCGGCGCGCGAGCAACTACCAGTTCGGCGAGCTGCGCTACGTCGCCGGGGCGGGCCTGCGCTACGCCACGCCGATCGGCCCGCTCGCGCTCGACGTCGGCGTCAACTTGTTCCCCGACATCGCGGTAAACGAGCCCAGAGCGAACGTGCACTTCAACGTGGGTCTGTTCTAATCGCGGCCGAGGGGGCCTTTCCGACCTGTTCTACGCGTTCGTCAGGAGCCTCATCCGGTTCGCGCTCGGGCTCTTCTATCAGCTCGAGGTGCGAGGCGAGCCGCCCCCCGCGGAAGGCCCGCTCATCCTCGTCGGCAACCACCCCAACAGCCTCCTCGACCCCGCCTTGGTCTTCGTCGTCACCGACCGGCAGGTGACTTTTCTGGCCAAGGCGCCCCTCTTCTCGGCGCCGGTGTTCGGCTGGGTGCTCAGGGGCCTCGACGCGCTGCCGGTCTACCGGCGCCAGGACGACCCGACGCAGATGTCTCGCAACGAGGCGACCTTCGAGACCGCGTGCGCCGCGCTGGTCGAGCGGCGCGCCATCACGCTCTTCCCCGAAGGCAAGAGCCACTCGGAGCCCCACCTCGCCGAGGTTCGAACCGGCTGCGCGCGCATCGCGCTGCTGGCCGCGCGGAAGGGCGCCGCGGTGCGCATCGTCCCGGTCGGGCTCAACTACGCCGAGAAGCACCGCTTCCGCAGCCAGGTGCTCATCGAGCTCGGCGAGCCGATAGAGGTGCCCGCGCGCGCGAGCGCTCCCGAGGAGGCGCCGGAAGAGGTCGAGGCGGTGCGCCGGCTGACCGAGGCGATCGAGCGGGGACTCCTGCGCACCACCCTCAACCTGGAGGCGTGGGAGGACCTGCCGCTGGTGAAGCTCGCCGAGCAGCTCTACGCCTTTCGCACGGGCCAGGCTGCGGGCAGCCCGGAGCGGTTGAGGCGGTTTGCGCAGGGCATGCAGCTGCTCCGCCGCGAGCAGCCGGAGCGCTACGCGCGGCTCCACGCCGAGGTGGCGGCGTTCCGGCGCAGGCTGGAGATCGTCCGCGCTGATCCGGAGAAGCTCACCCTGCAGTACCGCCGCTCGGAGGTCTACCGCTTCATCGGCCGCAACGCGGCGGCGCTGTTCATCGGCTTTCCGCTCTTCGCGCTCGGGTGCCTGGTGTTCGGCGCGCCCTTTCTCTTCCTGCGCGCGGTCAGCCGGTGGGTGAAGGTGCCGCAGGATCAGATCGGCACGCTCAAGTTCGCGGGCGCGCTGGTGATGACGCCGCTCTGGTGGACGCTGCTCGTCGCGCTCGCGGCCTACGGGTTGGGACCGGTGGCCGCCGCGGTCAGCGCCGCGGTGGCGCTCCCGTTCGCGGTCTTCACGCGCTACTTCTACGAGCGGCGCAAGGCGGCGCTCCACGAGGTGCGAACGTTCCTGACGCTCGGCTCAAGGCACGACTTCTGGTCGACGGTGAGCGGCTGGCCGCCGAGGTCGAGCGGCTCGTCGCCGAGCTCGAACCCCAGATCCAAGAGAAGGAGAGGGCAACGTGATGAAGAGGCTCCTCGAGCGCGTGGGGCTGGGGCGGCCCGAGCTGCGCGCCTGGGCGATGTACGACTGGGCGAACTCGGCCTTCGTCACCACCATGGTGGCCGCCGTCTTTCCCATCTACTTCGCCAACGTGAGCGCCGACGGCCTGCCCAAGAACGAGGCGACCGCCCGCTTCGCGATGGCGAGCACCGTCGCGCTCACCGTGGTCGCGCTGCTCTCGCCCTTCTTGGGCGCGGTGGCCGACTACGCCGCGCGCCGCAAGCTCCTGCTCGGCGTCTTCCAGTCGCTCGGCGTGCTCGGCACGCTCGGCATCTGCGTGACTGGCAAGGGCGACTGGGCGGCCGCGTCGCTCTTCTTCACGCTCGCCAACATCGGCCTGGGAGGCGCGTTCGTCTTCTACGACGCGCTCTTGCCGCACATCGCGAAGGAAGGCGAGCTCGACCGCGTCTCCAGCGCGGGCTACGCGCTCGGCTATCTGGGAGGCGGGCTGCTCCTGGTCTGCAACCTGTTGTGGATTCAGCGGCCCGAGTGGTTCGGGCTCTCGGGATCCGAAGCGGGGAGCAAGCTGTCGTTCCTCTCGGTGGCCATCTGGTGGTCGGTCTTCTCGCTGCCGCTCTACTTCAAGGTGCGCGAGCCGAAGCGGCTGCTCGAGAGCGACGAGAGCACCCGCGAGAACGCCGCGCTCGTGGCGCTGCGCCGCCTCGCCGAGACGTTCAAGGAGCTCCGGCGCTTCAAGAACGCGCTGCTCATGCTCGTCGCGTTCCTGCTCTACAACGACGGCATCTCGACCATCATTCGCATGGCGGCCATCTATGCCACCGAGCTGAACATCTCGCAGGGCGCGGTGATCGGCGCGTTCCTGCTCACGCAGTTCGTCGGCATCCCGTTCGCGTTCCTCTTTGGCATGGTGGCCGATCGCATCGGCGCGAAGCCCGCGGTGTTCATCTCGCTCGTGGCGTACGTCATCGCCTCGGTGCTCGGGTACTTGATGACCAGCGCCGCGCACTTCTTCGCCCTCGCCGTCCTCATCGGCATGGTGCAGGGCGGGAGCCAGGCGCTCAGCCGCTCCCTGTTCGCGTCGATGGTGCCGCGGCACAAGTCGTCCGAGTTCTTCGCCTTCTTCGGGGTGTTCGAGAAAGTCGCGGGCATCTTGGGGCCGGCGCTGTTCGCGGTCGCCATCACCGCCACGGGCTCGAGCCGCACCGCGGTGCTCTCGGTGGTGATCTTCTTCGTGGCGGGCGCCACGCTCCTGTGGTTCGTCGACGTCGAAGGCGGGCGCCGCGCGGCGCAAGCGGCGGAGGCGGACGTGCGCGCCGCGAACGGCTCACGCTGAAGCGAAGCGGTCCAGCATCAGCCCCCACCGCACGCCGCGGTCGCTGACCGTGCACGCCGCCGCGCTCAGCCGCTCCATCGCCGCGAGCAGGATGTGCGCGCCGGCGCAAATCACGTCGGCGCGTTTGGGCTGCAGGCCTTTCAGCTGCTTGCGCTGCTCGAGGGTCAGCCCCGCAAGCCGCGCCGCCACCGACCGAACGTCGTCGAGCGACAGCACGCCGCCGTGCACGCGGCCCGCGTCGTACGGGTCGATGGCGTGGACGAGGGCGTAGAGCGTGGTGACGGTCCCGGCGATGCCGACAAGCCGAAAAGGGCCCTGCGGTGGCTCGAGCTCCGCAAAGGTCTGGGCGAGCGCGCCGCGGATCGACGCGAGCTCCTCCGGCGTGGGCGGGTCCGAGCGCACCAGCCGCTCGGTGAGCCGCACCGAGCCGACGTCGAAGCTCTCGCGGAACTGAAAGCCGGTCGCGCCGGGCGCCGCTCCGACGATGACCTCCGTCGAGCCGCCGCCGATGTCGATGACGACCAACCGCTCGGTCTTGCCGAAGTCGGCCTGCGCGGCGGTGAAGGCCAGGTGCGCCTCGCGATCGCCCGAGATGACCTCGACGTCGACGCCCGCGCGCTGGCGGACGAGCGCGAGGAACTCAGCCCCGTTCTCCGCGTCGCGCGCCGCGCTGGTCGCGCTCGCGATCACGCCCTGCGCGCCCAAGGCCCGCGCCCGCGCCGCGAAGGCTTCGACGGCCCTCAGCGTCTCCTCCATCCCCTCGGGGGAGAGGCGCCGCGCCCGGTCGACGCCGCGACCCAAGCGGGTGATCTCCGCCAGCTCCTCGACGGGATGGAAAGCGCCAGAGGCCAACCGCTCGGCGACCAGCAACAAGACCGAGTTCGTACCGATGTCGATGGTGGCGAAGCGGGCTGAACGGGGGACCGTCCCCGAAGGGGACTGTCCCCGGCCTTCTCGAGGCAGCAGTACCTGCAACACCTCCGCGAGCTCCTCGTACTCCCGCGGCTCGTTGTACAGCTGCGCCGACACCCGCAGCAGCCGGCCCGGAGGCGCGGGCCAGGCGAACACCGGCGCCTCGGTTCGATGCTCATGCGACAGCGCGGTCATCAGGGCGTCGCGCCCGAAGTAGGAGCCGCTCGCTTCCCGCGGCCCTGGCGAAAGAGGCAAGGCCGCCAGCGATCCGATCATCTCGTCGGGGCATGGCAGCGGAACGCCCAGCGCCGCCGCGAGCACCCGCCGCGCCCGTAGCACCTTCTCGCGATTGCTCCGCATCACCTCGGGCCAGCCGCCCGGCACCAGCCCTCCCACGCACGCCAGCGCCTCCGGCATGCAGAGGAAGGGCGAGAAGTCCTGGGTCCCCGTCCACTCGAACGCCGTGCGGAACTTCGAACCGCTGCGCGGCTGCCCGTAGCTCACCGCCAGCGGGTGCACCCGGTCTTGCCGGTCGGCGCGCACGAAGAGGAACGCCGCGCCCTTCGGCGCGCACACCCACTTGTGAAAGTTGCCCGTGTAATACGCCGGCCGCAGCGCGCGCAGCGAGAGCGGCAACATCCCGGGCGCGTGGGCGCCGTCCACCAGCACGTCGACGCCGCGCTCCTCGAGCCGCCGGATCAACGTCTCGATCGGAAACACCAGCCCGGTGGGGCTCGTCACGTGGTCGAGCAGCGCGAGCTTGGTCCGCGGGCCCACCGCCGCGAGCACGCGCTCCACCACCACCTCCGGTCCCTCGAGAGGGAACGGCACGCTCGCCACCTGGAGCGCGGCGCCCGATTGCCGCGCCACGAACTCCAAGGCGGCGCGGCACGCGGGATAGACGTGATCCGTGGTCACCAGCTCGTCGCCGGGCTCCAGCCGCAACGACCGGAGCACGGTGCTCACGCCCGCCGTCGCGTTCGAGACGAACGCGAAGTCATCCGTCGCGCAGTCGAGGAACTTCGCGACCTCTTCGCGCGCCCGCTCGAGCTTGGGCTCGAGCCGCTCGTTGAAGAAGCGAACCGGGTTCGCCTCCATCTCCTCACGCAGCCGCTGCTGCGCGTCGAGCACCGGCCCTGGGCAGGCGCCGTACGAGCCGTGGTTGAGGAAACGGACGTCGGGATCGAGCCGCCAGGGAGCGCGCGCGTAGGGCACGGTGCCCCCTTTTAGTTGCCCCAATCCGGCGTGGAGTACGAGCCCTTCTCGACGGGGAGCTGCGTCTGGTTGTTCCCGTCGAAGGTCATCACGAAGAGCTGAGACGGGCCGTTGCGCGTCGAGGTGAAGAGAATCAGCCGGCCGTTCGGCGAGAACGACGGCTCCTCGTTGTTTCCCTGATCTTGGGTCAGGCGGGTGATCTTCTTGGTGTTCACGTCGACCGTGAACAGATCGAACGCGTTGCGCTCGTCGCGCGCGGTGAAGGCGATCAAGTCACCGCGGGGCGACCAGTCAGGCGTCTGGTTGTAGTTGCCTTGGAAGGTGAGCCGCGTCGCCTCGCCGCCGTCGGCGTCCATCACGTAGATCTGCGGAGAGCCGCCGCGGTTCGACACGAACGCGATGCGCCGGTTGTCCGGCGACCAGGTCGGGCTCGAGTTGATGAAGAAGGGCGTGTTGGTGAGCTGCTTGGCGCCCGAGCCGTCGGCGTTCGCCACCCAGAGCTGCGCGCTCTCTCCGTCGGCCAGCGAGTACGCGATGCGCTTGCCATTCGGCGAGAACGCCACGCCCGTCGCCATGCGGCCCGCCGAGACCAGCGGCGTCGCCTGCTCCCCAGCCCGCCACGAGAAGACCTCGGGCTTGCCTCGCCGGAAGGTGGTGAACGCGATCAGCCCATCCGGGCCGACGGTGGGCAGCACGTTGATGCCGCCGCTGGCCACCACCTGGGCGTTCTTGCCGTCCCAGTCGGCGACGAAGATGTCCTTGCCCGCGCCCGACTTGCGCGCGAACGCGATGCGGCTCTCGAACGGCCCCGTCTCGCGGGTGAAGTACTTGTAGAGCGCGTTGGCCAGCACGTGCGCCAGCTTTCGCGGCTCGGCCGCGTTCACCGACGCGTCGGTCTTGAAGTCTTCCTTCCCGGTGCCCACGGTGAAGAGCTTCAAGTCGCCCTTGAGCTTGTCGCCGTCCATCGACAGCTGCACCTTCACCAGCGCATCGGCCCCGACGTTGGTCCAGTTGGAGAAGTTGATGCTGCTGGCGGTGAAGCCCTCCTTCGCGTCGGACAAGAAGCTCTTGCGGTCGAGCAGCTGAAACAGCCCGCATGCCTTCAGGTCGTACTGCCAGGCCTCGTCGAACTCCGTCGCGCGCTGCTTGGGGGCGCCTTCGACCCGCGGGGCGGGGGCCGCGAGCGGCATCGGACGGAAGTTGGCGCCGGAGATCTCGATGACCGCCGCCTGCGCGAACACCAGCGGCGCCCAGAGCAGCACCACGAACGAAACCAGCGAGTTGAGCTTGGGCATGGGCATCCTTTTAAGCCACCGACGGCGGCTTTAGGGGCGAAAAACCAGCGTCACGCCGTCGCGGCGCAGCTTGTCGCGCAGGTGCTCGGGAGGCGGCGCGAGGCTCCCCGCGCGCTTGACGGCCGCCATCACCGCCGAGTCGAACACGTCGTTGCGCGAGGACTCCGCGAGCCGCACGTCGATGATCTCGCCCGCGCGGCCGACGCGAATCGTCACCGCGGCCTTCAGGCGAATGCGCTCGGCCTCGGGGATGGTGTTCGAGACGTCGTAGTAGCGCGTCACCACCGCCCGGATCAGCCCGAAGTACTGCTCCCCCTCGGCCACCGCCGAGTCGCCCATCGGGTCGCCGTCTTCCCGACCCGCAAGCTCGTCGACCTTGGTCGCCTTGCCCGTCTTGCTGAACGCGCTGAAGAGCTTGTTGCGCCGCTCTCCGCTCGTCTCGCCGGCCTGCTTCTGCTGCTTCTTCTCGGGCTGGAGGCCTGGAATCGGCACCGCCACCTGCTGCGGTGCGGGCGCGGGGTCGGGCTTCGGCGGCGCCTCCTCGGCGCCCTTCACCTCTTGCGGCGGCGGCGGCAGCTCTTCCTTTCGCGGGAGCAGCTTCTCGTCGCGCGGCTTGCCCAGGCGGACCAACGTCGCGTTGATCGGCTTCTGGTTCAAGTCGATGCGCGCTTCACCCCACGACGCACTGAAGATCGCCCCGGCGATGAACAGCCCCACGTGCCCGATGATCGAGCCCACCACGAATGGCTTCAGCCGGGTGGGCTGCGCCACCAACAGGCTGTGAGACGCATTCGGGTGCAGCGCGTCGCTCAACGATTGGGCTCCTTCTTCTTTCGGCCGGAACCCACCGGGTCGGTGATCATTCCCACGTTGGGCACCCCCGCCCGCTGCGCCGCGGCCATCACCTCCACCACCACGCCGTACGGAATCTCACGGTCGGCGTGCAGGTAGAGCTCCTTGTCCGCCTGCGCCTTCGCGTTCGTCTTCAGCTTCTCCTCGAGCTCGGCGAGCGGCACCTCGGTCTCGCCGATGAAGACGCGCTTGTTCGCGTCGATGGAGAGCACCAGCTTCTTCTCCTTCGCCTCGACCGGCGCCGCCTTCGCCTGCGGCAGGTTCACCTTCACGCCCTGCTGAATCAGCGGCGCGGTCACCATGAAGATGATGAGCAGCACCAACATCACGTCCACCATCGGCGTGACGTTGATCTCGCTCATCGTGGTGCGCCCGGGCGCGCCTTTGCCGCCTCCCATGCCCATGCGTTAGCGCCTCACTTGAAGAAGTGCCGCTTGACGATGTTCAAGAAGTCCGCCGCGAAGTTCGACATCTCGGTGTCGAACACGCGGATGCGCGACACGAACGAGTTGTAGGCGACCACCGCGGGGATCGCCGCGAACAGGCCGGCCGCGGTGGCGATCAACGCGTTGGCGATGGGCGCGGCCACCGTCGTGAGCGTCGCGTTGCCTTCGGCGGAGATCTTGTTGAACGCGCTCAAGATGCCGACCACCGTGCCGAACAGCCCGACGAACGGCGCCGCCGAGCCGATGGTGCCCAAGAACGGCACGTTCGCCTCCAGGTGGGTGATCTCCGAAGTCGCGGCGCGGTTCAGCGCGCGCTCGACGTTCTCGATGCCCCCCAGCCGCTCGCTCATCGCCCCCTCGCTCTTCTCTTTCTGCTGCGCGAGCTTCGACAGCTCGTCGTAGCCGGCGCGGAACACCTTCGACAGCGGCGAGCCGTCGAGCTGCTGCGCGGTGGCGTAGATCGCGTCGAGCCGCGATGCCTTCCAGAACACGTCGAGGAAGCTCACCGACTGCGCCCGCGCTCGAGACAGCTGTCGCGCCTTCATCGCGATCAAGCCCCACGAGAACACCGACGCCCCCATGAGCAGGAGCAGCACCGCCAGCTCGATGAGCGAGCCCTCCCGGAGCGCATCGAGCAGATTCAACGAAGCCCACATCGGCCCTGTCATCGCTGTCATCAGGCCCTTTCGCGTAACACCGCCAACCCAGTGGGTCAAAGCCCTGGGCTGAATGGAAAACCAAGTTCGTCGTCGGACAGAACAGATTCTCCAGCGGGAGACCGAACGATGAAACCCCTTTTGGCATTCTTCGGCGCGATGCTCTTGGTTGCTTGTGGCGGAGGCGGGCACTACCCGCGCCGCGCGCACCCCCAGCCGGGCGACCTGCACTTGACCTGGAGCTTCCTGGGGCTGACCTGCGACGAGATGGGGGACATTCGCAACGTCCGCGTCTCGATCCCCGGTGAGGTGCTCGCCAACGGCGGCTTCTACCCGTGCCAGATGAACGGCGTGTCGGGCGTCATCCTGCGCGACTTCGCTCCGGGTGACTACGTCGTCACCGTCGAGGGCAAGAGCTACAACGGCCTGACCACCTTCGAGGCGACCACGACCATCTACGTCGACGGGGACACCGACCTCGCCATCGACCTCGCTCCCATCTACGGCCCCGACACGTATGCCTACCTGAGCTGGGCGTTGCCGACCCACAACGGCAAGCCCTTGAGGTGCGCGGACATCGGCGCGCGCTACGTGCTCGTCTCCATCGACCAGGGCGACTTCCAGACCTTCGCGTGTGAGGCTGGCCTGGCGGGGGTGCGCAGCCCGCTCTTGTGGGATGGGCCGCACACCATCGAGCTGTGGGCGGTCACCGATTCGGACTACCCGTTGCTCTACGGCGCAGGCGCGTTCGACACCTACCCGCGGGCCGCCACCTCGGCCACCTTCTCGCTGCACTGGGCGGTCGGCGGCGTCACCGTGGCCTGGCAGCTCAAGGACAACGGCGTGGTGAAGTCGTGCGCGCAGCTGGGCGTGCAGAGCGTCAGCATCAACTTCATCGACTCGTACGGCTACGCGGTCTACGGCCCGGGCGGCGACCTTCAGCCCTGCAACGCGTCGTCGGTCACCTACAGCTACCTGACCCCCGGCAAGTACCAGGTTCGCATCCGGGCGGTGGGCGCGGGTGGGGCGGTGTACGAGACCAAGTTCCAGCCGACGACCCACGTGAAGGCGGGCATCTTCGCCTCGCAGCCCCTCACGGTGGAGCTGGTTCGCTGAGCGGCCCGCAAACCCGGCGGCGAGTGAAGCGGTTGGCATCCTTCGTGATACCAACCGCTTCATGCGTTCTTCTGACCGCAGGCCGATTGGCGTCTTCGACTCGGGCGTGGGCGGGCTCACCGTGCTCAAGGCGCTGATGGAGCGCTTGCCGCACGAGCGCACGCGGTACCTGGGCGACACCGCGCGCGTCCCGTACGGCACCAAGTCGGCCGAGGTGGTGACGCGCTACGCGGTGCAGAACGCCAAGTTCCTCGCCGAGCACGACATCAAGCTGCTCGTCATCGCCTGCAACACCGCCTCGGCGTTCGCCTTGCCCGCACTGCGCGAGAAGCTCGGCATTCCGGTCATCGGCGTCATCGAGCCCGGCGCGCGCGCCGCGGCGAAGGAGAGCCGGACCGGCCGCATCGGCGTCATCGGCACGCCGGGCACCATCGCCTCGGGCAGCTATCAACGCGCGCTCGAGGCGGCACGGCCCGGTGTGCAGGTCATCGCCCGCGCGTGCCCGCTGTTCGTCCCGCTCGCGGAGGAAGGGTGGGTGAAGGGCGAGGTGCCGGCGCTGGTCGCGCGCGAGTACCTCACCCCGTTCGCGGGCCAAGTCGACGCGCTGGTGTTGGGGTGCACGCACTACCCGCTGCTCAGCGAGGTCATCGCGGGCGCGGTGGGTCCGGGCGTGGCGCTGGTCGACTCCGCCCACGCCACCGCCGACGCGGTCGTCGAGACGCTGACCGAGCTCGACGCGTTCGCCCCCGCGGACAGCGCGGTGGAGCACGCGTACTACGTCACCGATGTGCCCCACCGGTTCAGCGAGGTCGGCGCGCGCTTCTTGGGCCGCGCCATCGACCAGGCGGAGCAGGTGGACATTCGCTTCGACTAGCCCCGAAGCTCAGTGCTTCTCGGCGGCCGTCAGGCTCGACGTGCCGATGGGCTCTTCCGCCATCGCCAGCGCGGCCGCTTCGCCGAGGTCGTCCTGCCGCGGCAGCCAGCCCAGCCACGCGGTCATCGCGCGCTCGCAGAGGCGATAGAAGCCCAGCTTGTCGAGCGGCCAGTTCAGCCAGCCGGTGGTGATGCAGTAGTACTTCGAGAACGGCGCGGTGTGGTGAATGGCGTGGTGCGCCGGCGGAAGAATCAGATGCAGCTTCTGCAACCAGCCGATGAGGAGCGGCACGCGGTCGGCGTGCGCCCACTTGTGGAATTGGTTGGTCGCCATCACCGACAGGACGAGCGAGGCCAAGAAGGCTGAAAGGAAGAGCCGGCCCTCGTACCAGCCGCCCGCCGAGAGCGGCGTCGCGATCGAGAGGAGCATGACCGGCAGCGCGACCATGCAGTTGGCCCCGTTGGTCTCGATGAAGTCGTGCCGGGTGATCGCCTTCTCATCAATGTGGTGCTCGCGGAACGGACGGATCAGCGCCTTGCCCACGAGCGGGGTGCGCGTCGATCCCCAGGTGTCCGCCAGCCAGTGCACCCAGCCGCCGACGAAGTCCGCCGCGATGTAGCCTGTGAGCACCGCGGCGAGCAGCAGCCACGGGCTGTCCGAGGCGTGCATCCCGAGGCGAACCGTCGCGACCGCCAATCCGCAGAAGAACAGGACGATGCTGGCGAGCTCGACCTTGCGAAAGGTCGGCGAATAGAGGTTCGTCAGCGCCTTCACATCCTGTTGACGAATCTTTCTGGTGACGTCGCGCATGGCTGAAGAACGGGGCTGGGAGGAAAGCGCAGGGACACTACCTGAAAACGGACGCGGGGATGCCACCGCCCCGGCCCTTTTTCGCCTCGAGGATGACCGGTTTTTGTCACGGCCCTGTCAGCCCGTTGTACGGGCTTCAGGAGGACTTGGGCCGAACGTGCTGAAACCCGAAGCGACCTTTGATGCACAGGTGCCCGTGGGTGACGCTCGAGTCGCTCGGTGAAGTCACCTTCACGATCTGATCATCTTGCGTATGCAAAGTGAGCGCGCAGCCCACGCCGCAGTACGAGCAGACGGTGTCCACCTGTTGTTGTCGGGTCTCGTCCCACTCCCCGGCGGCGCGCAGCGTGTGCTCGGACTTGAACATCAAGGCGCCGGTGGGGCACACGCCGATGCAGTTCCCGCAGTACACGCAGGCCGACTCGGTGAGCGGTACGTTGAGCTCGGTGGAGATGCGCGCGTCAAACCCGCGCCCAGCGACTGCGATGGCGAAGGTGTTCTGCGCGTCGGTGCCGCACGCGGCGACGCATTTGTAGCAGAGGATGCACTTCGAGTAGTCGCGGACGTAGAGGTCGTTGTCGTCCTTGAGCGGCTGCTCGACGGTCGACGCGGTCATCCCATCGACCGAGTGGTGATGTCCGGGGTGTGCGTGGTCGCGCGCGTCGTCTTGTGTCGGCTCGGCGCGCGCGCCGAACCGCTCGGGCTTGGCGCCGTAGTCTTTCAAGTACGACTGCAGCGCGGGCGCGGTGGAGACGTCGACCGACGAGGCGAGCAGCTCGAGCACCACCTTGCGCGAGGTGCGCACGCGCTCGCTCTGCGTCTTCACCACCATGCCGTCCTCGGCCTTGCGCGAGCACGACGGCACCAGCGTGCGGGCGCCCTCGAGCTCGACGACGCACACCCGGCACACGTTGACCGGCGTGAGGTTCTCGGCCCAGCACAAGGTCGGCGTCTCGATGGCGAGCTGGCGGCAGGCGTCGAGCAGCGTCGCGCCTTCGGGCACCTGCACCGGCATGCCGTCGACGGTCAGCGCCACGGTCTTCTTGCCGCTCATGAGAGCACCCCCAGCTTCTTTACCGCCGATTCCACCGCCGCCGTCGCGGTCTGTCCCAGGCCGCAGATCGACGCGTCGCGCATGCCTTGCCCCAGCTCGTCGAGCAGCGCCCGCTCGGCGTCGAGCGAGCCCAACGGCGCGCGCCGGGCCGCGCGCGCGAGCAGCTCTTCGACGCGCACGGTGCCGACCCGGCAGGGCACGCACTGGCCGCACGACTCGTCGCGGAAGAACGCCGCCATGCGCCGCAGCATCCCGAGCAGGTCGACGCTGTCGTCGAGCACCAGCACCACCCCCGAGCCCAGCGTCGCGCCGATTCTTCGCGTGTCTTCGAAGGTGAGCGGCACGTCCAGCTCGTCGGGGGTGAGGAAGGTCCCCGCCGCGCCGCCGAGCAGCACGGTGCGTACCTCTCTGCCGCCGGCGACGCCGCCCGCCTGCGCGATGAGCTCCGACAGGCGGGTGCCCAGCTCGACTTCATAGACGCCGGGGCGCTGCACGTGACCCGACAGGCAGAACAGCTTGGTGCCGCTCGAGCCCGGGGTGCCGCGCGCGGCGTACGCGGCGCCGCCTTCCTGCACCGCGAGCATCGCGCTCACCAAAGTCTCGACGTTGTTGATGACGGTGGGCTTGCCGAACAGGCCGACCTCGACGGGGAAGGGCGGCTTGTTGCGCGGCTCGCCGCGGTAGCCCTCGATGGAGTTGAACAGCGCCGTCTCTTCGCCGCAGATGTACGCGCCGGCGCCGCGCCGCAGCTCGATGTCGAAGCGCACGCCTCGCCCCATCACATCGTCGCCCAAGAGCCTCGCGGCGCGCGCCTGCTCGATGGCCAGCGTCAGCCGCTCGGTCGCGAGCGGGTATTCGCCCCGGACGTAGAGAAACCCCTTCTCGCAGCCGGTGGCGAAGCCGGCCACCGTCGTCGCCTCGACGAGCGCGAACGGGTCCTCCTCCATCAGCACCCGGTCCTTGAAGGTGCCGGGCTCGGACTCGTCGGCGTTGCACACCAGGTAGTG
>CAZEDU010000010.1:46069-62878 GCA_964511185.1 uncultured Myxococcaceae bacterium | reverse complement strand
GTTCTCGTCGACCACCGTGAAGGTGGCGCTCTGGAGCGGAAAGCTCGAGCCGTCGAGCCGGTAGGCGATGAGCCGGAGCTGAAGCGTGTCGCCGACCTCGAGCAGGGCGGAGGTGGGCGTGAGGCTCAAGGCGTTCACGTCCCCCGGCGCCGGAGCGGCGACGCACTGGGCATCGACGCACGCCTGGCCGTTCGGACAGTCGGCGTGGCCGCGGCACACGCTCGGCACGCATCGGCTCGCGATGCACGCCAAGCCCGCCGAGCATGCGCCGGTGCACGCCACCGTGGGCTGGCAGTGCGCGTCCTGGCAGTAGGCGGGCGTGGCGCCGGTGCAGTCGGCGTCGATCGCGCACCGCGGGAGCGCTTGGCAGATGGCCGTCGCGCACGGAAAACCAGGCGGGCACTCCGCGGCGTCGAACGCCTGGCACACCTGGTTCGCGCCGCACGCCTGGCCCGCGCCGCACGGCTGGTAAGGCTGGCAGCGGCCGTTGCCCGCGGACGTGCAGTACTGGCCGCCAGGGCAGTCGGTGAACGTCTTGCACTCGGCGGTCTTGCAGACCCCCAGGTCGCAGATGAGGCCCTGCCCGCACGTCGCGTCGTTCACGCAGCGCCGCCGGCAGGAGCCCGTGTCGCATTGGTACAGCGCCAGGGCGATCTGCGGGTCGAGCCCGGGCGCGCAGTCGGTGGCGAGCACGCACGGGGGGATGCACAGCCCTTGCGTCACTTCGCAGCGGCGGCCCAGCGCGGCGCAGTCTGCGTCGGCGCTGCAGCGCGCGCGCGTCTGACACTTTCCCGCGATGCACGCCTGGTTCGCGGCGCACGCCAGGTCGCTCTGGCACTCGCAGACACCGGCCCCGCACACGAAGCCGGCCGCGCAGTCGACGTCGGCCGCGCACTGGGGGCGGGCGGCGCACTGGCCGCTCTGGCACACCTGGTCCGACCCGCACTCGGCGTCGACCAGGCACACCGGCCCACAGGAGCCGCGGCGACACCGCCCGTCCGGACACTGAGCATCCGAGTCGCAGGGCTGGGCGTTCTGGGCAGGACAGCCCCAAGCGAGGATCGCGAACAAAGCTGCGGGAAGGAGAGGGCGCATGACGTGTTCGGCAGTGACGAAGGCCCACGGCCTGTGGGTTAATCGGTTGCGGGCGACGGGCGGCACCAAAGCACCAGGAGGAATCAAGTGGAAGCCAAGCGCTTTCTGCAGCTGGTCGGCTCCGAGGTCTCCAGCGACTTCGTGAAGAACCGCTCGATCCTCTCGTTCGAGGAGTACCTCAACCTGTTCTTTCAGTCGCCGCGGCTGCAGGCGCGCAACGCGGCGCAGTACCTGAAAGACGCGATCGACCACTTCGGGTCGGAGCACGTGCCGCACCCCACCGGCAAGATCCGCCGCTTCAAGGTGTTCGACCACCACGACGGCGAGCGCGACGGCCGCGTCGCGGGCCAGGAAGAGGTGCAGAACGCGATCTATCGCCTGATCTCGAACTTCGTGCGCTCAGGCCGGATCAACAAGCTCATCCTCCTGCACGGCCCGAACGGCTCGGCGAAGTCGACGATCGTCGAGGCGCTCAAGCGCGGCATGGAGACGTACTCGCGGCTGCCGGTCGGCGCGCTCTACAAGATCAACTGGGTCTTCCCGTCCGAGAAGCTGGTGAAGGGCTCCATCGGCTTCTCCGAGAAGACCGGCGCGGGCGGCGAGCTCGCCACCTTCGCGCACCTGGAGAGCGAGAGCATCGACGTCCGCCTCACCTGCGAGATGAAGGACCACCCGCTGTTCCTGGTGCCGCGCGCCGAGCGCCGAAAGCTCATCGACAACGCGCTCAAGAGCACCGAAGGGAAGGAAGACTTCATCGTCTCGGAGTACCTGCTCGAAGGCGAGCTCTGCCACAAGTGCCGCACCGCCTACTCCGCGCTGCTCACCGCGAACGGCGGCGACTATTTGAAAGTGTTGCGCCACGTGCAGGTCGAGCGCTTCTACATCTCGCGCCGCTACCAATCGGGGACCTTCGCCGTCGAGCCGCAGATGAGCGTCGACGCGGCGTACCACCAGGTCACCGCCGACCGCAGCCAGGGCAACCTGCCCGCGGCGCTGCAGAACATCGTGCTGTTCCAGCCGCACGGCGCGCTGGTGTCCGCCAACCGCGGCATCATCGAGTACTCCGACCTGCTCAAGCGGCCGCTCGAGACCTTCAAGTACCTGTTGGGCGCGAGCGAGACCGCCGAGGTGCCGCTCGAGCACTTCATCTTGCAGCTCGACGAGGTGCTCATCGCCTCGTCGAACGAGAAGCACCTCGCCGCGTTCAAGGAGCTGCCCGACTTCGCCTCGTTCAAGGGCCGAATCGAGCTCGTGCGCGTGCCATACCTGCGCCGCTTCAAGGTCGAGCAGGAGATCTACGACGCGCAGGTCACCGCGGCGTCGGTGGGCAAGCACGTGGCGCCGCACGCCACCGAGGTCGCCGCGGCGTGGGCGGTGCTCACGCGGCTCAAGAAGCCCATCCCCGACCGCTACCCGCCGGACGTGAAGGAGCTCATCGATCACCTGAGCCCGCTCGAGAAGCTGCACCTGTACAGCGAAGGCGCGCCGCCCGACCGGCTCTCGCTCGGCCAGGCCAAGGAGCTGAAGAAGAACCTGCAGTTCGTCTACGAGGAGTCCGACGCCTACCCGAACTACGAAGGCCGCAGCGGCGCGTCCGCCCGCGAGGTCCGCACCGCGCTGTTCAACGCCGCGCAGAACGCGAGCTACAAGTGCTTGAACCCGCAGGCCGTGCTCGAGGAGCTGCAGGCGCTGTGCAAGGACAAGAGCGTCTACGAGTTTCTGCAGCAGGAGGTCGTCGACGGCTACCACGACCACGAGGAGTTCGTGCGGCTGGTCGAGAGCGAGTGCCTCGAGCAGATCGACGCGGAGGTGCGCGACTCGATGGGGCTGGTGTCGGAAGGGCAGTACCGCGAGCTGTTCGAGCGCTACGTGCAGCACGTCTCGCACTGGGTGAAGGGCGAGAAGATGCGCAACCGGGTGACCGGCGAGATGGAGCGGCCCGACGAGGCGCGCATGGGCGAGCTCGAGGCGATCGTCATGCCCAAGGGCGAAGACTCCGGTGACTTCCGCCGCGGGATCATCTCGCAGATCGGCGCCCACAAGCTCGACAACCCCGACACCGAGATGGACTACGCGCGCATCTTCCCCGAGCTGTTCCGAAGGCTGCGCGACCACTTCTTCGAAGAGCGCAAGCGGGTGCTCCGGCGCAACAAGGAGAACGTCCTCAAGTACCTGTCGGACGATCGCGACCAGCTGACCAGCAAAGAGAAGCAGCAGGTCGAGGACACGCTGAAGACCATGGCGTCCCGGTTCGGCTACTGCGAGCACTGCGCGAAGGACGGAATCCTGTTCTTGATGCGCAAGCGGTACACGTAGCCGCTGGCTCCGCAGGCGGCCGAGCGAGCGCCCGCCGCCCCGCATCGCGGTCGGGAAGACGAAGGCCCGTATCATCGTTGGCCCGCGTCACTCGCATTCTCGGAGAACCGATGCCACGCCTGTCGTTCCTTCTGGGGGCCCTCGTCGCGCTGGGCTGCGCCTCCACCCAACGCGCCGCGCCGGTGGCGCCTCTTTCGTCGATGTCGGATCCCGCGATGAGCCGCCGCGCCATCGTGCGCGACGTGCTGCCTCACAACGTCCGCCTCGTGGTGATGGACGGCGATCAGCCCAAGCGTACGGCGTCGGGCGTGGTCGTGGGCAGCGAGACGAGCGCGAGCGGCGCGATGAGCTACGTGCTCACCAACGCGCACGTGCTGGACGTCGGCAAGCTGCAGAACGGCAAGCTGGTCGTCATCGCCGACCAGGGCATCGAGGTCATGGAGTACCTCGCCCAGCCGATCGCGATGGGCAAGGTCCCGGAGATGGACCTGGCGCTCCTCAAGGTCCACGGCGCCGCGCTGCCGGCCGCCCGCCTCGCCGAGGACGAAGAGGTGCACCTGGGCGATGACGTCGTGGTCGTCGCCGCGCCTTTTGGCCGGGCGCTGTCCATCTCGGGCGGGCTGGTCTCGCAGGTCGAGCGCGACCCGAAGCGCCGCCACCCCGTGATGCTCAAGACCGACGCCGCCATCGGCTACGGCTCGTCCGGCGGCGGCGTCTACTCGCTCTCGTCCGGCAAGCTCGTCGCGCTCGTCGAGGGCTACCGCACCGCCAAGGTGGGCTTCGCGGTCGAGCAGAAGGACTTCAGCTTCGACGTGCCGATGCCTGGAGAGACCTTCGCCGCGCCGGTCGCCAAGGTCCGCGCCTTCCTGACCCAGAACGGCTTTCAGCGCTTCCTCGCCCAAGAGGCCCGCGCCCAAAACTGAAAACACCGCTAAACTCCCTCCCATGACCCAGCGCAGCTCGTGGGATCAGTACTTCATGGACATCGCGAAGCAGGTCGCCAGCCGCGCCACCTGTGAGCGCAAGCACGTCGGCGCGCTCCTGGTGCGCGACAAGACCATCCTGTCGACAGGCTACAACGGCTCGATCCGCGGCCTGCCGCACTGCGATGACGTCGGCCACATGATGGAGAACGGCCACTGCGTCGCCACCGTGCACGCCGAAGCCAACGCCATCATCCAGGCCGCGAAGAACGGCGTCGCCATCGACGGCGCGACCATCTACACGACCGCCAGCCCTTGCTGGCCGTGCTTCAAGCTCATCGCCAACTCGGGCTGCGTGCGCATCGTCTTCGGCGAGTTCTATCGCGACCAGCGCATCTTCGATTTCGCCTCGCGGCTCAACATCGAGCTCGTCTCGCTCGACCCGAACACGCCCGCCGTCGCCGCGCGCGTCGGCTAGCGCCCGCGCCCAACGCCGAAATTTTAACGACCGGGCAGATCGTTGGCTCTTCGTTGGGCCAATTGTTCAGGCGCTGTCATCGGTCGGCAGTTTTTTCAGGCGTGCCCGTTGACGGTCCAGAACCTCATTCCTAAATCCTGCCGCGCAGTCGGGCAGCGGTGCGGCAGCGCGCAAAAAATCAACCGGAGGTGAGCGGTGCTCAGGTCTTCCGAGGCGCTCCGCGCGAGCGGGCAGGAAAAAATTCAGGAGCCCGCCATCGACGCGGGCCGGCACACGCTGGTGGCGCCGCTCGTCGACGGCCTGCTCCACGAGGCGCGCAACCCCCTCAATGCGATCTCGATCAACATCGAGGTGCTGGCCGAGCGGCTCAAGCGCGAGCTCGGCGGCTCCCTTCCGGCGAGCCACGAGAAGAGCATCCGCTCCATCCGGGAGCAGGTGCTGCGCGTCGACGAGATGCTGCGCGCGTTCGCCGACTTCTTGAGCCCGCGGCGCTCGGGGCGCACCGACGTGGACTTTGGTCTGCTCGTCTCTCGCGCGTGCGAGGTCCTGGGCCACGAGTCGCGGAAACGCCGCGTGCCGCTGCGCGCCAGCGTCGACCCGAACGCCCGGATCGACGGCGAGTCGGCCGCGCTGTCGTTCGTCGCCATTCAGCCGATTCTGCGAGCGCTGCAACGCTCGGCCGCCGGCGCCGACGTGCACGTGTCGTTAAGAAGCGAGGAAGGAAAGTGGGTCTACCGCGTCGAAGACGGAGGTCCGCAGGTCGGTGACGAGCCTTCGATGCACGCGCTGCAGGCGCTGAGCGCCACGGTCCACGAGAACGGTGGAAGGATCGACGTGAGAGGACGAGTCACCGAGGTGCAGTGGTCTTCGAGAAATCGCTTGGCGGGGCGCGAGGGAGAGCACCTTTGAACGGCGCACGGATCCTGGCAGTCGACGACGAGCAGGCGACCTGCGAGGCCTTGGCGGAGATGCTGGGCCTGTGGGGCCACAAAGTGGAGACCGCCAACGACGGCAACGAAGCCGTCCGCAAGGCCATCGAGTTTCACCCCGACGTGGTGCTCTCGGATCTGGCGATGCCGGAGACCGACGGGCTGTGGCTCTTGCGCACGCTGCGCGAGGAGATGCCCGACTGCCCGGTCATCTTCCTCACCGGGCGCGCCACGGTCGACGCGGCGGTCGAAGCGATCCGCGAGGGCGCTTACGACTTCATCGAGAAGCCGCTCGACTCGGCGCGGCTGAAGACCTGCATCGACCGCGCGCTGGAGAAGAAGGAGACGATGCGCGAAGTGCAGGGCCTGCGCCGGCGGCTCAAGCAGCTCGGCTCGAGCGAGTTCATCGGTCAGTCGGCCGCGATGCGCCGGGTCTTCGAGCTCATTCAGAAGGTCGCGCCCGCGAAGGCTTCGGTGGCCATCACCGGTGAGTCCGGCACCGGCAAAGAGATGGTCGCGCGCTCGGTGCACAACCTGTCGTCGCGCCGCGACAAGCCGTTCATCGCCGTGAACTGCGCCTCGATTCCCGCCACGCTGATGGAGTCGGAGATCTTCGGCCACGAGCGCGGCGCGTTCACCGGGGCCGACCAGCGCCGGCCGGGCGTCTTCGAGCTCGCCCACGGCGGCACGCTGTTCCTCGACGAGGTCGGCGAGATCCCCATCGAGCTGCAGGCCAAGCTCCTCCGCGTCCTCGAGGAGGGCAGGCTGCGGCGGCTCGGCGGCAAGGTGGAGATCGAGGTCGACGTGCGCGTGCTCTGCGCGACGAACCGCGACCTGCGCTCGGAGATCAAGAACGGCCGCTTCCGCGAGGATCTCTTCTTCCGGTTGAACGTGTTCCAGATCGGGCTGCCGCCGCTGCGCGAGCGCCGCGAAGACGTGCCGCTGCTCGTTCAGTACTTCGTGGAGAAGTTCAACTCCGACTCGGGCAAGCGCGTGGCCGGCGTCCACCCCGACGCCCTCGAGCTGCTCAAGAACCACGACTGGCCCGGCAACATCCGCGAGCTGCGCAACTCAGTCGAGCGCGCGGTCATCTTGTGCGACGGCGAGCTCATCACCCGCGAGCACCTGCCGCCCGACATGGCCGCCCGCGGCCCCGAGCGCCAGAGCTTCCGCCTGCCGTTCGGGCTCACGCTCGACACCGTCGAGAAGGAGTACATCCTGGGGAGCCTGCAGCGGAACGGCGGCAACAAGGCCCGCACCGCGGAGATCCTCGGGGTGAGCGAAAAGACGCTCTACAACAAGCTCAACCGCTACGCCGCCGAGGCCCGCGCCGCGCAGGCCACGGGCCCCCAAACGCCCGGAGAGCCCCCCGTGAAAGCGGCCCATCCGTCGGCCCCGACCCCTGGGAATGTGATCGCCCACTGAGCGGTAGAAGGCTGCTGGGAGTGAAGCGGGCGGGCAGGCCTCAAGCGGGGGGTCCTACATTGGCCCCGAGTTTCAGCGGCTTGGACATGAAAGGGTCCAAAACCCGCGCCACTGCTTGACTTTTGACCCCCGGAAGAGGGACTCTCCCGCCCTCTCCAGTAAGGCCCAAGTACATGAGCGAAGCGCAGAAGCTGCACTTTTTTGGAGGCAAGGGAGGTGCAGGCAAGACCACCCTGGCCACCGCCTATGCCTTAAACCTTTCTGAGGCGAACCCCAAGGAGAAAGTTCTTCTCCTCTCGCTCGACCCCTCGCGGGGGCTCGCGGACCTTCTCAAGAAAAAGTTCACCGGCAAGCCGACCAAGCTCGCGGCGGGCAAGGGCGACGGCGGGCTGTTCGTCGCCGAGCTCGACGCCGCCCCGGTCCTCGACGCGTTCTTGAAGACCTATCGCCCGGCGCTGCAGCAGGCGGCGCAGAAGGGCACGGTGCTGAGCGACGAGGACATTCAGGCGATCTTCGCCCAGTCGCTCTCGGGCCTCGAAGAGCTCGCGACGCTGATGCACCTGATGTCGCTGACCGAGTCGTACGAGCGGGTGATCGTCGATCTTCCGGCCACCGCGCACCTGCTTCGCCTGTTCGACGCGCCGCTCGCGTTCCGCCGCTTCCTCTCTGTCGTGAAGGCGGAGAAGCCCGAGAAGGTGAAGGCGGTGAAGAAAGAGGTCGCTCCGGCGGTCGCGCTGGAAGGGCTCGACGCGATTCGCGCCCAGGTCGATCGCGCCGCCGCGCTGCTGAAGGACCCGGCGAAGACGGCGTTTCACCTCATCACGATCGCCGAGCCGGTGCCCGAGGCGCAGGGCCGACTGCTGTTCAATGCGCTGCGCGAGCGGTCGATCCCCATCGTCGAGATCGTCTCGAATCACATCGAAGATCACACGGGCTGCCCGGCGTGCCAGGGCCGCCGCGGCCTGCAGGCGCCGCACGTCCGCAAGTACCAAGCGCTCGATCGCGCGGTGCCGGTTTCGCTTCTGGGCAAGCGCGAGGTTCAGCCGCGCGGCCTCGACGCGGTGAAGAAGCTCGCCAAGGAGTGGGCGGCGAACAAAGAGACCAAGACGCTGGAGTTCTCTGCGGCCGAAGGTCCGCCGGCGCTGGTGCGCGCCCCGTCGATGCCGCCCATCGCGGCGCCTCCGCTTCCTCCCACGCGCCTCATCTTCTTCGTGGGGCAAGGCGGGGTGGGCAAGAGCTCGTGCGCCGCCGCCGCCGCGGTGACGCTGACCGAAAAAGAAGGCCCGGTGCTGCTCATCTCGACCGACCCGGCGCACTCGCTCTCCGACGTGCTGCTGAGCCGGCTCACCGACACCGAGACGCAGGTGAAGGGCACCAAGGGGCTGTACGCCCGCGAGTTGGACACGCCGGCTTGGTTCGCCGCGCTCAAGCGCCGCATCAAGGAGAAGGCCGACAAGGTCTTCGGCCCCGAAGTGAAGGGCCAGGAGCCGGTTTACGATCGCGAGGTGCTGCGCAACCTGCTGGACGCCGCGCCGCCGGGCATGGACGAGCTGGCCGCGCTCTCGGCGCTCGCCGACGCGCTGATGCAGGAGCGCTTCAAGCGGATCGTCGTCGACCCCAGCCCGACCGGGAATGGGATGCGGATCCTCGAGCTGCCCGAGGTGGCGCGGGGCTGGCTGACCGCGCTGCTCGGCGTGCTGGTGAAGTACCGCGCCAAGGGCATGGGTGAGCTCGCCGACGAGATCTCGATGCTGCTCAAGCACGTGAAGCGTTTCGAGGAGGCGCTCGCGACCCCGACCGAGTCGCGCTTCGTGGTCGTCACCCGCGGCGACGAGCTCACCGGGGTCCGCACCGAGCGGTTCGTCGAATACCTCAAGGTCCGCAAGCTCGCGGTCGAGCGCGTGCTCGTCAACCGCGTGCTGCCCAAGTCGACCTGCCCGAAGTGCGAGAACCGCCGCAAGAACGAGCTCAACGCGGCCAAGACGCTCGAGAAGAAGACGGCGCTGCCGGTCACGGTGGCGCCCGCGCTCGGCCGTCACCCCGCGGGCCTGCGCGAGCTCAAGGCGTTCCGCACCGCGTGGTACGCGTTGACCGACCCGGCGAAGATCAAGGCCGCCTGAAGGCCGTAGCGCGCTCGCGGCTCGTCAAAGACGGGGACAGTCCCTTTCAGGGACAGTCCCCCATCTTCACTTCACCGCGTACTTCACGATGGCGTAGAGGGCGCGCGCGCCGTCTTTCCAGCCGATCTTCTTTCCCTCTTCGTAGGTGCGGCCGTGGTAGCTGATCGGCACCTCGAAGACGCGGTACCGGCCCTTGGCGACCTTCGCGGTGATCTCGGGCTCGATGCCGAAGCGGTCCTCTTCGAGATCGAGCGACTGCACCACCTGGCGCCGGAACGCCTTGTAGCCGGTCTCCATGTCGGTGAGGTTGAGCCCGCTCGTCATGTTCGACAGCGTGGTGAGCCCCACGTTGACCACCGTGTGCCAGAAGTACAGCACCCGGCGCGGCGTGCCGGTGAAGCGGCTGCCATAGACGACGTCGGCGTCTCCATCGACGATGGGCTGGATCACGCGCGGCAGGTCGCGCGGGTCGTACTCGAGGTCGGCGTCCTGCACGACCACGACGTCGCCCGTGGCGGCGGCGAAGCCTCGACGCAGCGCGGCGCCTTTCCCCTGGTTCCTGGGCTGAAACAGGATCTGCAGCCGGTTCTCGTTCTGTGGCCGGGCGGCGCCCAGGGCGCTCAGGCCGTGCGTCTGCAGCTGGGAGAGGAGCTCGCGGCTGCCATCGCTGGAGCAGTCGTCCACGACGATGAGCTCCTTCGGCAGGTCCACCGCGACCACCCGTCGGAGCAGCTCGGGCAGGGTCGCCTTCTCGTTGAAAACCGGGATGATGAGCGAAACCAGCACGGCCGGCCGTTTAACCCAACTCGCCCGCTGGCATCTAGGCAGCTGTGGGCGGGGCATGCTAGGCAGCCGACTCTCCATGGCCTTCAGCAGCACTTACGCGCTCGAGTTCGAAAGACCGCTCCTCGAGCTGGAAAAGAAGATCGAGGAGCTCAAGAAGCTTTCCGAGAGCAGCACGATCGACTTCTCGAACGAGATCACCAAGCTCGAGAAGAAGGCGCGCAAGCTGCAGGACGAGATCTTCAACGACCTGAGCCGCTGGCAGGTCGTGCAGCTGTCTCGCCACAACGCGCGGCCGTACTTCCTCGACTACCTCGGCATGCTGTTCACCGACTTCTTCGAGCTCTCGGGGGACCGCGCGTTCGCCGAGGACCCGAGCATCGTCGGTGGCTTCGCGCGCTTCGAGGGCGAGCCGGTGCTGGTGCTCGGGCACCAGAAGGGCCGCAGCACCAAGGAGAACATGGCGCGGAACTTCGGCATGCCGCGCCCCGAGGGGTACCGCAAGGCGCGCCGCTTGATGGAGCTGGCGGAGCGCTTCCGCCGGCCGATCTTCACCTTCGTCGACACGCCCGGCGCGTACCCCGGCATCGGCGCGGAGGAGCGCGGACAGGCGGAGGCGATCGCGGTCAACCTCGAGGTGATGAGCCGGCTCCAGGTGCCGATCATCTCCACCGTCATCGGGGAGGGCGGCTCGGGCGGCGCGCTCGCGATCGGCGTGGGCAACCGCGTGCTGATGATGGAGAACAGCATCTACTCGGTGATCAGCCCCGAGGGCTGCGCGTCGATTCTCTTCCGCGACTCGGCGAAGGCCGAGAAGGCCGCGGACGCGATGAAGGTCACCGCGAAGGACTTGCTCGGGCTGGGCGTGGTCGACGCGGTGATCGACGAGCCTCCCGGCGGCGCGCATCGCGACCCGCCGGTGGCCGCCAAGAACCTGGGGAGCGCGCTGCGCAAGTACTTGAGCGAGCTTCGAAAGCTCTCGCCGGAGGCGTTGGTCAATGATCGGTACGAGAAGTTCAGAGCCATGGGTGTCTTTTCCGGCCGGTGAAGTGATGCGTCCGCTCGTCGCCGACTACATCGAGACGCTCAAGCCCTACGTTCCGGGCAAGCCGATCGAAGAGACCGAGCGCGAATACAACATCACCAACGTCATCAAGCTGGCCTCGAACGAGAACCCGCTCGGCCCGTCGCCGCTCGCCATCGAGGCGCTCGAGCGCGCCGCGCGGCAAGTGCACCTGTACCCCGACGGCGCGAGCTTCTACCTGGTGCGCCGGCTCGCCGAGTTCCTGCGCGTGAAGCCCGACGAGGTCTTCGTCGGCCACGGATCGAACGAGATCATCGAGCTGTTGATTCGCACCTTCACCACGCCCGACGACGAGGCCCTGCTCTGCAAGGGCTCCTTCCTCATGTACAAGGTCGCCCTTCAGTCGCACGGGCGCCGCTTCGTCGAAGTGCCGATGAAGGCGGGCTACCGCTACGACCTGGACGCGATCGCCTCGGCCATTGGCCCGAAGACCCGCATCATCTTCCTGGCGAACCCCGACAACCCGACGGGCACCGCGTTCAGCCGCCAGGACCTGGAGGCGTTTCTGCCCAAGGTGCCGAAGGAGGTCATCGTCGTGCTCGACGAGGCCTACTTCGAGTACGTCGGCTGGAGCGAGTACCCCAACGGCATGGACTACTTCCGCGACATGCCGAACCTGGTCGTGCTGCGCACCTACAGCAAGATCTACGGGCTCGCCGGCATCCGCTTGGGCTACGGCATCATGCAGTCGCAGCTCGTCGGCTACCTCAACCGCACGCGCATGCCGTTCAACCTGTCGTCGTTGGCCCAGGCCGCCGGCATCGCGGCGCTGGACGACGTCGAGCACCTGCGCACGACGCGCGAGACGACCCACCACGGGCTCGAGTACCTGACCCGGGAGCTTCGGCAGCTCGGCGTCGACGTGCCCACCAGCCACGCGAACTTCGTGTTCGCCGACTTCGGCAAGCCGGCGCAGCCGATCTACGAGGCGCTGCTGCGAAAGGGCGTCATCACGCGCCCGGTGCCCGGGTACGGTTTCCCCAACGCGCTGCGCATCTCGGTCGGGCTGCGCTCCCACAACGAGCGGTTGATGCGCGAGCTGAAGGAGATCCTCCGCTGAGCGCGCGGCCCTTCATCGTGGCGATCGACGGCCCGGCCGGCGCCGGGAAGTCGACCGTCTCGAAGATCCTCGCCCGCCGCCTGGGGTTCGCGCTCGTCGACACGGGCGCCATCTACCGGTGCGCCGCCTTGATGGCCTCGCGCGAGAAGGTCTCGCTCGACGACGACGCGGCGCTCGCGCAGCTGCTCGACCGCATTCAGGTGAGCTTCCAGGTGGTGGGAGAAGAGAACCGCGTCTTCCTGGGCGGCGAGGACGTCTCCGGTCTCATTCGCACGCCGGAGATCTCGATGGGCGCTTCGACCGTGTCGGCGCGGCCGGTGGTGCGGGAGAAGCTCCTGTCCATCCAGCGGAGGCTCGCGCTGACCTCACCCAAGGGCGCGATCCTCGAAGGCCGCGACATCGGCACCGTGGTCTTCCCTGACGCGGACGCCAAGTTCTTCCTCGACGCGAACTCCGACATTCGCGCGCGCCGTCGGTTCGAGGAGCTGTTTCAAAAGGGCGTGGAGAGCAGCTTGGAGGACGTCGCCGCGGACCAGTCCCGCCGCGACAAGCAGGACAGCTCGCGCGAGGTGGCGCCGCTCAAGGCCGCAGAGGACGCGGTGCGGTTGGACTCGTCGTCGATGCCGATCTCCGAGGTCGTGCGGCAGCTCGAGGCGATCGTCCGCGAGCGGATGCGCTAGGTCGTTGGCGCGCTCTGCATCTTGAGGCGCGCCTGAACCTCCGCGTCGCTCGGCAGGCGCGAGCGGAAGTCGCCGTCGTTCAGCCAGGCGGAGAGCGTCGACTGCAGCGCGTCGCGGGCGATGGTGAGCGTCTGGGGAATCAAGTGGACTTGATCCGCCACGGCGCCATCGGGCGCCTGCATCGGGGTGGACAGGTTCAGGGTGACGGTCCTGTCATCCGCGCCGATGGAGCGAATCGCCTGCCGCGGCAGCTGCACCGCGCTGCGGCGGCTCAGGACGTACAACGTCGACTGGCTGAGCGCGAGCCGAGGCCAACGCAGCGGCCGGAGCTGACCTCGGAACAGCACCAGGCCCACCAGGAAGCCGCCGATCATTCCCAACAGTGGCGGCGACCGAGAGCCCGCCGGCGAACAGCAAGTAGCGAAGGACGTAGATGCCCTTGCGCGTCGACGAGATGCCGATGAGCCAGGTCGAGGAAGGGGAGGTCATCGCGCCCGCTCCCAGCGCTCGGCCACGTCGAGGTAGCGATCTCGGATGGCGGCGACCACCTGGTCCGACGAAGCGCCCGAGAGGTGTTGGAGGAACGGCTCCCAGAAGATGGATCGGCCGACGGCGAAGCCCACGCACTTGGGCGAGGTGCGCGCGGCCTTGAACCAGGCGGACAGCGTCTCGGGCGGCGCGTTCTTTCCCAGGATGACGATCGACTCGTGCGGCCTGCAGTGCTCCGCGACGGTCGCGATCGCCCCCGGCGAGTCGAAGCCTTCCAGCTTCCACTGCGCCGGTGAGACATCGAGCGCCTGGAGGTCGCGGATCCACTGGGCGGCGAGGGCGGCGCGGCCGGAGCGCTCGAACTTGTAAGGCTCCTCGCTCGTGCGCTGCGGGATGATCAGCTCGAGCACCAGCGGCAGCGCGCGCGCGGCGCAGGCCTTGGCGAGCGCGGCGACCGTCTGGTTCTGCGCCCGGTACTCGTTGGGCTCGTCGTCGGGGCGGCCCTTCACCAGGCACTTGATGAAGGAAGGTCCGCGGTCGAGCACGTCGCGCTCGAAGTGCGGGTACAGCGCGAGCGGGCTGACCCCGGACTGCTCCGCCGGCTGCCCGACCTGAACGCCGGCGGCGTGGGCCTGGGCGATCGCGGCGGCGCCGAGCTCGGGGTCGAGGATCAACCCACCGCGCGCGCGAACGGCCTCCGACCGCTCCCGCGCGGCGAGGTAGGCGTCCACGACCCGCTGCTTGAAGGCCCGGCAATCTTCGACGCCGCGGCCGTGCTTCTTGGCCTCGTCGATCAGGATGACCCGGTGATCGACCGCCAGCATCTGGGTGGGCATCGTCATGGCGCGGCCTCGCCGAGCGCTTGGAGGAACTGCTCGACCTCAGGGAACGTGGGCATCGCGGGGGCGCAGCCGTGCCGGGTGACGACGATGGCGCCCACCGCGTTGGCCAGCCGCGCCGAGCGCTTCAAGTCCCACCCGTTGAGCCAGCCGCGCAGGAACCCCGACAGAAACGCATCGCCGGCGCCGAGCACGTTGAGGACCTGGATGGGAAAGCCAGGGACGTCGATTCCGTCTTCACCTCGGGGGTACACCGTGCAGCCGCGGGGGCCTCGCTTCATGACCAACGTGCCCGGGGTGAGCTCGCGGAGCTTGGCCGGGCCTCCGGCGGCCTCGACCTCTTCTTCGGTGCCGACGACGAGCGAGCACCGCGAGACGGTCTCGGCGTAGACGGCCGGCGCGCGCTCGGGCTCGGGCCACAGGAACGGCCGCCAGTCGAGGTCGAGCACCACCTCGCGCCGGGCTTCGAGCGCCGCCGCGATGGCCGCGTGCGTGGCCTCTCGCGCCGGGCTGCGCGACAGGTGCGTGCCGCTCAGCACGACCGCGCGCGCGGTCTGCACCCACTTCCTGTCCACGTCGGCGGGGGCGAGCTGAATGTCGGCGCAGTTGTCTCGATAGAAGAGGATCGGGAAACGATCCGGCGGCTGGATGCCGAGGAGGACCAGGGCGGTCTTGTGGTCGACGTCATCGATGACGTGGCTCACGTCGACGCCGTAGCCCTGCAGCGCCTTGCGCACGAAGGCGCCGAGCGGCTCCTTGCCCACGCGCGTGAGCATCGCCGTCTTGAGGCCCAGCTTGGCCGCTCCGACCGAGACGTTCGCCGGCGAGCCGCCGACGTACTTGGCGAACGACGTGACGTCCTCGAGCGGAACGCCGACCTGCTCGGCGTACAGATCGATCGCCGCGCGGCCGACACAGATGACATCGAGAGTAGGGGTCGACACGGGGGCCGACACACCACGCTTGAGGCGGCATCGTCAACCGTTCCCGAGCCGATCCGCTGGGTTCCAGGCGGGCGCCGGCGGCGGGTGCGGCGGGCCGGGCGTTTTGGGTATGGTGCGCCCCCTCATGAGCGACCTTCATTTTCACTCGCGCGCTTTGAAGCCCTCGGAGTCGGGGGCGCTCATCTCCATCGACCCCCGCAGCGCCCGTTGGGAGCACATCTCTTTCGAGGTCATGCGGCTTCATCCGGGCGAGACGCGCGACGCCCGCGCCGATGGGAAGGAGACCTGCCTGGTGTTCCTGGGCGGCACCGGGTCGGTCCTGAGCAGCGAAGGCAACTTCGACGAGGTCGGCGAGCGGGCGAACGTCTTCGAAGGCCGCGCGCATACGGTCTACTTGCCGGTGGGCGCGCGCTTTTCGATCAAGGCGCGCACCAAGCTCGAGGTCGCCGTGTGCCAATCGGCCGCCGCCCAGCGCTTCCCCGCGAAGTGGGTTCGGCCGGACGACGTCGAGGTGGAAGAGCGCGGCGACGGAAACGCGAGCCGCACGATTCACCACGTCATCAAGCCGGAGTTTCAGGCGGAGAAGCTGATGGTCGTCGAGGTCTTCACGCCCTCGGGCAACTGGTCGAGCTACCCGCCGCACAAGCACGACCAGCACCTGCCGCCCAAGGAGCACGACCTCGAGGAGATCTACTACTACCGAATCGATCGGCCCGAAGGGTTCGCGATTCAGCGCGTGTACACCGACGACCGCCGCATCGACGAGACGCTGACCTGCCGCGATGGCGATCTGGTGCTCGTGCGCGAGGGCTACCACCCGGTGGTCGCCGCGCCGGGCTGCAACGTCTACTACTTGAATGTGCTCGCGGGCACCGGACGCTCGATGGCCGCGACCGATGATCCAACGCTCGCGTGGGTGCGTGAGACGTGGAAGCGCCCGCAGCGCGCGGTTCGCTAGAGAAAGCCGACATGAAGAACGTGAGAATTGGGGTCCTGGGCGCAGGTCGAATTGGCTTGGTGCACGCGGAGAACGCGTCGTTCCGCGTCCCCGGCGCCGAGGTGGTGGCGGTCGCCGACGTGGTCAAGGCGGCGGCGGAGGCGTGCGCGCGCAAGGTCAAGGCGCCGAAGGCGAGCGACCGCGTCGAGGAGGTGCTGACCGACAAGAACGTCGACGCGGTGGTGATCGCGACCTCGACCGACACGCACGCGCAGCTCATCTCCGAGGCGGCGCGCGCCGGCAAGCACATCTTCTGCGAGAAGCCGATCGACTTCGACCTCGCGAAGATCGACGCCGCGATGGCCGAGGTGAAGAAGGCCGGCGTGCTGTTCCAGATCGGCTTCAACCGCCGCTTCGATCCTTCGTTTCAGAAGGCGCGCGAGCTGGTCGCGGCGGGCCGCATCGGCAAGCCGCACCTGCTGCGCTTGACCAGCCGCGATCCGAAGCCGCCGCCCATCGAGTACGTGAAGGTCTCGGGCGGGCTCTTCACCGACATGACGATTCACGACTTCGACATGGCGCGCTGGATGATGGGCGAGGAGGTCGAGGAGATCTTCGCCGCCGGCGCGAACCTGGTCGACCCGGCGATTCGCGACGTGGGTGACATCGACACCGCGGTGCTCACGCTCCGGTACCCGTCGGGCGCG
>CAZEDU010000010.1:38101-46025 GCA_964511185.1 uncultured Myxococcaceae bacterium | reverse complement strand
ATCGACAACAGCCGCAAGGCCGTCTACGGCTACGACGTTCGCCTGGAGGTCTTCGGCTCGGACGGCGTGGTGCAGGTCGGCAACGTGCCGCCCACCAGCGTCGTCTCCGGCTCGACCGAGGGCTACCGCGCCGACGGCCCGCTCTTCTGGTTCGTCGAGCGCTTCGAGGCCGCGTACGTCAACGAGATGAAGCACTTCGTGGAGTGCGTCCAGACCGGCAAGCCGCCGAGCGCGGGCGCGATCGACGGGCGCATGCCGTTGCTGCTCGCGCGCGCGGCGAACGCGTCGCTCCAAGAGAAGCGGCCGGTCCGGGTGGAGCGCTGAGCCAGACGCTCTCACTGACCGACGACACGTTCCTGCTGGTCCTCACCGGCGCGGGCGTGTCGGCCGAGAGCGGGGTGCCGACGTTTCGCGGCGCCGGAGGGGTCTGGAACAATCGGCGCTTCGAGGAGCTGGCTTCGCCGGAGGGGTTCGAGGCCAACCCGCGGCTCGTCTGGCAGTTCTATTCGGAGCGCCGAACGAAGGCGCAGTCGGTGCGGCCGAACCCAGGGCACCACACGCTCGCCGCCGCCGAGCGCGCCCTCGGGGACCGTTTCCTGCTCGTGACCCAGAACGTCGACGGCTTGCACGCCCGCGCGGGCAGCCAGCGGCTGGTCGAGCTCCACGGAAATCTCTTTCGGTCGCGCTGCTTCGACTGCGATCGGCCGCCCTTCGCCGACGAGCAGCTCCACTTGGATGCCGTCCCCGCGTGCGAGGCGTGCGGCGGCCGGGTGCGGCCTGACATCGTCTGGTTTGGGGAGATGCTCGACCCTGCGCATCTGCGGCAGGTCGAAGCCTTCCTTCGGCCCGGGCGGCGCGTCGTCTTCCTGGCGGCGGGGACGTCCGGCGCGGTGTGGCCGGCGGCCGGCTTCGTCGACTGGGCCCGCCGCGTGGGCGCTCAGACCTGGCTCGTCAACGCCGAGCCCGCCGAGAACGGCTCCCGCTTCGAGCGTTTTGTTCAGGGGAAGAGCGGCGAGGTGTTGCCGCGCCTGCTCGGGGTCTAGTTGGCGCGCGCGGTGGTGTCGGACGCGGGCTGCGCCTCGCTCGACTTCGGCTCTTCGGCCTTCGGCTCGCGGCGGGGGATGCGGTAGCGGGCCGCGGCGGACTCGACGATGCGGTGAATGAGCTGCATGTAGCTCATGCCGCGCTCCTCGGCGGCCATCGCCAGCTCGCTGTCCTTTTCGAGGTAGGGGTTCGGGTTCACCTCGAGGATGTAGGCCTCGTTGTCCTTGCTCGAGATACGGAAGTCGACGCGCGCATAGTCGCGCAACTTGAGGGCGCGGAAGGCGATCAGCGCGGCCCGCTCGATGCGCGCCTTCAGGTCGGCCGCGATGTCATGGGCGATGACCAGGTGGGGCGCGCCGTCGAAGTCCGGTCCGAACTTCACTTCGCGGTCGGAGATCTTCGGGCCGCGGTTCCAGTCGCCCCAGTTGAGCTCGACGATGGGGAGGATCTCCGCGTTGTTGGTGGTGGTGCCCAGCACCCCCACGTACACCTCGCGCCCGTCGATGAACTCCTCGGCGAGCGCCTCGTCCTGGAACTCTTTCCGAATCTCGCGCACCCGCTTGGTCAGGTCCTCCCAGTCGCTCACCACCGAGTGACGCCCGATGCCCAACGACGCGTCGGTCCGCGCCGGCTTGACGATGAGCGGAAACGACATGCGCCCGTTCGTCTCGAACGTCTCGCCGTCAAAGGTGGCGAAGCGCGGCGTGGGGACCTCGTGGTACTCCATCAGCTGCTTCGTCAGGATCTTGTCCTGCGCGAGCAGGAGCCCCGCCGTCCCCGAGCCCGTGTACTTGATGCGCGCCATCTCCATCAGCGCGGCGACGTTCACTTCCATCCGGTAATCGTCGGCGAACGTCTCGCAGACGTTGAAGACCAGGTCGCACTGGCTCTTCTCGATCTCACGAAGGATGTCGAAGACGCGATCGTGCACGCCGATGGTGACGGCCTGGTGGCCGAGCTCGGTGAGCGCGTCGGTGATGTGGCCCACGACGGCGTCAACTGGCTCGCCAGCGGGTTGGTAGTGCAACACCGCGATCTTCAAAGGCAGCAATCCCGGAGGCATGAAGAAAATGTACGCGAGCGCGACGCGAACAGCCACCGCAAGCGATCGCGATTCAAAAATCCGTGCACACCTCGCCACTCCTCAGGCGCGAGGGACTGCAATGGGAAACGCATCGCATGGGAGCGCGACCTGTTGGTCGCAATCGCGTTGTTCGGCGGCGCCGCGCTTGCGTGGTTGGTCTACTTTCAGAGCAAGCAGGATCGATGGCGCGAAGGCATTGCGCTCAAGCTCGCCGCGCTCGCGGGTGGTGCTTCGTCCGTGGTCCTCGCGTTCGGTGGCTTCGGCGGCTTCGATCGCCTGGGCCTCCCCATCGAATGGGACGCGCTCGTTGAGGCGCCTTGGCGGCGTGCGGTCGGCTCCGCGCTCGCGATCGGCGGAGTGGAAGAGACCGCGAAACTCTTGAGCGCGTTGCCCGCAGCGCTCTGGGCGCGGCGGTTCGGCCGGCGGCTCGACGGGATTCTCTACGCGGCGTGCGTCGGCATCGGCTTCGCCACCGCCGAGAGCGTCAGCCTTTGGATGCAGGGAGAGCTCCCGCTGGCGGACGGGATGGCACGTGCCGCCGCGGCGCCCCTCACCCATGCGCTGTTCGCGACGCCTTGGGGGCTGGGGTTGTGGGCCGCGATCCGCCACCGGCGGTGGTGGGCATTGCCAGTGGGCTGGCTCATTTCAGTGCTTGGGCACGCGGGATACGACTTGATGGTCGCGCGCCCAAGCCTGCCGAACGTGCTTTCGGCGTTGCTCGTGTTGGCGATCTGGATCTGGTTCCTACGCACGGCGCCGCAGCTTCGGCGCGTCCAACCGGCGTGAGGTCAGTCGACCTCGAAGAACCGGTCCGTGTACAGGTAGTTCATCGCGAGCGCGGTGAGCAGCGACGTGAGCCGTGTGAGGTACTCGCGGGTCTTGTCGAGCTGCACGGTCAGGTTGAGCGCGGTCGTTCGATCGAGCAGGTGATCGAGCACGGAACGAACCACCGCCCGGCTGACGCCCGAGTACTGCGTCACCGCCTGAATCAGCGACTGCCGCTCCGCGCGGATCAGGGTCTCGGCCTTGGCCGGCGCGGCGCTCGGCGCCTCGAACAGGTTCAGCAGGTCCTGGTCGAGGTGCTCGCCCATCTGCACGTCGACCTTCTCGGCGAGGTTGCGCTGCCGGTAGTGGTCGAGCACCGTCTCTTCCATCTCGTCGACGTCCATGTCGCGGTCCTGCAACCGCACCGCAGGATCCGAGCGACCGAGCCGCTCGGCGATGGCCGCCACGTACTGGAGCTTCTTGAGCGCGCCCCAGCCCTTATAGCGCTTCTCCCACTCGGAGTTGGGCGTGAGCCACACGGCGAAGGTCTCCGCGAAGTCCTCGTCCGGGTGCTTCTGGGCGTACCAGCCGGAGATGTGAACCACGTACTTCCGCGAGAACGGCTGCGGCTTGTAGTCGTCGTGGTACGGCTTGGTGTAGTCGCCGAAGAGCTTCCGCCACTCCTCGGTCTCGTAGAGCTTGTAAGCGTAGTTGATGCAGTGCCCGGCCTCGTGGCGCAGGTACATCATGATGTCGCGCTCGGTCTCCGCGCCGCCGCCCAGCTCGGCCTCGATGGAGTGGAGGCTCGGGTCCGCGAGGTAGAAGGGGATGCCGATGACGGGCACGCCCGAGGGGCAGCCCCACTGATCAGAGAGGTAGCACTCGGGCTTGAGCGCGATGCCCTTGGTCTCCAGCTCGCCGTAGAGCTGGTGGATGTACTTCTCGAGCGGCGTACCAGCCAGGTGGAGCCGAAGATCTTTGATGCGCGCCTGCAACAAGGACTGCCGCTCAGGCGGCATCGCCTCACCGAAATGGGGCTCCGGCGGGGTCTTCTCCCGAAACAGAATGGGGCTGGTCGTTGACGGCAACATGGTGGTCCAATCCGGCCGGCGGCGAGTGTATCCAACGCCTTGAACCCGTAAATGGCACCTCCCGTTCCTGGCCGCCACCCACAAGATATTCAAGCAAAATCAATTACTTGATGGATCGTAAAGAACGGATTCGAAGGGGTCGGGAGGGGTCTTCCAGCGACGAGTGGGCGTGTGTGGGCTGTATTCACTGATGGTGAATACAGGTCTGCTCAAGTTATCGCCCGTTGCCAAAAAGCCGATGGAGGTCGATAGGAGCCCCCTTCGCAGATGAGCCTACTGATCGCGAAAGACCTGCGGCTCGCCTACGGCAGCAAGGTTCTGCTCGAGGACGCGTGCTTCACAGTGGGGCCGCACGACCGCATCGGGCTCGTCGGCGCGAACGGCACGGGCAAGTCTTCGTTGCTCAAGGTGCTCGCCGGCTCTCTCAAGCCGGACGCCGGCGCGCTTCAGTGGCGTCGGGGGGCCCGGTGCGGCTACCTGCCGCAAGACGTCGCCGAGCTCGCGGACGGTCCGCTCGTCGACGCGGTGCTGAGCGCGGTGCCCGGGCGGGACGCCATGCACCGCCGCAGGGCGGAGCTCGAATCGGCGCTGTCCGAATCGCGGGAAGAGGCGGATCAGCTCGAGCTGTCACAGGAGTTGGCCGATCTGCTCGATGCGCTGGAGCACTTCGAGGATCGCTACGGCCGGCACCGCGCCGAGCGCATCTTGTTGGGGCTGGGCTTTCGTCCCGAGGCGCTGGCGCGGTCGACTCGGACGTTGTCCGGCGGGTGGCGGATGCGCGCCGCGCTCGCGTCGCTGCTGCTGCAGGATCCGGATCTGCTGCTGCTCGACGAGCCGACCAACCACTTGGACCTGCCGACGCTCACCTGGTTCGACGGCTTCTTGAGGCAGTCGAAGAAGTCGATGGTGCTCATCTCGCACGACCGCGACTTCCTCAACCGGCAGATCGGGCAGGTGATCTCGCTCGAGGTCGAGGGGCTGCGCACGTACCGCGGCGACTACGACGACTATCGGCGGCAGCGCGCGCAGGAGCGAGAAGACCTGCTCGCCCGCGCCGAGCGCCAGCAGAAGAAGCGCGCCGAGGCCGAGGCGTTCATCGAGCGGTTCGGCGCCAAGGCGAGCAAGGCGCGCCAGGCGCAAAGCCGGCTCAAGCAGCTCGAGAAGGAGGAAGTGATCGAGGTCGCCGACGAGCGCGACACGATTCGCTTCTCGTTCCCGCCCGTCGTCCGCTCGGGCCGCGAGGTGCTCACGATCAAGGGCCTGAGCCACGCGTACGGCGAGCACGTGGTGTACCGGAACGTCGACGCCCAGGTGCTCCGAGGGCAACGCATCGCGGTGGTGGGGCTCAACGGCGCGGGGAAGACGACGCTGCTCAAGTTGATCGCGGAGGAGATCTCGCCCACGGCAGGGGAGATCACCTTCGGGCACAACGTGGAGCGCGGCTACTACGCGCAGCACCACGCCGATACGCTCGACCCGCGCTCGACCATCCTGAAGGAGATCCGCACGCTGGCCCCGGACAAGCCCGAGGCGTGGGTGCGCGGCGTGCTGGGCGCGTTTCTCTTCTCGGGCGACGACGTCGACAAGCCGATCGGCGTGCTGTCGGGAGGCGAGCGCGCGCGGGTGGCGCTGGCGAAGCTCTTGGTCAAGCCCGCGAACCTGCTCCTGCTCGACGAGCCCACCAACCACCTCGACCTGGACTCGTCGGAGGCGCTCATCGAGGCGCTCCGGTCGTACGACGGCACGCTGATCTTCGTCTCGCACAACCGAAGCTTTTTGAATCAGCTCGCGAACCAGGTGTGGGACGTGAGCCACCAGTCGGTGGCGCCGTTCCCCGGCAACCTGGACGACTACCTGCACCACCTCGCGCAGCAGGCCGCCGAGGACCGTTCGCAGACGGCGCCATCCCCGCAGGCGCAGCCCACCGCGTTGTCCGACAAGGACCGCAGACGGCTCGAAGCCGAGGCGCGCCAGAAGCGGAGCCAGGCGCTCAAGCCGCTGCAGAGAAAGATCGGCGAGCTGGAGGCGGCGATCGCGAAGCTCGAGACGGAACAGAAGGAACGCGAGGCCTCGCTCGCGGATCCGGCGCTGTACAACGACTTCGAGCGCGCGCGCCCGCTGATGGACGCACACCGCGACGGCAAGGCCCAGCTCGAGGGGCTCTACGCCGAGTGGGAGACGGCGCAGCAGGCGCTGGGCGAGGCCGAAGCGGCTTTGGCAGCGAGCGGCTGAGCTGCTTTGATTGCGCCGTGTACCGTCTGATTCGACTGTGCTGCGTGATCTTCGTTGTGGGGGCGTGTGGTCCGCAGACGCGCTCGCCGGGCGGCACCCCGGGCGAGGTCGTCTTCTGGCGCATCACCTCTTCGGAGGTCAGCTTCACCGACTGCACCGACGAGGCCGACTTTCGCGATTCGATCAGCCCCGTCGCGTACGACCAGAGCTCGTATTTGATCTACCGGATCGAGCCGGACGGTAAGCGCGCGACGTCGCTGACGTGCCGATCGCTCAACCCGTCCTCTTGCACCGAGAACCCGACCGGCACCGTGTACGAGATCGCAGGGAACGAGCTGATCTCGACGCGCGAGACGAAGGACCCGATCGGCACGGGCGGCTGTCAGCTCCAGCTCGTTCAACAGGTCCGCCTGACCGACTACGGCGAGACGCTCGACGTCGACATCGCCAACATCGTGAGCCTGGTCGACCACGAGCAGGACTGCGCGCGGGTGGAGGCGCAGCTCAAGGCGCAGGCGCCGAACCAGACCGGGCTGCAGGGCTGCGTGGTCCGCTTCACATTGCGCGGCGCGCACGCAGACTAAAAGGGGACTGTCCCCGGGTTCTCCAAGCGTCATTCCGCAGAAGACTGTCGAGTCGACCTCGAGCCTCGTCACCCCCGGGGACAGTCCCCTTCAGGGACAGTCCCCCCCATCGCCCCCGTTAGGGACGGCGGCGAATCAGCCCCTCTTGCGTGCTGGTCGCGACGAGCCGGCCATCGGGCGTGAAGAAGCGCGCGATCGACAGCCCGCGCGCGCCCGAGGCCGAGGGGCTGGTGACGACCTGCAGCAGCCACTGGTCCATGCGAAACGGCCGGTGGAACCACATCGCGTGATCGAGCGAGGCCACCTGCATGTCGGGCGAGAGCCAGCTCACCCCGTGCGGGAACATCGCGGTGGAGAGGAAGTTGAAGTCCGACGCGTAGGCGAGCAGGTAGCGGTGCAGGCCGGCGTCGTCTGGCAGCGGCCCGGTGGTCTTGAGCCACGCGCGGCTGAACGGCGGCCGCGGGGCAGGGTGCAGCAGGTTCATCGGCTCGACCGGCCGAATCTCGATCGGCGAGTCGGCGGTGAACCGCTCTCGCATCGGCTCGGGGATGCGGTCGGCGTGGCGGCGCGCGAGCTCGACCTGCGAGAGCAGCCCATCGGGGCCCGGCGTGGGCGGCATCTCGTCTTGATGCTCGAAGCCGCCCTCCTCGAGCTGGAACGACGCCGACATGCTGAAGATCGGCTGGCCGTTCTGAATCGCCACCACCCGCCGCGTGGTGAAGCTCTTGCCGTCGCGGATGCGGTCGACCTCGTAGACGATGGGTTTGTCGACGCGGCCGGTCAGCAGGAAGTAGCCGTGGAGGGAATGCACGGCGCGGTCGCCGGGCACCGTCTGCACGGCGGCGGACAGCGCCTGGCCCAACACCTGGCCGCCGAAGACCTGGCCCCACCCCAAGTCCTGGCTCTGGCCGCGGAACAGGTTCTGCTCGATTCGCTCGAGCGAGAGCAGGGCGAGGAACTCCTCGAGCACCTTCGACATCTAGCCCCCCGCCCGCCTGCGCTTTTTCTCGCGCCGGCTGAGCCGCTCGGGCTCTTCGCTCTTGGCGGGCGCCGTGCTGTTGGGCAGCGGCGTGCCTTCGGCCGGAGGCAGCTCGACCGGCTGCTCCGACGGCAGCGCGGGCAAC
>CAZEDU010000010.1:0-38091 GCA_964511185.1 uncultured Myxococcaceae bacterium | reverse complement strand
CGCCGAGATGGTGCCGCCGTGGTTCTTCACGATGCGCTGGCAGATGGCGAGCCCCAGCCCGGTGCCTTTCTGCTTGGTGGTGAAGAAGGGCACGAAGATGTGCGGCTGCTGATCGACGGGGATGCCGGGGCCGTTGTCCGTGATGTGCACCTCGACCGTCTCGCTCACGCGGAACTCGTTGAACCGGTCGGGGCGCAGCGTCTTGATGGTGATGACGCCTTCGGCCTTGTCGCCGATCGCCTGCAGCGCGTTCTGCACCAGGTTGATCAGCACCTGCTTGAGCTGCTCGGCGTCGGCGTCGACGCGGTTCACGCTGTCGTCGAGCTCGACCTTCAGCTCCACCCGCTTGGGGATGTCGTTCTGGATCAGCCGCACGGTGCGCGTGACCACCTGGTTGATGTCGGTGGGCCCGAAGTTCTGCTTGAGCGGCCGCGCGTAGTCCAAGAACGCGGTCACCACGCCGTTGAGGCGGTTGACCTCTTCGACGATCACCTCGAGGAACTCGCCGTCCTCGCCGGGGAGCTTCTTGGGGTCGAGGCACTGCGCGGCGCCCTTGATCGCGCCGAGCGGGTTCCGAATCTCGTGCGCCAGGCCCGCCGACATCTCGCCGAGCGCCGCCAGGCGGTCGCGCTCGCGCATGCGCTCGTACAGCTTGGAGTTCTCGACCACGCGCGCCAGCTGCTCGGAGATCTCGAGCACCAGCGCGATCTCGTCCGAGGCGTAGGCCTCGGGCACGCGCTCGTCCCACAGGTTCAAAAACCCGATCACCCGGTCGCTGCCGACGAGCGGGACGCTGATGCCCGCCTTCATCTGCAGCATCGCCGAGCGGATGTCGTTCAACCGCTTCAGCTCGTCGCGCAGCCGCTTGCCCTCCGACGGCTGCAGCCGCATCTCGGCGATTCGCCGGTCGACGTTCTCGAGGAGCAGCGCCTTCTGCCCGCCCGAGGCCGCGTTGAGCAGCCCGCGCGCGCTGCCCATGTCGAGGAACGCGAGCGGCTGCGGCCCGCGGTGGTCGAGCAGGCGGTAGCCGGGGCGATCGTCCGCGAGCAGGTAGATGGACGCGTGGGTGATGCGCCGGGTCTCGTTGATCGCGTCGAGCACCAGCGCCGCGTGCTCGGCCACGTCGATGACGTTGGCGGTGCGCGCCTTCAGGCTGCCCAGGCTCCGCAAGAGCTCGAACCGCTCGCGGAAGAAGATGGCGATCACCCGCTCTTCCACTTTCGCGCGCAGCGGCTCGAGCAGGATGAGCAGCACGAAGGCGCCGACCAGGGTGTTGAACAGGAAGAGCGAGGGGTTCTTGTCGACCCAGGCCGTCAGCACGGCGAAGACGAGCGCGAGCATCGAGGCGAGCACCGTCTGCGACGCGATCTTCCCGAGCAGCTCGTGCAGGTCCATCAGGCGCAGGCGCATCAGGGTCTGCGACAGGAAGAACAGGTAGAGCGTGCTGACCACCGGTCCCAGCGACGGGAAGGGGATGCCGAACCGGTGCAGGTAGTCCAGCGCAGAGAAGACCATCGCCGCCGCGATGCCGATCGCCAGGTACATCAGCCGCGCGCGATCGATGCGCGAGTCGGTCTGGCGCATCCGGCCGAGCAGGAGCGTCCCCGAGACGCCCAGGCTGAACAGCGCCACGACGATCACCGCGGCGCGGGACCAAGGGTAGTTGGCCAACGGGGACGCGCCGACGAGCACCCCGAGCGCCGCCGAGGCGAGCGCCAGCCGGCGTCCCAGCCGCGCGCCGCGGGGGCTCACGTTCAGGAAGTCGAGGAAGAAGGCGAGCGCGGCCCCGGGAACAAGCGAGCCCAGGATGATGTTCGCGCCGAGCACGATGCGCCGAAGCCAGGGCAGCCCCTGGGCGCTCTCTGTGGCGGTTTGGACCAAATTGCTGAAGAATTCGGACAGGTAGAAGCCGCCCACCACCAGCGCCAACACGGAGTACAGCGTGTGCGAGCGTGGCCGCCCCGGCCGGAGCAACATGGACACACCGAGCGCCAGACCGACGATCGACGCGAGGAGGGCGCTCTGGGTGCGAATGTCCATGCTTCGAGGACCTAGTGTAACGCTCTGCGCGGTCGTTGCCTCGCTTGCTGTCGCCCCCGCGCTCGGCCAGCAAGAGGAGCTGCTGCCGCAGTGGACGGAGATCCCCAACCCGGCCTTTCCGCTCCGCGCGGTCGAGCCGGTCGCCATTCACCGGGGCCGCATGTTCGTCGAGGCCGACGTCGCCCTGTATTTCACGGGGGAGCTGGCCGAAGCGAAGGCCGCGTTCGACCGCGGCCACTACGACAAGGCGCGGCGGCTGCTCCAGGGCCGGGGCGAGGCGCCGCCGGTTCGGTACCTCCGGGCGCTCTCGGCGCTCCGTGCTGGGGACTTCGCGGGCGCGGCGAAGGAGCTCCGCGAGCTCGCCCAGGTGTACACGGTCTTGAAGGACCGGTGCTGGACCCACGCGGGGATCGCGCTCGAAGAGCTGGGGCGCCACCGCGAGGCGGCGGCCGCGTTCGAGCAGGTCGAGAAGGGCTCGAGGTTGTACTCCGACGCGAGGCTCGGGCTGGCGCGCACGCTGCGAAAGCTGGGGGAGCGCGAGAAGGCGGCCCAGGCGCTCGAGCCGCTCGCCGCGCTCTCCGCGCCCGGTTGGGGACGAGACATCGGCGCGGAGGCGCTGGTGGCCCTGGCGGATCTCGCCCGCGAGGGGAAGGACAGCACCGCTGAGCGCGACGCGCTGACGCGCTTGTGGTCGGGCCACCCGCTGTCGTCGCTGGCCGAGCAGGCCGAGAAGCGGCTCGGAGGCGCGGCGAAGCTGCCGCGCGCGGCGCACGTGGCGCGGGCGGAGGCGTGGATCGATGCCCACCGCAACAAGCAGGGGCTGGCGGCGCTGCAGCCGCTGTTGCCGCAGCTCTCGCTGCCCGACCCGCTCGCCTGCCGCGCCCACTTCGCCTTCGGAAAGGCGCTGCGAAAAGAGCGGCAGCACACCAAGGCCATCGAGGTCCTCTCGCCGGTGGTTCAGCGGTGCCAGGATCCGGACCTTCAGGCGCGCGCGATGTACGTGCTGGCGTCTTCGCAGTCGATCGTGGCCGTGGCGACGGCGCCGGCGACTTACGAGGCGCTGGCCGAGCGCTTCGGCGCCCACAGCTTCGCCGACGACGCCTTGTTCTACGCGGCGGACGCTTACATGAAGGTGGGAGACGAGGCGCGCGCTCTCGAGCGGCTCGAGGCGTTGGTCGAGAAGTACCCGCAGGGCGACTTCGCGGGCGAGGCCTTCTTCAAGATCTTCTGGGCGCACCGCGCCGCGGGCCGCGCGGAGCAGGCGCTTCGGACGCTGGAGCAGCTGGAGGCGCGCTTTGGCGATCGAGACGAGTCGCACGACGTCGAGCGGGCGCGTTACTGGCGCGCGCGCGTGCTCGAGTCGGCCGGGCAGGCGGTCGACGCCGCGGCGCTGCTCGAGTCGCTCGCGGCGAGCCACCCGACGACCTACTACGGCCTCATCGCCCGCGAGCGGCTCCAGGTGCTCTCTCCCCAGCGCGCGGCGAAGGTGAACGCGCTCCTCGCCGAGCCGCTGCCGGAGCCCGCCAGCCCCTGGCCGCAGTTCGCCGGCGCGATGAGCGACGACCCGCGGCTGCTCGCGGGGGTCGAGCTCCTGCGGCTCGGCTTCAAAGAGGCGGTCTCGTCGGAGCTGCTCGCCGTTCCGAGGGCGAACCAGCCGGTCGAGTCGGTGCGCTTGCTCGTCGAGCTGCTCTCACGCGCGGGGGACACGCGGGCGGCGCACGCGATCGCCCGGACCTCGCTCCGCCGCGACCTCTCGGGTCCCATCACCTCGCAGACGCTGCGGGTGTGGCAGCTCGCGTACCCGGCGGCGTATCGCGACCTCATCGAACGCCACTGCCGAACCGCCGACGCGCTCGATCCGAACCTGCTGCAGGCGCTGATGCGCGAGGAGAGCGCGCTCGATCCCAAGGCCTTGTCGTGGGCCGGCGCGATGGGGCTCACGCAGCTGATGCCCGCGACCGCCAAGGCCGTGGCGGCGCGCCTGAAGATGAAGAGCTTCCGCGTGCCGCAGCTGCTCGATCCGGACGTGAACATTCGCCTGGGCGCCGCGGAGCTGGCGCACCTCATGCGTCGCTTCGCCGGCGTGAAGCAGCTCGCGCTCGCTGGATACAACGCCGGCCCCGGCGCGGTGAACCGCTGGCGGCAGGCCCAGCCGGAGCAAGAGATCGACGTTTGGGTGGAAGAGATCCCCATCGCCGAGACCCGCGGCTACGTGAAGCGCGTGCTGCGCAGCTACAACACGTACCGGCTGCTGTATCGAGGCGAGCCGCGGGCCAATCCGCTAAGCTTGCGCGAAGGTCCGCATGGATGACGCGAGTCCCAGCGCCAAGCTGAAGGAGCTGCCGTCGATCGACGAGCTCCTGCGGCGCCCATCGATTCACGCGCTCCTGGCCGGGAAGACGCACGCCTCGCAGGTGTCGATCCTGCGGCGGGCGGTGGACGCCGCGCGCCGCCGGTTGAAGCAGGGGAGCGATGCGCCCTTCTGCGAAGGCGACGTGGAGACCGCGCTGCGCGATCACGACGCGTATCTCCTCGGGCCCGTGCACAACGCGACCGGCGTCGTGCTGCACACCAACCTGGGGCGCGCGCCGCTCGCGAAGGAGGCGATCGCGCACGTCGTCGAGGTCGCGCGCGGCTACTGCAACCTCGAGCTCGACTTGGAAGAGGGCGGGCGGGGCAGCCGCGACGCGCCCGTGACCGATCTGCTGCGCGCGCTCACCGGCGCTGAGGACGCGGTGGTGGTCAACAACAACGCGGCCGCGGTGCTGCTGGTGCTCGCGGCGCTGGGGCAGGGGAGGTCCGCCATCGTCTCGCGCGGCGAGCTGGTCGAGATCGGCGGCGGCTTCCGAATCCCGGACGTGATGCGCCAGTCGGGGGTGCGGCTCGTCGAGGTCGGCACCACCAATCGAACGCACCTGTCCGACTACGAAGCGGCGATCGCCGACGACACCGCGCTGCTCTTGAAGGTCCACCGCTCGAACTTCGCGCAGGTGGGCTTCACGGAAGAGGTCACCACCCGGGCCTTGGCCGAGCTGGCGCAGCGGCGCGGCCTACAGCTGTTCGAAGACTTGGGCTCGGGTCTGCTCCAGCCGCTCCACGGCGAGGGGATCCCCGCGGAGCCGACCGTGGCGCAGGTGGTGAAGGCCGGCGCGGACGTGGTCGCGTTCTCCGGGGACAAGCTGCTCGGGGGACCTCAAGCGGGCATCGTGGTGGGCCGCGCGCAAGCCGTCGGGGCGATTCGGCGTCACCCGCTCTGCCGCGCGCTGCGTGTCGACAAGCTGACGACCGCGGCGCTCGAGGCGACGCTCGCGATCTACCGCGACGGACGGCTCGACGCCCTCCCGACCCACGCGCTCCTGCTGCAACCGGAAGAACAGCTTCGGGCGCGCGCCGAGCGGCTCGCGTCCCTCCTGGCGGGACAGGGGGTTCGGTGCACGGTGGTGGAGGTCGAAGGGCAAGTGGGTGGAGGTGCGATGCCGCTCGCTCGCCTGCTGTCCTACGGATGCGCTGTTCAACACCGAGACACAAATCTCCTTCACGGTAAGCTGAGGGGGTCGAGGCCACCGGTGGTGGCGCGCATCGCGGACGATGCGCTGTTACTGGACGTCCGCTGCTTGAACGAGGAGGCGCTTCAACCCGTCGCTGTCGCTGTTGGGTCGGCCATCAAGGAACTCGCATGCTGAACACCAGCGTTCTCGTCCTGAATCGGTACTACCAGCCGGTTCATGTCACCTCGGTGAAGCGGGCGTTCTCGCTCCTGTACCAAGGTGTCGCCAAGGCCATCGACAACCAATACCGGCTCTATGAGTTCGCGGACTGGGCGGCGCTCACCGCTCCGGGCCACGACACCATCGCCACCGTCGACCGGCGGATTCGCGTCCCCCGCGTCGTCGTGTTGTCCGCGTACGAGTACTTGCCCAAGGGCCGCGTGCGCTTCTCGCGGCTCAACATCTACGCGCGCGACGCCGACACCTGCCAGTACTGCGGCCGTCAGCTGCCGCGCAGCGAGCTCAACCTGGATCACGTCAGTCCGCGCTCGCAGGGCGGCAAGACGTCTTGGGAGAACGTCGTCTGCTCGTGCGTGGAGTGCAACCTGCGCAAGGGCGGCCGCACGCCGGATCAGGCCGGCATGAGGCTGCTCAAGAAGCCGGTCCGCCCGCGCTGGACGCCTTTCTTCCGCGGCGCCGCCAAGCGCGTGACGTACCGCGAGTGGCTGCCGTTCCTCACGCTGGCCGACGCCTCGTACTGGAACGTCGAGCTCCTCGACGAGTAGGCGAGCCCGACGGCGGCACTGCGCCCCAAGCGCATGTATGGCGAGCGCCGACCGTTGCGCCGGTTCGACCTGGCGGCGAAAACTGGAATCCGCCGATCCGGTGGTAGCCTAGGCCGTCGATGAGGCGGCCGGAGGATTTGACCTACTACGAGCTGCTCCGGATTGCTCGCGACGCGCCGGCCGACGACGTTCGCCCGGCGTACGAGCGCGTTCTGGCGATGCCGGACGCGGAGCTGGCGGCGGTTTTCGAGATCGAGCCAACGCGCGTGGGCGCGCTGCGCGCGCGGCAGCTCGAGGCGATGGAGTTCCTCTCCGACGCGGACCTTCGCCAGGAGTACGACCGCTCCTTGCCCCCGGCGCAGCGCGCCCCCGAGCCCAGCGCCGCGCAAGCGACCCACCGCGCGGCGGTGCTCGAGGTCGCCCAGGTCGCGCCGCCCAGGCCTTCACCGCAGCCGCCTTCGCGCACCAGCGCCCCGGTCGCGGCGAACGACGAAGGGCCGGGCTCGCTCGCGCGCTCCGCGGGCATCGTCGTCGAGGTCTCGTCGACGCAGACCGCGCGCGCCCGCCCGCTCGAGCTGGCCCCCGAGATGTCGCAGGAGTCGGCGATCGGCATCGCGGAGTCGGCGCTCGCCCAGGTCTCGGCGAAGGTGCGCGAGCGACCCGCGGCGGTGGTGCCGGTCCCCGCCGAGCCCAAGGCCAAGCCGTTCGAGGTCCACGAGGACACCGAGTTCAACGGCGAGGTCCTCCGGCAGGTGCGCAACACCAAGGGCGTGTCGATCGCCCAGCTCGCCGAGCGCACCCGAATCGCGCAGCGCCACATCGAGAACATCGAGGCCGACCGCTACGACGCGCTGCCGGCGACGGTCTACTTGCGGGGCATCTTGATGAGCCTGGCGCGCGAGCTGGGGCTCGACGGGCTGCGGGTGTCGAAGAGCTATCTGGGACTGGTCACCAAGAAGTGATAGGAGCTTGAGGCCACGATGACGGAAGAAGAGAAGCAGAAGGCCATGCGCCTCGCCCGCGCCATCGCCTCGGACATCGCGCTCTACAACGAGCAGAAGATCATCAAGGGGCTCGAGCAGGACAGCTTCTTCGAGACCTTGAAGGACGAGCTCGACGAGGGGCGCGAGCTGTACCGCAGCCGCGTGAGCGGAGAGGTGTTCTCGCAGACGAACTTCTTCGATCGCGCGATCATCGACGTGGTCATCTTTCGCAAGGGCCACGTGCGCAGCAAGATTTGGTAGCCGCTCCGCGAACGCTGTCGCACCGCGTGCCGCCCGAGGCGAAGGGCGCGCGGCTCGACCAGCACCTGGCCACCGCGTTCCCCGAGCTGAGCCGATCGCGCATCCGCGCGCTGCTCGACGACGCGCGCGTGCAGGTGGATGGACGGGCGCCCAAGCCGGCCGCGCGGCTCAAGGGCGGCGAGGAGATCTCGATCTCGCTCCCGGCGCCCGTGTCGGCCACCGCGGCGCCGGAGGATCTGCCGCTTCGCATCCTCTACGAAGACCAGGACCTGGTCGTCCTCGACAAGGCCGCGGGCATGGTGGTCCACCCGGCCGCCGGCAACTGGTCGGGCACCCTGGTGAACGCCTTGCTCCACAAGGTGAAGGACCTGACGGGCGTCGGCGGTGAGCTGCGGCCGGGCATCGTCCACCGGCTCGACAAGGACACCTCGGGCTGTCTGGTCGTGGCCAAGAACGAGCGGGCGCTGCAGCGGCTGCAGGCGGCCTTCAAGGGGCGCGAGGTGGAGAAGACATACCTGGCGCTGGTGCACGCGGTGCCGCCCGCCGACGCGACGATTTGCACGCTCTTCGGTCGTCACCCCGTTCACCGAAAGCGCTTCACCGGCCGGGTCCAGCAGGGCAAGCCGGCCGTCACCCACTTCCGGGTGCGCGAGGCGTTCGACGGCGCGGCGCTGCTCGAGGTGACGCTCGAGACGGGGCGGACGCATCAGATCCGCGTGCACCTGTCGGAGGCGGGCCACCCGCTGCTCGGCGATGCGCTGTACGGCGGGCGGCGAAAGGGCGCGCCTCCTCGCGTGCAGGCCGCGGCGAAGGCGCTCGGGCGGCAGGGGCTCCACGCCTGGAAGCTCGCGTTCGCGCACCCGCGCACGGGCGAAGCGCTCGCCTTCGAGGCGCCGCTCCCGGACGACTTCGCCCGCGCCCTGGAGCAGCTGCGCGGCTAGCGCTTGGCCGCGGCCTGTCCCCGCAGCGCGCCGCGCAACAGGTAGGCCGCGAGCGCCGCGAAGAAGAGCAGCCCCCAGAGCGCGGCGGGAAGATCCGACGACGACTCGCTCTCCCCGACCGTGTTGAGGAACCGGCCCAGGGCGTTGCCTTCGCCGAGCTGGTGCGGCAGGTCCAGCGCCCGGAGCAGCGCGCCGCCTTGCGGGATCGCCAGCATCGCGACCGCGACCCCGGCGATCGCCCCACCGGCGATGTAGCCGGACGAGAGCAGCACGCCGGGCGAGAACTCGGCCTCCGCGGCGTGGTTCCCGCGGACTCGATCCGCCAGCCGTCGAATGAGCCCGCCGATGAAGATGGGCGCGCTGGTGGAGATGGGCAGGTACACGCCGACCGCGAACGGCAACGACGCCACCCCGCACAGCTCGAGCATCAACGCCAGGAACACGCCGAGCAGCACGAGCGTCCACGGCAGCCGCTGCGTGAGGATGCCATCGATGATCAGCGAGAACAGCCGCGCCTTCGGGGCGTCGAAGCGCGTCAGCTTGCGGCCCAGGTATTCCGACACGCGCCCGCCGATGCCGGGATCCACCAGGTACTGAATCGCGCCGCTGTCGTCGACCAGGTACTGGCCGGCGGGGATGGTCTCGTGGCCGCGCATGAAGCCCACGGTGAGCTGGGTGGGGCTGGCGTCGCCCACCGAGCCCAGCTCGCCCAGCGTCAGCCCCGGCTTCGCCGCGATCGCGGACAGCGCTTCGGGTCGCCGCGGATGGAAGGAGCGAATCCAAGCTCGGCCGGCGTCGTCGACCTTCAGGTCGTCTCCTGCCGCCCAGACGGCGCGCGCGATCTCCTCGCGCGTGACGCCCCGCGCCGCGAGCGCCTCGCCGGTGAGGGCGAAGGGGTGCTGGTAGAGCGTGACCTTCTCCGCGGAGAGCTCGGTCACCTGCGCGCCCGGGTGCGTCTCCGGGATGTTCACCGTGGCGCCTCGGTTGAGCGTGACGAGCGTCAGCCCGATGAACGTCGCGCTGGTGAGCACGCCGACGAACAGGGCGAGCTGCTGGCGCCGGGGCGTGCCGCCGACGAGGAACGCGGTCTTCAGATCCTGCGCGGTCGTGCCGCCGTTGGACGCCGCGATCCCGACGATGGCCGCGGTGGTGAGCGCCATGAAGCGGTCGGTCGGCGAGGTCCAGCCGAGGAGGAGGAACACCAGACAGGTGATGAGCAGGGTGGCGACCACCATCCCCGAGATCGGGTTCGACGACGAGCCGATCTCGCCGGTGATGCGCGAGCTGACGGTCACGAAGAAGAACCCGCACACGATGATGAGCAGCGCGGACAGGAGGTTGATCTGCAGCGGCGGCGCGAGCCAGATGAGCAGGACGAGCACCGCGACCCCGATCAGCACGGTGACGATGGGGAGGTCCTGCTCGGTCCGCGGCAGCGCGTCGGCGGCGCTCTGGGCGCGGCGCGACGCCACGAAGGTGCGGATGCCGCGCTGAAAGGCGCTCACGATGGTGGGGAACGAGCGGATCAGGCTGATCAGCCCGCCCGTCGCCACCGCGCCCGCGCCGATGTAGAGCACGAAGGCGTTGCGGACCTGGTTCGGGGTCATCTGGGACACCAGCGGGTCATTGGCCGACGCGCCGATCAGCGCGAGCGCGTCGTGATCGAGCCCGCCCGCGAAGAACTTGATGGCCGGAATCAGCACCAGGTACGACAGCACGCCGCCCGCGAAGGTGATGCCGGCGACCCGCGGCCCGATGATGTAGCCGACGCCCAGGAGCTCCGGGCTCACCTCCGCCGCCACCGATCCGCCCAGGTAGCCCTTGTACGAGGCGATCTTCTGCGTGGCCGGATCGAGCGTGACCTTGTCGAGCGCGAAGCCGATCGTCTCACGCCACAGCTTGAGGCCGTAGTACGCGAACTTGTACGCGGCGCCGATGACGAAGCCGATCACCACCGTGCGCGCGTTGGTGCCGCCTTGCTCGCCGACGATCAGCACGTCGGCGCAGGCGGTGCCCTCGGGGTAGGTGAGCTTGCCGTGCTCCTGCACGATGAGCCCGTGGCGCAGCGGGATCATCATCAAGACCCCGAGCACGCCGCCGAGCGCCGCGGTGAGGAAGGCGTGCGTCAGGCTGATCTCGTAGCCCATGAACAACAGCGCGGGCAGGGCGGCGGCCACGCCGAAGGCCAACGACTCGCCCGCCGAACCGGTCGTCTGCACGATGGTGCTCTCGAGGATGCTCGACTTGCCGAGCGACCGGAAGAGGGCGATCGACAGCACCGCGATCGGAATCGACGCCGAGACCGTCATGCCCACCTTCACGGCCAGGAAGACCGACGAGGCGGCGAACACGATGCCGAGCACTGAGCCCAAGATCAGGGCTCGCAACGTCAGCTCGGCGGGAGATTGGGACGCGGAGACGTACGGCGTGTACGACGGGCTCGACATGCGCGCTCCTTGGCGGTGCGCGTTCTAGCAGCAAAGCGGCGGCGATCAGCGAATGGCGTCGCGGAGCCGGCGCACCAGGACCTTGATGATGCCGGCGGCGATCTCGGGCTTCTCGGACATGATCTCCTGGAAGTCCTCCCGGGAGATCCGCAGCAGCCGCACGTCGGTCAGCGTGGTCACCGTGGCCGAGCGGGGCGCGGCGTCGAGCAGCGCCATCTCGCCGAAGCACTCGCGCTCGCCCAGCTCGGCGATCATCCGGTCGGCCTTGTGCACGCGCACGCGCCCGTCGAGCACCAGGTAGAGCGCGTCGCCCGCCTCGCCCTCAGCGAAGATCTCGTCCCCCGCGTCGCGGGACTCTTCGGTGGAGATGAGCGCGACCTGCGCCAGATCCTCGCCGGGGATCTGCGAGAACAGGTCGATCGACTTGAGGAAGAGGACTTTTTCGACCGTGGAGATCATCGGGCGGCGCGCACAGTATGGATCAGCCGGTCGAGCCTGCGCGGGTGGAAATCCGGGCCGCTTGCTGACGAACGACCGGCACCTCGTCGGTCAGCCGCCGCTGCGCAACGCCCGGTGCCTCCTCGGGGGCGACCTGGGCCAGGGCCACCAGCGAGGTCTCGCGCACGATCGGGTTCTGATCGCTGCTGAGCGAGACGAACAGCGTGGACGCCGACGCCCGCGTCTCGGCGGCGTACCAGACCGCGCAGGCCCGGACCCAGGCGCTCTCGTCCGTGCACAGCGCGTTCAGCACCTCGTCACGCCCCTGCGCGCGCTGCGGAAACACCTCGGCCAGCGCCTTCAAGCGCTCCGCGCGGGGGAGGTCTTCGATGAGCGGCAACAGGCGGCGCTTGAGGCCGCGGTCGAGCAGGTTGTCTATCAGCTCCACCGCGTTCGCCCGGCGCCGCGGGGCCTCGGCCGGGTCGGCGTCGTGGATGCCCGCGTAGATGTGCTCCATGTCCGCGTCCGGGTAGAGCACCGCGAGCAGGTAGAAGACCCGACGCTCGATCATCGCGAGCTTCTCTTCGAGCGCCGAGGCGAGCAGGGCGCCCGCCGCCTCCGGCCCCTGCCGCGGCGCCGACGAGAGCGGCTTGGCCACCAGCCCCAGCGTCTCGAGCGCCTGCAGCGCGTTGAACGCGCGCTGGAGCTCGCCGTCGAGCGCCTCGGCGAGCGGCTGCGGCGGAACCGTGGCGGACGCCTTGCCCTTGACCGCCCGCGCCAGCGAGCGGAACAGCCGCGCCCGGAGCTGCTCGTCCCGCTCCTCCAAGTGGCCGGCCATCACCTGCACCGCCTCCGGGGTGCCCAAGCGGCCCAGCACGCGCGCCACCGCCCGTCGGACCGCCGCGTCCTCCAGGTGGTTCGACAGCACCTTGGCAAGCGTCGGCAAGATGCCGCTGCCGTACTGCGCGAGGGACTCCACCGCCTCGTGCAGCGTCTCGGGCGCCTGCGTCTTGTAGAGCAGCGGGATGACGAACTCGGGGCTCTTGAGCACGCCCGCCGCGATCGTCGCCTGGCGCCGCACCGCGGGCTCGGGGTCGCTCATCAGCTGCAGCACCGGCTGGTAGAAGTTCCTCACGCCGATGTCGCCGAGCACCTTCGCCGCGTGCTCGCGCATCAACGGGTCGGCGTGCTCGATCATCCCCTTGAGCGCCTCGGCCGCCATCAGGACGCCGTCGAGCCCGCCGTAGCGGATCATCCCGGTGATCGCCGCGCTGCGGACGCCGGCGTCCGGGTCGCTCAGGAAGCGGCGCACGTTGCGCACCGCCTTGTCGCGCCCCATCGCGCAGAACGCGTCGATGGCCGCCGCGCGCACCTCGGGATCAGGATCGTCGAACCTGCGGAAGATCGAGTTGGCGAACCGCACCGTCTGGCGCCGCGCGTAGTAGTCGAGCGCCGCGACGCGTATCTCGGGGAGCGGATGCTCGAGCAGCGGCTCGACCTGGTGGTCGAGCTCGATGTTCTCCAGGTGCGGCAACAGCTCGAGCGCGTTCAGGACCTCGCGCGCGTCTCCGCTCTCCATCGCCCGCTGCAGCACCTTGCTGGTGGAGCCGTCGACCACCCGGTGGCGCGCCGAGGCGAGGTCGAGCTTTCGGCGCCTCAAGTTGTCCTGCAGCGACCGCACGTACTGAGAGCGCAGCGACGCCACGACGCCGATCCACAGCAGCGCGAGCGCGAGTGTGATCGGCGCGAGCCGGTATGGATCTCCGTCGTAGCCGGACCGGTAGCCGGCGAGCGCGACGCCCGCCAGCCCAATCGCCGCCGGCTTCACCACCGTGTCGATGAAGGCCTTCGCCGGGGCGCGCGCGTGCGCCTCGACCGGCAGGTACAGGATCTGCGTCGTCGCGTCGTTGACGGTGTAGCGGAACAGACTGTCGGCGCCCCTGGTCGCGGTCGCCGCCCACAGCGCGGGGAAGAGCGTGAGCGCTGAGCTGCCCAGCGCGATCGACACCGGCAAGACCGACAGCGCGCCGATGACGCCCGCGTAGCCGAGCAGCCGGTTCGTCCCGAACAGCTGTAGCCCCAGCGCGAGCACGCCGATGACCGCGTTGAAGTAGCCGAAGTACGCGGCGAGCTGGTCGGTCGGGTACGTCTGCGCGGCGATCACCTTGAACTCGTAGTCGACCAGCGTGGTGGTGAAGAAGGTGAGCGCCGCCAGCACCGCCACCGTCCGCAAGTGCGACGACGTCAGCACCCGCGCCGCGCCGCCCTTTCGCGTGGCGGGCGCCTTGCCGCTGGCCTTCCTCGCCACCGAGCGCTGACGGCCGAGCCGCCCCGCCGCGAACGCCGCGAACGCGGTGCCCACGAGCAGCAGCGCGCACAAGAGCATCAACGAGCTGGCGCCGAACCAGACCGAGAGCTTGCCGATGAGGTAGCCCACCACCACGTTCGCCACGGTGCCGCCGGCGCCGATCAGGCCGTACAGCCGCTTGGCCTCGCGCGCGTGGAAGAGGTCGTTGGCCAGCGTCCAGAACTGCACCAGCGCGATCGCGCCCATCACCTCGACGTAGACGTAGAGGCCCGCGTACACGCCGCGGAGCTGCCCGCGCTCGAGCACCCACAGCGCGCAGAACACCGCCGAGAACACCAGGGCGGTCGCCAGCGCCAGCTGATCCCGTCGAAACCGCTTCGCCAGCGGCGCGTAGGCCAGCCCGAACAGCGTCACCGCGATCGCCGACGCGATGTACATCCACGGGAGCGCGCCGCGGTCGTGGTTCGCCATGAAGAGCGCGTCCCGCACCGTGCGGCCCGTCATGAACGCGCCGACCGCGAAGAAGCTGTGCAGGAAAAGCGCGAAGGTGAGGCTGCGCTCGCCTCGTTGAACCGGGAAAAGCGTCTCGGCGAGCCGACCCAGCACCAGTCGGAAACTCTAGCAGCCCCGGCGCTGGCGCTCTCTCCTCCGGCGGGTGGGCGAGGCGCGCACATCCCGCCCCGGAAGTCGGATCCGCTGGACCCGTTCAGTGTCGGTGAAGCGGACAGGATTCATTCGAGGGGACGCTTGCGCTCCCAGCCTGGAGGACGTAGCGTATATGTTACGATGGCTGCCAAGCGGAGAAGTGCAACAGGGTTTGATCGGTTCTTCGACGAACAGATGAAGGACAAGGCGTTTGCTTCCGCCTACCGGGAAGCTCGCGCCGAGATCGATGCGACCGACAAGCTCATTCGTGCGCTGGATCAGGCTCGAATTCTGAGCGGGTTGAGCAAGGCCGAACTGGCCCGCCGCATCGACTCCAAGCCAGAGATCCTTCGCCGACTCTTCACTTCAGGTGGATCGAATCCGACGATGGACACGGTGATCAAATTGGTGACCACGCTCGGGTACCATCTGGAACTGGTCCCCAATGCTCCTCGTCGGGCGGGGCGGCGAGAGGCTCGCCAGAGCGCTGCGGCACGAGAGCTACGCCACCGCTGAGCGCTATCGGGCCACGCTTCTGGGGTTCCGGCTGAGATACTCCCTGCCCAACACTCGAACGGCGTCGTAGTCGGCTTTCGAGAAGGTCGTCCTGAAGCTTTTGGCCATGCCGGTGATGAGCACCAGGCTGGGACCTCCCAGACCGACGTTGGTCCCGTCGCGTTCGAGAAGGCAGAACAGGCGGTGGGGGCGGCGCGTCGGCGACGGCTTTCACCACCGCGAGCATCTTGGCCCTGACCGAGGTGGTGCAGGTTTCAAGAAACGCTCGAGCGGGGACAGCCCGGCCGGGATCGTCAGCGGGATGCCGCTGAAAGAAGTGCACCAACCAAGGGATGGCCGAGGAGGAGCTTGACGCCTTCGGGGGCATGACTTCGCCCAGCTACCATCTGGCCGCGCCGCGGGAAGAGCAAAATAGCGGTAGACCTAAACCGCCGCGGCCCCCTCGCTCCCGACCTCGGCCATCAGCGCCGCCAGCTCGCTCTTCAGCTTGTCCTTGGCGCGGATCTCCAGCTGCCGGGCGCGCTCGCGCGAGAACCCGAAGTGCTCGCCGAGCTCCTTGAGCGTCATCGGCCGTTCGTTCATCACGCGCTGCTCGATGATGAAGCGCTCGCGCGGGTCGAGCCGCAAGAGCGCGGTCTTCACGTGCGCGCTGATCAGGCCTGCTTCCTCTTTGTCGGCGAACTCGTCGTCCTGGCCGGTGGCGGAGGAGGCGACGAAGTCCACGTGCGAGTTGCCGCCGTCCTCTCCCATCGGCGCGTCGAGCGACAGGTCGCGGCCGCCCATGCGCTGCTCCATCTCGCGCACCTCGGACGGCTTCACGTTGAGCCGCCGCGCGACCTCCTCGACGTTGAGGACCTGGCCCTCACCGGGGTTCATCTTCTCGAGCTCCCGGCGCGTGCGCGCGAGCGAGAAGAACAGCTTTCGCTGCGCCTGCGTCGTTCCCAGCTTCACCAGGCTCCAGCTCTTCAAGATGTAGTTTTGGATGTACGCGCGAATCCACCACACCGCGTACGAGATGAGGCGGATGCCCTTGTCGGCGTCGAACTTCTGCACCGCCTTCATCAGGCCGATGTTTCCCTCCTGAATCAGGTCGGACATCTTGATGCCGTACGAGCGGTACTCGTAAGCGACCTTGACCACGAAGCGCAGGTTGGCCGTCACCAAGCGGTGGCCCGCCTGCAGGTCGCCCTTCTTGAACTTGCGGGCGAGCTTCTGCTCGTCGTCCACCGTGAGAAGGGAGTACCGGTTGATCTCCGACAGGTACATCGAGAGAGAGCCGGCCGTGGAGGAAGCGTGCTCGCTGCTGGTGTTCATGCTGATCCCTTTGAACGAGGAGGCGTTGCGCGAGGCCATCGCCGTGGCCATCGTTGTCACGCTTGGAGTCAGCAACCGCGGTGCCAAGGCGCGTCGCTCACAAACACGAGCCAAACCCAGCACTTGCATCCGCGGCGATCGATGCAGGGGCCGGAACGCCTGTAGAAGTTACAGCGCTCGTTCAGAGGGAAAACGCCGGCCCCTGTTCTTTTTACCGAGTGCTCACCCGCAGACGATCGGCTCGGCGTCCTCCGCCTTCGCGCAGGCCGACGACGGATCCGAGCAGAACCCGTTCACGCACGCCGATCCGGCGAACCCTTTGGTGCCGGTCGTGCAGCGGCAGCAGAGCTCCTGGCAGTCCGCCGACGTCTGGCAGGGCGCCCCGGGCGAGCCGGTCTTTCGAAGGTCTCCGGGGCACGTCCCGTCGGTCGCCTGGCGGGCGTCCACCGACGTGGTGTCGCTGGGGAGCGCGCCGCAGCTGCTCAGGAGCAAGATGACCGCGAGAGAGGTGAAGGAGAGGCGGGCGTGCATGCGTTCCTCTTTTTCGAAGGGACCTGGTTGGGAACGGCGAGAGTGGGGCGAAATTCTGCGGCGGGCTCAACGGCGCGCGCTCTGTAGCGCGTCTTCCACCGGCTTGACGAGCCGCCGTTGCTCCTCGGGGTCCAGCGGCCTGCCGCCGAAGCGCGCCTCGAGATAGCGGCGCACGGCCGGCCCGAGCGCGGACGCGGCGCCGTGTTGCTCCTGCGCCCAGCGCTGCGCCCGCGCCTCCAGGTCCTCGCCTTCCTCCAGCGGCGCGCCCGCGCGCACGAGCGCCTTCTCCAGCTGCGCGGCCATCGAGCTCGCTGGGTGTTTGGCGGACGCGCCTCGCCACGGCCGGCCCCACCGCCACAACCCGTAGATGACCCCGGCCACCGCGAACGCCACGAGCCACGCCCGGAAGGGAGGCAGCTTCGGCAAGCGGTCCGCGCGCTGCTTCGGCGGCCGCACCAACGCGCGCGCGAAGTCGATCTGGTCGTACATCGAGTAGTCGAGGATGCGCGTCCGCCAGAACGAGTCGACCGCTTCGTAGGCTTGGGTCAGCCACGCCAACAGCACCTGAGGCCTCGCGGCGCGGTAGGACTCGGGCGTCGCATCGAACGAGACGAAGCCTTTCCCGGGGACGTAGACCTGCGTCCACGCGTGCGCGTCTCCGGCCCGCACCACGTACTCGTCGCCCACGCGCTCGCCGCCGAAGAAGCCCGCGGCGACCCGCGCCGCGTGGCCCTGCGTTCGCAACATGACGGTCAGCGCGGTGGCGAAGTGCTCGCAGTGGCCTTCCTTGCGAACGAACAGGAAGTGCGCAAGCGGGTCGGCGACGTCTTCGCCCAGCTCGAGCGTGTACTTGAGCTCGCGCTGCAGGTACGCGGTGAGCCGCTGCGCGGCGCGCTCGGGATCCGTCGTGTCGCCGACCACCCGCGCGGCCAGCGCCTGAACGCGCGGTCGATGCTCTTCGGCAGCGCCCGATAGCGCGCGAGGTCGCCGCCTTCGTCCAGCGGCTGTGGCCCGTCGACGCTGAAGGCCTGGTAGCGGTAGCCCAGGCTGCTCTGACCCACCCGCACCTCTTCGCCAGGTACCTCGATGAGGGAGATCCGGGTGGGGGCCGCACCGGTGAAGGCCACCGCGTTCGAGAAGACCGCCGGCGTCTCCAGCGCGACGAGCGTCCGGGCCTCGTACGCGGGCAATAGCTCGATCTCTTGCCGAACCGTGCGCCCGCTCAGCGGCGCGAGCCGCACCTGCCCCTTCGGGGTCGACGGCTTGCCCGAGCCAGACCACTCGCGTCCGTTGAACGCGTCGAACGTGCGCCCCAGCCAGTACGCGTCGAGCCGTGACTGGCTCGGATCGGGGCCGAGCCGCGCCCGCAGCACCGCGCGCGGGTTCGACTTGATGTCGCCTCCACCTTGGAGCCGCACGCGATCCGAGAAGCCCGTGGTCGCCACGCCCAGGCCGGGCGCCGGCCGCCGCGCCGCCACGTTCCACGACAGCCGTGGAAAGAGCACGAAGAACACCAGCGCGCCCACGAGCATCGCCACCACGCCGAGCCCGATCTGCCGCAGCGCGGGCCGCACGGGCACCTCGTCGCCTTCGGGCGTGGCCGCCTCGAGCACCCCCATCCCGAGCGACAGGCTGCTGAAGGCGGCGAACGCGGTCAGGCAGACGCCGAAGAGCAGCTCGCCGGACAGCGCCGCGCCGCCCGAGATCATCAAGAGGCTGGTCAGGTGCACCTGGTTGTCGGTGTTCGCCGAGGGCGCGGCGATCAAGCGGTGCCCGGTGATCAGCGCCGCGAAGGTGCACGCGGCGATCACCAGATCGAGCCCGCCGGCGATCGCGCTGCCGAACAGCGCCATCGCGGCGATCATCAAAACGATCACCGACCACGCCGCGCGCCCGGAGAGCGGCCGGAGCCCAGCCATCGACAGGCCGAACGCGAGCAGGAAGGCCGCCGTGGCCCAGACGGGCACGCTCCCCGAGACGGCCATCGCCGCGAACGCCGACGCCGCCGCGAGATCGCGCAGCCTCAGCCGCCAGCGCACGCGGCCGGCCGCGGTCATGGCTCGCCCTCCGCGTAGCCGACCCAGGCGAGCGCCGACAGGATGCGCCGCGCTTGCCCGGGGCCCGCCGCCGGCCGGAGCCGTTGGGCCCCGGTCTCGAGCCCGACCTCGTAGCCCTGCGACAAGAGCCGCTGCGACTGCGTCGCGGTCTCCTCGCAGCGCCGCTCGAGCGCCTCGCCCGCGAGCGCGTCGTCGACCGACAGCACGAACTGGCGGCGCTCCTCCCGCTCTCGCTCGGTGCGGAGCAGCTTCCCCGCGGCGGCGCTCTTGAGCCAGTGCACCCGCCTCACGTCCTCGCCTTCGTGCACCTCGGTGAGCCCGAGCAGATCGCCGGTGCCGTCGCGCCGCCTGGGGTTGCCGGCGTCCCCGGCGGGGCCGTCCGAGCTCTCGAGCGGGTCGACGCAGGCGAAGCCGCGCCGAGGAAACACCAGCAGCAGATCGTCGAGGTCGTACAGCCGCGTCTTCGCGAACAGGCCGAGCGGGAACGTGGTCGTCACCTTCAGCCGCTCGAGCCGGTACGGCCCGCGCCTCGTCGCCGTGAAGTCGGCGCGCGCCACGCTCGCGCCGCCGTCGGCCAGGTACGGCAGCTTCGCGACGCCGCTCAGCTCGGGCGTGTCCTCGGTCACCTCGAGCGCGTACGAGGCGCCGCCCTCCTTGCGCAGCTCGTAGCGGAAGGCGAACGGCTCGCCGGCGTAGGCCGACTCGGCGCCCAGCCTGCGCACCGACAGCCCCCGAAGGCACCGCTCGGACAACACGCCCGAGACGATGATCAGCGTGAGCAGGAAGCCGAGCACCAGGTAGAGCAGGTTGTTGCCGGTGTTCAGCGCGCCCAACCCCACGCCAATCGTCACGACCAGGTACACGCGTCCGGTCCGCGTCACCTTGAGCGAGCGCGGCGGGCGCCACCACGCACGCAAGGCCCGCAGCGCCTGCCGGAGCGCGCCGGGCGGGGCGGGTCGAGCGACGGCGGGCATCGCGCGGCTCACCGGGGAGCGGGCACCTTTCGGGTGATCTCTTCGAGCAGGTGCCCGGCCTCGTCGCGCGAGAAGGCGCCTTGCACCGCGCTCTTGAGCAGGAGCCGGTGGGAGAGCGTGGGCACCAGCATCGCCCGCACGTCCCCGGGGGTGACGAAGTCGCGCGCCTCCCACAGCGCGTGCGCCTTCGCCGCCGACACCAGCGCGAGCACCGCGCGCGTCGACACGCCGCGATCGATCTCGGCGTGGTCGCGCGTCGCGCCCGCGAGCGCCACCGCGTACTGCGCGACCGCGGCCTCGACCTGCGTCCTCGCGGCGAGCTCCTGCAGCGCGAGCAGGTCCGATGCGCTCAAGACCGCCGAGACAGACGCGAGCGGCGTCGCCGCGCCGCGGGTGCGCACCAGCTCGGCCTCGACCTCGGGGGCGGGGTGGCCCAGGCTGAGCCGCATCAGAAAGCGGTCCAGCTGCGAGTCGGGCAGCGGGTAGGTGCCCGAGAAGTCGGTCGGGTTCTGCGTCGCCACCACCGCGAACGGCGAAGGCAGCGCGTGCGTGACGCCGTCCAAGCTCACCTGGCCCTGCGCCATCGCCTCGAGCAGCGCGGACTGCGTGCGCGGCGGCGCGCGGTTCAGCTCGTCGGCGAGCACCAGCTGGTGGAAGAGCGGCCCCGGACGGAACTCGAACTTGCCCTGCTGCTGGTGAAAGACCTGCGCGCCCAAAATGTCGGTGGGGAGCAGATCGGCGGTGAGCTGAATGCGCGCGAAGGACAGCGCGCAGGACCGCGCCAGCGCCTCGGCGAGCGTCGTCTTGCCGACGCCCGGCACGTCCTCGAGCAACAGGTGCCCGCGCGCGACCAGGCAGGTCACCGCCAGGCGCGCTTGGGTGGACTTGCCCATCACCACGCGCGCGAGCGACGCGGCGACTTCTTCCATTGCGCGCTTCGCGGCGGTGGGATCGAGGGTGGACGGAAGCGGCCGAAGGGCGTGGGTCATCGCGGCGGAAGCTTACTGAAAAAACGCCGCCGCTTTGGACCTACATCGCCACCGCGTCCTCGGGCATCCAGTACGAGCGCGTGGGCGGCGCCAGGTGTTGCACCCCGAAGCACTTGAAGACCAACGCGTGGTGACGGCCCACGCCGCGCACCTGCAGCCGCGGGTGGAGCAGGTTGCGCGTGAGGACGGGGATCGCCAGGTCGTAGAACTCGCGCACGCGCGAGAAGTCGAGCACCACCTCGCGGTGGACCAGCGCCTCGACCGACGCGCGCAGGGCCTGAGCGGAGAGGGCGTCGAAGCATCCTTCCAACCGAAGCGTGACGCGCCCCTTGCTGTCTTCCCGCTCAATCGCGAAGGCCATCGGTTTCGCTCTCCCACCACGAAGTCGTGAACGGACGCCAAGTTAAGGAAGGTGTGGCGCCCGGGGGAGGGGGCCTCTTCGAAAAATCGACGCGCCTTCACCGAAGCAACAGTCCCGCAATCGGCTTCTCAACCTTCCGGGTGGGCGCTGTTCGCTTTCGAGCGCTGCGCGACGGACGACGCGTGCGCGGCGCGGAGCCGTTCGTGCGCGCGGAGGACCTTCTTGGGGTAGCCGGCGACGAAGCGCCGCCGCGCCGCCGGGTCGGCCCAGATGCGCCGCGCCGCCGATGGGCCGGCGTTGTAAGCCACCAGCGCGGGCTCGACGCCCTTGAAGCGGCGAATCAGGTCGGACAGGTAGCTGGTCCCCAGCTCGATGTTCAGCTCGGGGTCGAACAGGTTGGTCTTTCGCCCGAGCCGCTGGCCGCGCTTCTGCGACCAGTACTCGCCGGTCCCTGGCATCACCTGCATGAGCCCCATCGCACCGACCGGCGAGACGGCGAAGGCGTTGAACGAGCTCTCGGCTTGAATCACCGCCACCACCAACAGCGGGTCGAGCCCGTGCGCGCGCGCTTCGCGAACGATCGCCGCCGCCACCCTGCGCTGCACGTGCGCCGGCAGGCCGGTCGCTTTCACCGCCTCCACGATGCCCAGCTCCTCGGCCTGCGCGAGCTCTTCCTCCTGCAGGTCGAGCCGCGCCTTGAGCCAGGCGATCTCCGCCTCGCGCTCCTCCAGCCGCTGCATCAGCCCGTGGGCCTCGAGAGCGCCCATGTCCTGCGGCCCCTGCGCCGCGCTGCACGCCAACGCCACCACCGTCGCCCAGATGACCATCCGCCCCTCCGCGCTGCTGCTTCGAGCACGCCGCATGCCACGGCCGAACCGCGCGACACGACGCGAGGCGGATCGCGCCGCGCCGCGGGCTCTCTGAAAAATGTTCCGGTTGTCGTTTGCGCCCGGCGCCCTAGCTTGGTCGCCTGAGCAACGCGCGTTTCGTGAGGGAGGGACGGCCGTGTTGTGGACGATGGCGATCATTCTGTTGGTGCTCTGGGGCCTGGGCCTGGTGAGCGGGGCGCAGCTCGGCTTGTGGGTTCACCTGTTCCTCTTGCTTTCGTTGGTGTGCTGGGTGCTCGCGATGGCGCAGCGCGGGCGGGCGCTGTCGTGATGCGCCTCATCGAGCTGCCGCGCGACTCGCGAGGTTTCGTGCGGCGCAGGTGTCCCCGCTGCGCGCGCGCCTTCAAGACACGGCCCAACGAAGGCGATGCGGTCGCGGTGCAGGCGCGGTTGGCCGAGTCGATGCAGCACGAGAACCCGCACGAGTGGGGCCACCCGATGGCGCTCACGTGCCCCTACTGCGGAGAGACCGCGTCGAGCGAGAGCTTCCTCACCGGCCCGCAGCGCCACTGGCTCGATGAGCTGGGGAAGGGCACCGCGCGCGAGCTTCGCTACTGGCAGCTCTCGCACGTCGAGCAGACGCTGAAGGTGAACCCGCGGCCGACCTTCGCGCCGCTCCGGCCGGTCCCGGGCCCGACCGCGCTGCCGCCCGAGCCGGATGACTTGAAGGAGGTCCCGCTCCTGTGTTGCGCCGACGAGGCGCTGGTGGAGCCGCGCTGGAGCGGACGCTTGTACTGCCCGCTGTGCGGCACGCGGCAGGAGACGGGCCCTGTCCCCATCGATGTGGGCTGACACGCGGCGGCCTGGCGTGTCATGTCGGGCGCCCGTGCTTCGCAACGCCCTCCGCATCGCCGCCGCGCTCGCGTGCGTCGCCTGGTGCGCGCCCGCGCTGGCGCACGAGGCGGACCTGGTCTTGCTGGAGCACCGGCGGCTCGGCGTCGTCGTCGAGCAGTCGGCGACCTTGACGCCGTCCACGCTCCTGCTGCTCTCACCCGTCGACGCCGACGCGGATCACCTGGTGACGGCAGGTGAGCTCCAGGCGGGGAGGGCGGCCATCGAGGCGGGCTTCTGGCGGGACGCGCCGCTCACCTCGGGCGAGGCCCCGTGCGCGCTCGAGTCGAGCGCGGCCGCGGTGCGAGCGACCGTCGTCGAGCTGACCGCGCGGTGGCGATGCGGGGAAGGCCAGCTGCGGCAACGCTTTCGGTTCCTCTCCGCGCTCCCCGCCGGCTACCACGTGCTGGTGCGCGCCGAGACGGGCAGCTGGTTCGCGCAGGGCCACCAGCAGACCGTCGACTTCACCCTGCTGCCCGACGCGCCGAAGGGCCGCGGCTGGCTGGGCTGGGTGCGGCTCGGCGTCGAGCACATCTTCATGGGGTTCGATCACCTGCTCTTCGTGCTCGCGCTGATCCTGGTGAGCCGCGGGTGGAGGCACGTGCTGTGGATGGCCACCGCCTTCACCGCGGCCCACTCCATCACCCTCGGCCTCGCGGCGCTCGAGATCATCCCGTTGGGCGCCACCGCGCTCCGCTACGTCGAAGCGGCCATCGCGCTGTCGATCATCTGGGTCGCGCTCGAGAACCTGCTGCTCGTCCGGCACCGCCACCGGGCGGCGCTCACGTTCGCGTTCGGTCTGGTGCACGGCTTTGGCTTCGCCTCGGTGCTGCGCGCGTACGGCCTGCGCGACGAGCTCGTCCCCGGCCTCGTCGGCTTCAACCTCGGCGTGGAGCTCGGGCAGGCGTGCGTGGTGGCCCTGGCGTACCCGGCCGTTCGCTGGCTGCAGGCGCGCCCGTTCGGACCATGGGCCGTGCGCGCCGGCTCGCTCGTCATCCTCGCGGCGGGCGGGTTCTGGCTCATCGACCGCCTGGTCGGCTGAGCGCCGCCAGAGCCGGCAGCCGGGCGCGGGCTGCCCGTCGCAAGTGCTGTCCCCACATTTCTTCTTTCAAGAACCTTCACTTGGTCGATGGGGCTGCGATGAGCGCCAGGCACAGCCGCCTCGCTGCGGCGATGGCCGCAGCCTGGGAAGCAGAGGTCGTCTCCGCGCAGAGGCTCTCGCTCTTCGCCGATCTGATGGTGGATCCGTCCGTCAAGGCCCGCTTGCTCGTCCTCGCGGCGTTCTGCCGGGCGCATGGCTCGCGCATCCTCGCGCGGCTGGCGGCGCTCGGACGTGGGCCGCTGCCGGTGCCGCCCGAGCCCGAGCTCGACGCCACCGAGGCGCGCGATCTGCGGCGCGCCATCGAGCGGCACATCCGGCATGGCCGGGTGGCCATCCGCCGCTACGAGCGGATGGCCGAGCTCGCGCGCAACCAGGCCGATCTGTCGTCCGCCTGGGTCTGCGAGCTCAACCGCGGCGAAGAGCAGGACCTGTTGAACGAGCTGACGCGGCTGCTCGATCACGAGGGGCTCGCCGCGCCGACCATCCCCTTCGACCCGCAGACGCCTCCTTAGAAATAGGTCTGCCGCGGCTGGGCTCGGTTGTCGTACAACTGTCCTCCGCATGGCGAAGGCCGAGAGCTACAACGACCTCATCTTCCAGCTCGGCGACCTCGCGCGCGAGCGGCTGGTCAACAAGCCCACGCAGCCGCGCTCGATGGACCGCGTGTTCAAGGCCGAGAACGCGCTCGTCGCCCGCCGCAACGAGCTCGAGGAGCTCGAGCGTCGGATGAACGAAGAAGACGCCGACTACCAGGCCTTCCTCGAGGCGCAGGAAGCCGAGCGCGCCGAGCAGCAGGAGATCGTCAAGAAGTGGCGCAAGGCGGTCGACGCGATCGAAGGACGCACCAAGGCGCTTCGAAAGAAGATCTCCAGCCTCCGCGCGGTCCAGCGGTACGACCGGGCGGGGCTCAAGAAGGCCGAGGAGCGGCACAAGGATCTCGAGATGACCCAGGCCCACGACGCCCAGCGGGTCGCGCTCTCCCGCGAGAACCTCAAGAAGCTGCGCGTCATCCAGATGCGGAAGGACCGGGAGATCGATGAGCTGGAGGAAGGGCTCAAGGAGGCGCTCACGCCGCGCCCCGGACAGCCCGGCGCCCAGGGCATCCTCGCTCACAAGCGGCTGCTCGAGATGGAAGACGAGGCCGACCTCCGCAAGGCCGAGCACGACGACCGGATGGCCGAGCTCGATCAGGCGATCGCCACCAAGGAAGAGGAAGTGCAAGCCGCGGAGGACTACCTCGACCAGGCGATGTTCCTGCTGGGCGAGGAGTGCTACGCGCAGCGCATCCCCGACCCCGCGCTCGCCGCGCTCTACCCGAAGATCGACAAAGCCTCGTGAGCGGCGGGTTGCCGGGGGCCCGAGCGGCCGTCGACTTGCGGCCGGGCCGCCTTTCCGCATAGGGTGCGCGCCCTTTCGCGTGTTCTGACGCGAAACCGCACCGCCAGAGGGGACCCACCTCTGTGTGCGAGAGAAAAACAGGAGCTCACGATGGCCAAGGGTTTGATTGGTAAGAAGGTTGGAATGACGCAGGTTTTCACCGAGGACGGGAACCTGGTCCCGGTGACCGTGATCGACGTCACGACCTGCACGGTGGTCGGCAAGCGCACGCCCGAGAAGGACAAGTACTCGGCGGTGCAGCTCGGCTTCGGCACCGTCAAAGAGAAGAACCTGTCGAAGGCGATGGCCGGCGCGTTCAAGAAGTCGGGCGCCAAGCCGACCCGCCTCATCAAGGAGTTCCGCGTTACGCCGGAGGAGGCCGCCGCGTTCAACGTGGGCGACCAGGTCAAGGCCGACATGTTCACCAAGGGCCAGGCCATCGACGTGACGGGCATCACCAAGGGCCGCGGCTTCCAGGGCGTCATGAAGCGCTGGCGCTTCGCCGGCTTCTACCAGACGCACGGTACCCACGAGTACCGCCGCCACCCTGGCGCCATCGGTCAGCGTAAGACGCCGGGCCGCGTGTACCCGCAGAAGAAGATGCCGGGTCACTACGGCGTGGAGAAGGTCACCACCCAGAACCTCACCGTCGTCGACGTGGTCCCCGAGAAGAACCTGATTCTCGTCAAGGGCGCGATCCCGGGCCACAACGAGGGCGTCGTCTTCCTGCAGCCGTCGGTGAAGGAAGCGATCCGCGCCTCGCACGGCAAGAAGGCCGCCACCAAGTAACCACGACCCGCACGCACGACGAAGGAGGGGCCTTGTCCGCAAAGCTCTGGAGCCGCTGTCTGCTGCTCGTCAGCTTGGCTGGCCTCTTCTCGTGCGGCCCGACGACGCCCGCCGCGAAGAAGATGGGTGAGCCGTGCGCGCCCACGCTCGCGCCCGGCGAGATCGCGGCCGAGTGCGCCGACGGGCTGTGCGTCGCGCTCGACACGGCGTCGGGCTTCTGCACCGGCACCTGCGAGACCGATGACAACTGCCCTGATCAGTTCATCTGTCAGGCGGCGGGCGCCTACGGCCGCATCTGTCGCAAGCTGACCGGCTGCAAGTCCGACCCGGACTGTCCGGCCGGCCACACCTGCAACCCGGACACCGGCAACTGCTTCATCAACGTCTCGCGCACGCTCTGCTCCCCCTGTCAGGACGACAAGCAGTGCCCGGCGGGCGGGGCGTGCTTCAAGGCCGTCGGCACCGGCGAGCAGTTCTGCACGACCGCCTGCGACGCGGGCGCGTGCCCGGCCGGCTACGAGTGCCAGCAGATCCCGGCCGGCCCCGATAAGCAGCTCATCGCCCAGTGCGTGCCGTCGAGCTTGACCTGCAGCTTCGGCAAGCCGATCTGCGCGCGCTGTCTGGGCGACAACGAGTGCGGCAGCGCGCTCGACCTCTGCGTGCGCAACGTCGTCTCCAACGAGACCTTCTGCGGGCGCGATTGTGACCCGCGCAAGAACGTGTGCCCCAGCCCGGGCTGCGACCCGCTCGCGCTGGGCTCGGCGCAAAACCCCGACTGTCCGACCGGCTTCTCGTGCACCAACCTGGGCGGCCAGAGCGACGACCCGAACGCGAGCGGCCCGTTCCAGTGCGTGCCCAACTCGAACAGCTGCGAAGGGTACTGCGACGCGACCGACGAGCTGGGCCAGGTGCGCCAGTGCGGCCTGGGCAAGACCTGCAACGGCGGCGCCTGCTCGCCCGCGCTCGATGGCCGCCAGTGCGCGCCGTGCCTCGACAACGACGACTGCCGCACGGGGCCGCACACCGAGAACCGCTGCGTGGTGAACGACTGCCCCGACTGCCCGTTCAAGGGCGAGACCTTCTGCGCGAGCCCGTGCGCCGACACCGCCGCCTGCGTGAAGAACTTCGGCGCGGGCTTCGTGTGCGAGACCGTCTCGGACACCACCGGCGCGAACACCAAGTACTGCCTGCCGCAGCGCGGGACGTGCGCGAGCGGGGTGGGGCGGCTCGGCGACGACTGCGCGGCCAACGGCGCCCAGGATTGCCTCGCCGGGGTTTGCCTCCAGGTCGGCGCCTCGGCGATCTGCTCGCTCCCCTGCACGAAGGACGGCGACTGCGCCGACAACCGGTACCGCTGCTGCGAGACGAGCGGCACCGGCTACGACTGCTCCGCGGACAAGCGGGACGCCGAGGGTCCGAAGAGCGGTTCCGGCATCTGCGCGCCGAACGGCGGCCTCTTCGGTGACGACTGCACGCCCGGCCGGCCGCCTTGCCAGAGCGGCACTTGCCTCGACTTGGGCACCGCGCGCCTGTGCACCGTGCCGTGCGCGGCTGGCTGTCCTTCCGGCTTCAGCTGCCGCAAGGCCAAAGCGCTCGGCTCGTCCGAAGACGTCGACGTCTGCTTCCCCGATGGCGGCGGCAAGGCCGGCGCCGACTGCGCGTTCGGCCCCGCCGCTTGCGAGAGCGGGCTGTGCATCCGCAAGGACTCGGGCCCGGTCTGCACCGTGCCGTGCGCCGACGTCAGCGAGTGTCCCGAAGGCTGGCGCTGCGAAGCGACCGCCACGGTGACGCTCACCTCCGTGCAGGCCTGCCTGCCCCCGTCCCTCCAGTAGTCGGGGGGACTGTCCCCGGCCGTTGCAAGGTTCCGACTTGGCAAAAACGGGGACAGTTCCTTTCCGGGACAATCCCCATGGCGTTGGCCCTTCCGCCTCGGGAGGGGGCGTGCTAGGCAAGCGCTCCTTTCATGGCCCCCTCATCGCGCATCGCTTTTGTGTTGGCCATCACGCTCGCTGCCTCCGGTTGCGACGATCGCGGCGGTCGTACGCGCCGGGTCCTCGAGCCCTACGCGCTCGTTCCTGGGAGCCCGCAGGTCGACCAGGCCGCGCCTCAGGTGCAGACCGACCCCACGCGCGCCACCGGCCACTTCGCGATCAACGTCCTGCGCCAGTGCGACCTCTTCCAGCAGGTCGCCGTCCGCAAGGTCGACATCCTGTGGGTGGTCGACTCGTCGGGCTCGATGGCGCCGAAGCAGGCGCGGCTCGCCGCGAACTTCAGCGGCTTCATCAACGAGCTGCTCGCCGCCAGGCCGCCCATCGACTTCCACATCGCCGTCACCTCGACCGACACCGACGACCCCGCCGCGCGCGGCGCGCTGCGCACGTGGACCCTGGGCAGCAAGTCCGGCAACTTCATCTCGTGTACGCCCGACGTGACGGGCGCGTCGGTCTGCAACACCGACACCACGCCGGACGCCGGCACCGACGACGCGGTGACCGCGTTCACCCAGATGGCCACGGTGGGCACGGCGGGCAGCGCCCAGGAGCGCGGGCTGCTCGCGGCCTTCTTGAGCCTGAGCGACCCGAACAACCAGTCCACCAGCACCTCCACCAAGTTCATTCGCCCCGACGCCGCGCTCTACGTCGTCGTGGTGTCCGACGAAGACGACGCCTCCTGCGTCCCGATGCAGAACCAGGCGCTGTGCACGGCCGACCCTGGCTGCCGCTGCGCGCCCGAGTCGACGCTGCAGCTCGACGGCGGCGCCACCTTCGGCAGCGCGGCGCACTTCGCCCGCTTCCTCGAGAGCTACAAGGGCTACGGGAACCAGGATCTCGTCGCGCTCGCGGCCATCGTGGCGCTCGACGGCTCTCCCGACGCGGGCGTGCCCTCGCAGTTCGGCGACCCCCGCCCGCACGTGGGCTGCTGCCGCTCGCTCAACGGCCAGCCGTGCCCCACCAGCGGCGAGAACGACGGCGGCTTCGAGGTCGCGTACTTCGGCGACCGCTACGTTCGCGTGGCCGAGGCGACCGGCGGCGTCGCGGTGTCGATCTGCGAAGACAACTTCGCCGGCGCGCTGTCGGCGCTCGGCTACGCGGCCTCGGGGCTCCGCAAGGACTTCCGCCTGACGCGCGGGCCCGAGCTCAAGGTGAGCGGCGCCAACGCGGCCGGCCTCGACGTCTACGTCTCACCGAGCAACGCCGCCAACTGCAGCGTCGACGGCAACTGCCCGCAAGGACAGGTCTGCCGCTCGCAGCGCTGCGCCGAGAAGGTCGCCGTCAGCACGCAGCCAGCACCGAACGGCGCGCAGTACCAGAAGTGCAACGCGTCCGCGCTTCGCAACGCGGTTCACTTCGATGGCACCGCGGTGCCCGAATCCTTGAGCACCGTGGAGATTTGTTACGACGTCGCGGCCGACTTCGAGGCCTCTTGTCCGTGAAACGACCTATGGAACGAAACCTGTCCCGCGCTCGCGCGCTCGCGATTGCCCTCGCCGTCAGCCTGCCGACCCTGGCGCTGGCGCAAGACGTCACCCCGGAAGCCCAGGCGGGCGACGAGCTCATCGAGCGAACGGTGGTGCGCAACCGGCTGTACTCGTCCGACGGCCGCTTCGAGCTCGGCCTCAACGTGGGCTTCACCCTGCTCACGCGGCTGACCGAGCACTACAACTTCAACGCCAGCGCCGGGTACAACATCTCCGAGACGTTCGCGGTCGAGCTGCGCGGCGGCTACGCGTACTCGCGCCACACCGGGCTCGCGCGGCAGATCGCCGACGACTTCGCCGCGAACACGTCGATCCGCGAAGCGAACGATCTGGCCGACCTGTGGGAAATGAACGCGAACGCCATCTTCGGCGTCCGCTGGCAACCCATCTACGGGAAGATCTCGCTGCTCGCCGAGCTGCCGGTGCACTACCAGTTCTACTTGTGGCTCGGCGGCGGGGCGGGGCAGTTCCAGCGCGAGTCGCTGGTTTTCTGCACCTCGCCGGCCGGCGGCACCGCGTGTGACGCGTTCCTGCAAGAGACCAAGGTCGCACCCATCGGGAGCGCGGCGCTCGGCGCCCGCGTCTTCCTCACGCCGAAGCAATCGTTGCGCCTCGAGGTGCGCGACTTCTCGTACCCCGACTCTTACTTGGTCGGCATTCAACGCGCCGGCGGGTTGGCGAGCGGTGGAACGCCGGCGACGTCCCCTGGCATCACCAACCTGGTGATGCTCGATGTGGGCTACTCGTTTCTCTTCTAAGCAGCTCTTGGGCCAAGAAGGCACGACGATATGAAAGCGACTCTGCTGTTTGCCCTGTTGCTCGCGCCCCTCGCGCAGGCGTTCCCCGTGCGTGCGCTCCCGGCTCAGGTGATCCTGGGTCAGGCGGGCAGCGACGAAGACGAAGACGACGAAGCGCCGGCCCCCGCCGAAGCGCCCAAGTCCGACGCGCCGAGCGCGGCCCCCGCCGCGGAGACGGCCGCGCCCGCGGGCGACGCGACCCAGCCGACGCAGGCCGGCTCGGCCGAGTCCCAGAAGCTGGTCTCGGGCGCGCCGCTCTACAACCCCAACGTCGCCGTTCACATCGTCGAGAGAAAGGCGTTCTCGGACAAGGGCAAGAGCGAGCTCGTCCTCTACCCGATCTGGGCCCAGGTGAACGGCAAGTTCACCCAGCACTACGGCACCGCGGGCTCGTACGTGTACCACCTGCACGAGAACTTCGGCCTGCAGCTCACCGGCCTGTACGATTGGTACTCGAGCGAGTCGGCCTGGAACGCCGAGCTGACCGAGAAGGTTCGCCAAACCGCGCGCGCGGCGACGTCGCTCCTGCTGGTGTGGGGCGTCCAGGGCGGCGTCGAGGTCACGCCCTTCTACGGCAAGTTCGCCTGGTACGAGAACAGCTTGGGCCACTTCTCGCTGGTGTTGAACGGCGGCGCGGGCGTCGGCTCCACCCGAATCCTGCTCAAGCCCACCAACGCGGCGGGGCCGGCGACGTTCGGCGACACCGGGATGAAGTTCATGGGCTCCTTGGGCATCGGCGCGCGGCTGCAGCTCGGTGACCGGTGGGCTTTCCGGCTCGAGCTGCGCGACATGGTCTACACCGCGCGCGTGGACTCGGTGAACGGCTGCACGCTCGATGATCTGACCGCGCTCCAGCAGGCCAACCAGCGGACCCCGGGCGCCAGCTTGTCGGGGGTGCCCGTCTCGGGGGCCTGCCGCTCGCAAAACTTCGACGGTGTGCAGCCCGGCACCGAAGGCAGAAATCTCCGCGACGATCTGCCGCTGGCCATTCAGCTGGTGCGCGACGCTTCGTCTGACGTGCTCAACAACGTCGGCCTCTACGCCGGCATCGCCTTCCTGTTCTAAGCGCCATGACCCAACGAACCTTCCGCGCCCTGGCTCTCCTCGTCGTCGTTCCGGCGCTCGCGCTGGCGCAAGACGTCTCGCTCTACAACCGCGCGCTCTCGTCGTTCAACGGCGGCGACTACGACGCCGCCGCGCTCGCCTTCAACGACATCGTGCAGGGCTCGACCGACGCCGATCTGCGCGGCAAGGCCGAGTACTACCTCGCTCAATCGCTGTGGAAGAAAGGCCTGCCGCTGTCGGCCGCGTTTCAGTTCGCGGGCATCGTGCGCACCGGGAAGGTGCACCCGAACTACCTGAAGGCGGTCGAGGCGCTCGTCACCATTCAGCAGCAGCTCGACGAGCCGAACATCATCCCGAGCTTGCTCAACAAGACCTACAGCGAAGACTGGGCGACGCTGCCGGTCGAGACGCTCGCGCGCGTCAACTACCTCATCGGCACGATCAGCCAGCGCAGCAACAAGTTCGACGAGGCGGCGGCCTTCTTGGAAGCGGTGCAGAAGGAGAGCCCCATCTACCCGAAGGCGCAGTACCTGCTCGGCATCGTGCTCGTCGACCCGCGCTACCCGGGCGGCGCGAAGACCGAAGCCGGCATCGCCGCCTTCGAGAACGTGCTGAGCGCCACCCGCGGGCAGGACCTGGAGCTCACCCAGCAGCTCGCGCGGCTCGCCCTGGGCCGCACCTACTACGGCATGGGCGAGTACCAGAAGTCGGTCGACGCCTACGAGCAGCTGCCGCGCTACTCGCGCTACTGGGACCAGGCGCTCTTCGAGAACGGCTGGGCCCGCTTCCGCAACGACGACTTCGGCGGGGCGCTCGGTTCGCTGCAGGCGCTCCACGCGCCCCAGTTCGCCGGCGCGTTCCAGCCCGAGTCGTGGACGCTGAAGGCGACGGTCTATTACTTCAGCTGCCTGCACGAAGAGGCGAAGACGGCGCTCGGCGCGTTCGACGAGATCTACATGCCGATGCACGAGCGGCTGCAGAAGGTGACGCAGGGCGAGCGCGACGCCGACTACTACTTCAACCTGGTGAACACCGAGGCCTCCGAGCTGCCCAAGCCGGTGGTCAACTGGGTGCGCGGCAGCCAGCGCGTGCTCGACGTGCTCGCGTCCCTCAAGCAGATCGACGCCGAGAAGCAGGCGATCTCGGCCAACCAGGCCTGGCGCTCGAAGCTCTCGCCCGACCTGATCTCCACCCTCGACGAGAACCGCGCGAACCTGGTCAAGGTCGCCGGCCAGCTCGTGCAGCGCCGCCTGGTCGAGGCGGAGCGCGCCATCAAGACCTACTCGGATACGGCAGAGATCATCCGCTTCGAGACCTCGAAGGCGGAGAAGGAGATCGCCGAGGCGGGTGTCGATCAGCGGAAGCTCCTCGCCAGCCAGGCGTTGCACCGGCCGAAGATGCCCGCCGAGGACTGGAACTACTGGAAGTTCCAGGGTGAGTTCTGGCGCGACGAGATTGGCTACTACCAGTACACCCTCAAGACAGGCTGTCTCGACCAGCGGTCCGAGTAGCGGCCAGTCGACAGTTGGGGGCGCGCGTCGGGCCCCCCTTTCCATTTGTTCAGGCGGCGAGTAGCTTGCGCGCGCGTTTTTCCCTCGGGGGCGGCCTTCGTTCGGCCGTCTTTCGAAACCGCTTCATTTCCGCAGGAGACAGCATGAGGTCGTTCCTTCGTCTGTTCGCGGCGGCGCCGCTGTTGGCGACGCTTTTGGTCGGGACCACGCTCGTCACGACCGAAGCCTGGGGTCAGAAGAAAGGCGCCAAGAAGGGCGCGAAGGCCTCGGAGGCCGCGCCTCCGAAGGCGGCGACCGACCCGGCCAGCCAAGCCCCGAAGAAGAAGGCCGCGGCCGACAAGCCGCCGACCCGGAAGGGGCCCGCCAGCTTCAAGACCGCCCCCAAGCTGGAGGACGCCGAGAAGGAGGCGCTCGCGGACAAGAAGCGCGACGAGTCGATCGCCTCGCTCAAGAACCTCATCAAGCGGTTCGAAGACGGCGACGCGCAGAAGGCCGACCTCTACTACCAGCTCGCCGAGCTCTACTGGGACAAGTCGAAGTACTTGAACCGGAAGGAGATGCTGAAGTTCCAGGAGGACGAAAAGAAGGTCGAAGAGGCGCGCAACCGGGGCGAGAAGGTCGGCGACCCCAAGGTGGACCACCGCGAGAGCGAGCTCTACCGCGCCGAGACGATGCGCATCTACGAGACGATTCTGCGCGAGTACCCGGCCTACGAGCGCAAGGACGAGGTCCTCTTCTCGCTCGGCTACAACCAGTACGAGATCGGCAAGCGGGCGGAGGCGATCAAGCGGTACGAGGACCTGATCAAGAACTACCCGAACTCGCGCTTCGTCGCGGACACCTACGTGCAGCTCGGCAACCACTACTTCGACGTGGCCAATGAGCTGTCGAAGGCGAAGACGATGTACGAGAAGGCCTTCGCCAGTTCGGTGCCGAACATCAAGTCGTACGCGCTCTACAAGCTGGCCTGGTGCGACTTCAACGCGGGCGAGCACGAGAAGGCGCTCAAGAAGCTGCAGGAGGTCGTCGCTTACGCCGAGAAGCAGGGCAAGGGCATGACCGACCTGAAGAACGAAGCGCTCAACGACATGGTGGTGATGTTCGTTCAGCTCAACCGCTCGGACGACGGCATCGCGTACTTCAAGCAGCACGCGGGCAAGAAGCGGCAGACCACGTTGATCGCGAAGATGAGCTACCAGCTGGTCGACGCCGGCCACTTCGAGAACGCGATCAAGAGCTTCCGCTACCTCATCGAGCAGAACCCGATGGCGGAGGCGGCGCCCGACTACCAGCAGGCGATCATCCGCAGCTACGAAGGTCGGCGTCAGCGCGACCAGGTGAAGCTCGAGGTGAAGCGGCTCGCCGAGCTGTACCGCCCGGGCAGCGCGTGGTGGAACGCCAACGCGTCGAAGCAAGAGGTCCTGCGCAACGGCTTCAACGTCGCCGAGGAGGCGATGCGCACGGTGGTCACCGATTACCACCAGGAGGCGCAGAAGACGAAGCAGGTCGAGACCTACCGGCTCGCGCGCGACATCTACAAGCAGTACGTCGACGCGTTCGCCTCGAGCCAGGACGAGAACTTCGTCTCGGACTTCGCGTTCAACCTGCGCTTCTACTACGCGGAGATCCTCTGGGCGCTCGAGGAGTGGGAGCCGGCCGCGAAGGAGTACGACACGGTCGTCACGTTCAAGATCCCGAACCGCGACACCGCGAAGGAAGTCTCGCAGGAGAAGTACCGGCAGGCCGCCGCGTACAACGCGATCCTGGCGTACGAGAAGCTGGTCAAGATCGAGCGCGGCCAGCTCGCGAAGAGCGACCTGAAGGAAGGCCAGAAGGTCGACGAGCAGAAGAAGAAGGGCAACGTCGAGAAGCAGGCGAAGATCACCAAGCGCTCCGCCAAGGAGCTCGAGGAGCAGAAGCTCACCGGGTTCGAGGAGAAGCTGGTCGCCGCGTGTGACAACTACAACACGCTCTTCCCGAACAACCAGGACGAGATCGACGTCCGCTACCAGGCCGCCGTCGTCTACTACGACCGCAACCACTTCCTCGATGCGGCCAAGCGGTTCGGCGAGATCATCCTCAAGTGGCCGGAGGAGAAGCGCTCGCAGGACGCGGCCGACCTCTCGATGTCGGTGCTCGAAGAGAAGGGCGAGTGGTTCGAGCTGAACAAGCTCTCGCGGCAGTTCCTCGCGAACAAGAAGCTGACCAAGCCGAACACCGAGTTCGCCAAGCGCGTGACCGGCGTCGTCGAAGGCTCGCAGTACAAGTGGATCGACGAGGTCGTCTACAAGAAGGACAAGAACCCCGCGCTCGCGGCGGAGGAGTTCATCAAGTTCGTCGCCGAGTTCCCCAAGTCGGACAACGCGGACCGCGCGCTCACCTACGCGATGGTCATCTTCCAGGACGCGAACCAGCTCGACCGCGGCATCGAGGTGGGCGAGCGCACGCTCAAGGAGTACCCGGGCACGCCGTTCGAGCTGAAGGTCCGCTACACGCTCGCGAGCTTCTACGAGAAGGTGGCGAACTTCCCGAAGTCGGCCGAGATGTACGAGGCGTTCGTCGAGGCCTACGACGAGGCCGCGGGCGACAAGGCGATCGGCATCGCCAACATGAAGAACGCGGCCAAGCGCGACGGCAAGAAGGTCGCGGCGGCGCCGAAGAAGAAGGGCGCCAAGGTCGAGCCGCGCAAGGTCGACCCGAAGGAGCGCGAGGACCTGGTCAAGGAAGCCGAGAAGTGGGTCGCCGACGCGATCTTCAACGCCGGTTTGTGGTGGGAGGGCCTGGGCAAGTCGGACAAGGCGATCGCCGCGTACCAGCACTACCTGACGCGCTTCAAAGAGAAGAAGGACGTCCCCGAGATCGCCTTCAACATCGGCCTCATCCACGAGAAGGACAAGAAGTGGGCGGACGCCGCGAAGGCGTTCGAGGGCTTCGTCGGCACGTACGGCAAGGACAACCGGGTCAGCGGCGCGCGCGTCTACGACGCCAAGTACCGCCAGCTTCGCGCGTACCGGGAGCTGAAGAACTCGGCCGAGGTCGAGAAGCTGCAGAGGGAGCTGATCGTGGGCTACGGCAAGCTGTCGGCGGAGGACAAGAAGAACGACCGCGTGCGTGACGGCTATGCCCACGCCCGCTTCCTCGCGCTCGAGCCGCTCTGGAAGCAGTACACCGACATTCGCTTCCAGCGCGTCGCGACCCTGCGCGCCGACCTGGCCGCGAAGGTGAAGAAGATTCAGGAAGTGGAGAAGGCGTACACCGAGGTGCTGGCCACCGGCTCCGGCGACCACGGCATCGCGGCGCTGACGCGCATCGGCTTGGCGTACGCGGACTTCGCGCAGAACTTCCTCGACTCGCCGAACCCGAAGGGGCTCGACCAGGAGCAGCTCGACATGTACCGCGGCGAGCTCGAGAACCGCGCCTTCCCGCTGGAGGAGAAGTCGATCGAGGCGCTCGAGAAGGCGCTCGCCAAGAGCTACGAGCTGAAGGTCTACAACGAGTGGACGCTGCTCGCGCAGGAGCGGATCAACAAGTACCGCCCGGGGCTGTACGCGAAGGTCCGCGAGGTGCCGTTCCACGGATCGGAGTTCTTCGTGACCGCGCCGGTGTCGAAGGAGCCGGTCGCCGTGGCGGCGGTGTCCAGCACGCCCCCCGCCGCGCCCGCGAACGCCGCGCAGCCGCCGGCTTCGCCGACCGAGCCCAGCGGCGGTGACGCCAAGCCCAAGACCAACTCCGAGCCGAAGCCGAAGGCCGTGCCGCAACCGGCACCGGTTCCTGCGGGCTCTGCTGCCACCAGCGCGCGCTAGAGGTCGAAGACATGAACATTCGCGAAGAGAGAACCACGATGAAGTCGCTTTTCACCTCGGCCCTCCTCGTCGCCGGCGTCACGCTGGTCGGCTGCAAGACCACCGAGAGCGCGGCGCCGCCCCCGAGCGCGGCGGCGGCGCAGCAGAGCGCGGCGGGCCAACCCACCAGCGACTCCGACCGCTTCAATGACGGCGTGCGCAAGTTCGACGCCGGCCAGTACGACGCGGCGGAGAAGGTGTTCCAGGCGCTGGTCGACAAGAACCCGAAGATGGTCAACGCGCAGTTCAACCTGGGCGTGATCGCCGAGCGGCGCGGCGACCTGGCGCGCGCCATCGCGGCCTACGAGAAGGCCCACCAGATGGACCCGAGCCACGAGCCCACGCTGCTCAACCTGGGCAAGTGCTACCGGCTGCAGGACAGGTTCGAGCAGGCGATCGCGCTCTACGAGGCGGCGCTCAAGCAGCCCGGCAAAGAGTACGACGTGCAGCTGCTCAACAACCTCGCGGTCGTTTACCGGCTGGCGAAGAAGTTCGACCTGGCCGAAGGGGCGGCGCGCAAGGTGCTCTCGCGCACCAAGGACAACGCGGACGCGTACAAGAACCTGGCGCTCATCTACTTCGACCAGGGCAACTACAAGCTCGCCGAGTTCATCAGCGCGAACGCGCGTAAGCTCGATGAGAAGGACCCGGGCGTCTACAACAACCTGGGCATGATTTATCTGAAGATGGACGACCGGCGCCGCGCGCTGGCCCAGTTCCAGAAGGCCGTGTCGCTGTCGGACCGGTTCGCGCCTGGTCACATGAACCTGGGCGCGATGGCGCTCAGCTACCGCGACTACGAGACCGCCGAGAAGTCGTTCGCGCGCGCGGTGGAGCTCGAGCCGAACTCGTACGAGGTGCACCTGGGCTATGCGTACGCGCTCGACGGGCTCAAGGGCCGCGACACCAAGAAGGGCATGGCGGCGGGCGCTGCGTTCGAGAAGGTCCTGGCGCTCAAGTCGGGCCACTCCGAGGCCATTTGCGGCGCGGGTTGGGCGTACGCGGCGGACCGCGGCGGTTGGGACAAGGCGGTCGGCTTCCTCGAGCGCTGCAAGAGCCAGAGCATCAGCACCCCGACCGACCAGCAGCTGATCGACGCCAAGATCAAGAGCATCGCGGCGATGCAGAAGGCCGGCACGCCGCAGCCGGCGGCGGCCCAGCCGAAGGAGAAGCCGAAGCAGAGCAAGGACGGCGCGGCGCTCCTCGACAAGGTGTCGGACCAGGCGGCGCAGGAGGAAGGCGCGCTGGCCCCGGCCGAGGGCGCTTCCACTGGAACCGAAGGGCAACCGGCGACGTCCCCCGAGACGGAAAAAAAGTAAGGGGTTTCGGGCTGA
>CAZEDU010000009.1:45183-65082 GCA_964511185.1 uncultured Myxococcaceae bacterium | reverse complement strand
AGGTGGCCCCGCCGTTTCAGGAGGCCGAGTTCGACATCCTCTACGGCCAGGGCATCAACCGGGCGGGCGAGGTGGTCGACCTGGGCTGCGAGCTCGGGCTCATCGAGAAGTCCGGCGCGCACTACTGCTTGGGCGGCGAGCGGATCGCCCAGGGCCGCGACCGCGCCATCGAGTGGTTCAAGGAGCGGCCCGCCGTGCTCGACGAGCTGGCGACCCGAATCCTCGCGGCCGGCAAGCCGATACCGCAGCCAGGGCTCGAGGTGGCGGCATGAGCCCGCCCCTCCTGCTCTGCTGCCTGCTCCTCTTCAGCGGCTGCCTACACACCGCGGCCTGGACCGACGAGAGCCACCGCATCGAGGAGCTCATGGCCGCGCCGCCGCCGCTGGTGATGGCGCGGGCAGCCGCGAGCGACGTCTGCGTGGAGCCGAAGGAGCGGCGCCGGGCCCGGCGCACGCCGAGGACCAAACGACGCTCGGTCAGCCCGCGAAGTCGAGAGCCGACGACAACGCGGGAGGCAGCTGAAGCGCTCTCGACCCGACCTTGAGCACTGGCCCTGACGGGGCGCGCTCCACCAGGCTGCCGAGCGCGAACTGCGCGTCACGGGTGAAGCGCGCCCTCGCCCTGCCCTGCTTCACGCGGCAGTGGAGGACGCCGTCCTCCACCGTCAGCGTGCTCAGGTCGAGTCGCTCCGCGGTGCGATCGCTCAAGCGCACGGAGAGCGCGCCGTCGTCGGTGGCGTCGAGGGCGACCACCGCGTACGCGGCGTCCTCCACCTGCACGAAGCACCAGTCGTGGCCCACCTCGAGGCGAAACCGACCGTCGTCGGTCGGCTGGAGGCCGGTGTTGAAGGCCTCGATGAGCTTCGGGTGCTCGATGGGCTCGTCGTCGTGCCACCAACGGAGCGCGCGGTCCAAGCGGATGCCGCTGTCCTCGCGCGTGTGCCAGCGCTTGCTCGGTACGTCGTCGGGCATGTCCGTCACCGCCGAAGCATCTCGGTGTACCCCGAGAAAGCCACCGCTCCCCAGAAGTTCACCAGCGCGCCGAAGGCCGCAACGCCCATCACCCAGCGGCTGCTCAGCTTCCAAGCGCCGATGGCGAAGAGCAGCATCAAGTATGGCGTGTAGTCGAGGCTGAACCGGAAGCCGAACTGCGCGTAGCCGGTGTTCTGGTAGACGAGCCCGGGGAGCGCGGTGACCGCGACGGTCAGCCAGAGCGACCAGTGCAGCCGGGGCAAGGTCTGGGAGAGCCAGCTCAGCACGGCCAACAGCGCGACCGAGAGGACGAGGGTCAGACGGAAGGCGAGCAGCGGCTCCATTCGGCCAACGAGCCCGAGGAGCGCGATGGCGCCGAGCGCGAGCCACAGCTGCCAGTGGTTCGGACGGTCTTCCTTCTTCCAGGCGAAGTAGGCGGCGGGGACGGCGACCATCAGCACCAGGCTGAGCTTGAGCGCGGTGGCGCCGAGCCAACCGGTGAGGACGAGGCCGGGCAACGCGGAGCCGACGAGGACGGCCCACGGCGTGAGCTGCCGGGCAGTGGGCGGCTTGGGCACGAGCAGGAAGACGAGAATCGGCAACGTGAGCAGCAACGAGAGGCCGTGCGGGTCGTAGCCCAAGCGAAACGTCGGCTCGAAGCGAACGAGCGGGAGCTTGAAGAACGCGGCCTCGAGGTTGCGGCCGAGGTAGACGAGGTTGAAGAGGCCGAAGCGATCGATGTCGACGTTGACGCGGTTGTTGAAGAGGAACGAGTGGCCGAACTCGCCGAGCTTGCCGAAGCGTAGGTAGTTGTTGATGGCGCCGAGCACGGCGAGCGGGGCCATGCCGCCGGCGAAGCGCGCGAGCTTCCGAAGCGCAGGCTGCCAGTTCTCCCGCAGCGCTTTGAGCTGCTCGAGGCGATTGGGGCCCGGGCAGATGGCCTCGAGCACGAAGAAGACGCCCGAGAAGAGCAGCGGCGTCCGGGTGAGCACCGCCATCGAGAAGTACAAGCCCGCAAGCCACGGCCTCCGCGCGCCGACGGCGTTGCGCACGTAGAGCGTGGTGAGCCCGACGCCCATGACTTCGGCGGTGAACCAGACCTCACCGCGAATGGCGCAGTAGAAGAACAGCGTGCCGAACGCGAGCAAGAGCGCGATGGCGACGTTCTCGGCGCGGGTGCGCTCGGTCTCTGCCTTCTTCTGCAGCAGGCGCAGCAGCGAATAGAAGAGCGCGATGCTGAGCGCGGCGATGAAGACGGTGAACGAGGTGTCGTTGAACTGGTAGCCGTGCAGCGCGACGAACGGCAGCATCAACACGGAGGGGAAGGACGGAAAGCTGACGTACCACTTGTCGGTGGGCTGCGCTGGAACCGAGCAGCGGACCTTCTCGCCGCCGACCCCGCGCACGCACGCCCAGTCCTCGAAGTTGGGCAATACCTGCGGGTCGATGTCGATGCGCCCTTCGAGCCACGCCTGCGCCTGGTAGACGAAGTGCGGCGCGCCGCTCTGACGCAGGAAGCGCGGCCCGCTGAAGAAGGTGAGCACCAGGAAGCTGACGGCGAAGAGCGCGACCTCGACCTTGTAGGCGGTGAGCCAAAGGCGAAGCGCGGTGAAGACGACGTTCGACGACGGGCGAGGCTGGGCGCTGGGCGTGACGTCGCTCATTCAAGTCTCCGTCAGGTGGCGTCGAAGCAGGTCGAGCAGGTGGTGCGCGGCGAACTGCCGGACGCGGTGGCGATCTCCCGCCACGCGGCGCTTTTCGCACACCGTCCTTCTGCCGTCCGCCAGCGCGCAGAAGAAAGTGCCGACTGGGTTTTCGTCGGTGCCGCCGCCGGGGCCGGCGTACCCGGTGGCCGACAGGCCGATCTGAGCGCCGGTCGCCCGGCGGATGCCTTCGGCCATCTCGCGCGCGACCGGCTCGGAGACCGCCCCGTGCCGCGCGAGCGTCTCTTCCGCGACGCCCGCCCATTGGTGCTTGAGGCGGTCCTGGTACGTGACCGCCGAGCCGACGAAGTACTCGCTCGCGCCGGCGGCGTCGGTGAGGAGCTCGGCCGCCATTCCGCCGGTGAGGCTCTCCGCGAGCGCGAGCGTGAGCTGCTGGGACCGGAGCAGCGCGCCGACCGACTGCGCGAAGGACGCATCGTCCGCGCCGAACAGCCACTGGGCGAGCACCTGACGCGCGGCGCCTTCGGCGGCCCGCAGCGCCTCGTCCGCCTCGGCCTGCGTGTGGCCCTCGGCCATCAGCTTCAGGTGGTTCTCGGGAGCGTGGGTGCGAAAGCCGAAGACGACCTTGGGGTGCACCTTCGCGAGCGGCGCCACCCGCGCGTCGAGGTGCGACTCGGGCAAGCCGACGGTCTTGAGCAGCCGAAACGCGCGGTAGACGCGGCCGGGCTCGCGCTCGAGCATCGCGCGGAGGCGCGGCAGCACCTCGTGCTCGACCAGGTGCTTGTACTCGCGCGGCACGCCGGGCAGGTAGAAGAAGGTCGCCTGGCCGATGCGTTGGATGAACATCGGCGCGGTGCCCACCGGGTTCACCACCACCTCGGCGTCGGCGGGCACCCTCGCCTGCCGCACGTTGTTGGGGGTGAGCTCGATGTTGTGCTTGGCGAAGCGCTGGCGCATGCGCTCCATCACCTCGGCGTTCTCGACGAGCGGCACGTTGCCGACGTTCGCCGCGCACTCGGCGGTGAGGTCGTCGGTGGTCGGGCCCAGGCCACCGCAGACCAGCACCACGTCGGACCGCTCGCTCGCGGCTCGGAGCGCTCCGCAGATGACGTCGCGGTCGTCGCCGACGACGGTCACCCGCTCCGCTTTTTGCCCGAGCTCGTGGAAGAGCTTGCTCAGGGAGAACGCGCTGTTGGTGTCGACGGTGAGCCCGGTGGTGAGCTCGTCCCCCGTGCAAATCAATTCGATGCGCACGAAGCGCTGATAGCACCGTTTTCGATTTGATGGATTGACGTTGGACGCGGCGGCGAGGACATCAAAGGTATTCCTGCTCGTCGACCTCTTCCTCGTCGCGCCCGGCGGAGAGGGAGCGGCGATCGGCCAGATGTCGGCGCAGCATGAACGCCGACTCCACGAGCCCGAACAGCAAGTACGTCGTGAAGTAAGCGATCAGCACGTATGCCGGGTGCAGCTGGGTGGCGATGAAGACGCCCAGCCCGACGACAGCGATGGCGACCCCGACGGAGCGCCGCGACAGCCTCAGGTCCTTGAACGTGCGGTAGCGGACGGTCGAGACCATCAACACCGCGAGCGCGGCGACGCACACGGCGACCGGCGCGGCCCCCGTCTCGCCGATCGGCGTCCCGTCGGCGGCGTAGTGCGAGATGACCATCGACACGAGCACGCCGGCGGCGAGCGGAATCGGCAAGCCGATGAAGTAGCGCGAGCTGCCGCCATGGGGTGAGCGCAGCGCGAGCACGTTGAAGCGCGCCAAGCGCAGCGCGCCGCAGGCCGCGTACGCGAACGCGATGAAGACGCCCAAGAAGCCGAGCTCCGCGAGCGCCCACTTGTAGACGAGCATCGCCGGGGCGACGCCGAACGACATCACGTCCGCCAGGCTGTCGAGCTCGACGCCGAATTGGCTCTGTGTCTTGGTGAGGCGGGCGACCCGGCCGTCGAACCCGTCGAAGAACATCGCGAAGAAGATGGCGAGGGCGGCCTGGTAGAGCTGGGCCGGGGTGGCCTCGCCAGCGGTCAGCGTCAGGGCGTAGAAACCGCAGAAGATGGACGTGACCGTGAACAGGTTCGGCAGCACGAACATCAACCGGCGGAGCTTCATCGGAGCGATAACAAGCCGCCTGTTGGCAGAAGTCCAGCGGATGCGATGAGTGTCTGGTCCTCTCACGTGCCCCTCATGGTGGGCCTGGTGGTGCTTGCCGCGACGCTGCTCGCCGCTTGGTGGTGGGCGGTGCTGCGCCTGTATCAGCTGCGCACCCCGAGACCCACCCGGCTCACCGCGGTGGCCGAAGACGGCTGGGAGCTCGCCGTTTACTTCCGCCCCGGCAACCCGCGCCGCTTCCGAGAGCCGGTGCTCTTGTGTCATGGGCTCGCGGCCAACCACTACTACTTCGATTTCGACCCGCCCCACTCGGTCTCGCACTTCCTCTCGGAGGCCGGCTTCGACTGCTACGCTGTCGAGTGGCGCGGCACCGGCGGCTCGCGACGCCCTCCGCGCGGCAAGCGGTGGCGCGACTACTGCGCCGACGACCACATCCGCTTCGACGGGCCGGCCTTGCTCGCGCTGGCGCTCCAGCACAGCGGCGCCGAGCAGGCGTTCTGGCTCGGCCATTCGCTGGGCGGGCTCGTCGGCTATGGCGTGGCGCAAGGCCCGCTCGGGGCCAAGCTGAAGGGGCTGCTCGCGCTCGGCTCGCCGGTGTTCTTTCCGTATCAGTCGTTGCTCAAGCGCGCGGTTCGGCTGGTGTCGTGGGCGTCGTGGCCGCTGGGCATCCGGCAGCGGCTGGTGAGCGCGGGGCTCGCGCCGTTCGTCGGCCACATCGTGCTGCCGTACACGGACTTCATCCTCAACCCGCGGCACATGCCGGCGAGGCTGCAGCGGCAGGTGCTGCACCATGTGATCAGCTCGATCAGCCGGCGCATGTTTCAGCAGATGAGGGACTGGGCGCTGAACGATGTGCTTCGCTCGTGGGATCAACGCGTCGACTACCGCGAGGGGATCCAGCGCCTCGGCCTGCCGTTGCTCGTGATGGGCGGGAGCCAGGACCGGCTCGCGACGCCCGAGAACATCCGCGCGCAGTTCGAGCTGGCCGGCAGCGGCGACAAGACGCTCGTCATCTTCGGCCCCGAGAACGGCGACGCGTTTCACTACGGCCACGGTGATTTGGTCTTCGGCTCCGGGGCGCCGAAAGAGGTGTATCCGCTCATCGAGCGGTGGATCGTCACGCGCGCGACGCCCCGCTGAGCACCTATTTTTTCTTCGCCTCGTCTGGTCCGCCCTGCGGTACGAACCCCGGATGAACGGACACCTGCTCTTCGCGCTCGTGCTCGCGGCCTCGAGCGCCGCGCGCGCACAGCCAACGCCGCCCGAGCCGCCGGCCGACGAGGCGGTCTCCCTTGCGGGCCGCTATCGCGGCTATGGCGCCGCCGGCACGCTGCACGCGTTCATCGACGGCGCGGTCGCCTTCGGACAGGCGTCGATCGCCGGCGCGCCACCCACGGACATCCTGCGCACGCGCATCGACTTCACCGTGGGCCTCTTCCCCATCGATCGGCTCGCGCTCGACCTCTCGCTCGGCGCCGAGCTGCTCTCGGGCTCGGCGGCACCGGCGCAGACGTACTCCGCGATGCTCAGCCCGACCTTCGTCTTCACCAAGCCCCGGCGCGGCGTGCACGTGGAGCGACCGATTGAGCAAGGCTACGGATTCGACGACACGCGCTGGGCGCCGTACGCGCAGCTGCACGGTGGCTACAACCACCGCACGCTCGGCGCTCCCGGAGGGATTCAGCGCGGGCCGCTCGCGGGCGCCTCTTTGGGCGTTCGCTTCCCGATGTTCGACGCGTTCGGCTTCGATATGGAGGCCAGCTACTTCCAGAGCTGGCTCGACGGCGTGAGCGCGACGGCGGCGCCCGTCCCCAGCAGCGCGGTGGAGCGGGTCTTTCTCTTTCGGGTGGGGTTTCTTTTCTTCCGCCCGTTGTGGATTTCCTGAGGAGAGCTTCGTTTCAGGCCGTCGCCGTTCACGTCGCCGTCAACGTCAACGTCAACGATTACGTCAACGTCGTAGACGTGGTCGTGATCGTGATCGTAGACGTCGTCGGCGACGGCGACGGCGACGGCGACGTGAACGGCCTTTTCCTTCCGACGAAGTGCCATCACTTCGCGCGCGGCGCGCTCCACCGCTGAACGCAGGGCGCCCGCGCGTGCTGCGGCGTCATCAACTTGGCACCCAGATGAGCGGCGGTCTCGCCCACGCACTCCGCCCACGCGACGACCTCTGCTCCTGGCGCGCGCACGTGGTCGGCCCACAGCTTGCCCTGGTCGTGCGCCACCATCGCGGTCTGCCCCACCTTCGTCAGCTCCGCGCCGACCACCTCGACCTCGGCGAGCCGCTCGACCACCACCGCCCCGTGCCGCGCGCCGGCGACCTGCAGCCCGCGCGCCTTCACTTTCGCGGCCTGGGTGGCCAATAGCGCGATGCCGCTCACGTTGCGCACCTCCAGGTCCACCAAGGTCGCCCGCGCGTCGCGCACCTGCACCCCGTCCCCCGTCGAGCGGCCGCCGTCGACCTCCAAGTCGCCTCGCACATCGACCACCAGCACGTCGCGCAGCTCGACGTCTCCGTGACGAATCACCAGGCCCACCCCGGTGCTCTGCTTGAGCCGCACCCGCTCGGCGAACAGCTGCGCGTTGAGCAACTGCATGCCCGCGAGGTTGCCGCTCTCGACCACCACGACGTCCTGGAGCCTCCCGCGCGCGCCGACGACCGCGAGCCCGGCCTGGTACGAACGCGTCGAGGTGAAGTCGGTGATGTCGAGCTCCGCCCCACGTCCGGCTTGCAGACCGTACTCATGGCCCCTCACGTCCACGTGGGAAGCGGTCATCTTCGACTGCGACACGAACAGCGCCGGCCCATCGCCCGCTGAAATCTCCAGGTGCTGAAGCACCGAGGTGCCGCCCCTCTGGTGCACCGCGGTGAGCGGACCTTCGAAGTTGGCGCGGTGCAGCCGCAAGACGCCGCCCTGCAGCTCGACGCCGCGCAAGAAGGGCCCCCGAAAGCGGGTCTCGGTCAGTTCGACCTCGCTGCCCTCCCCCACCACCATGCCCCGCGTCTGCGAGACGCCCGCGGTCAATTCCAGCCCGTGGCCCCTCAGCTTGCCGCGCCCGGCGATGATCGCGCTGCGGCGCTGTCCGCTGAAACGCACCCGCTCGAGCGCCACGTCCGCCTCGGGCTGCAGCCCCACGCCTCCGCCCTGCACCACGACGTCGACCAGGCGCGTCCCCGGCTCCGCGCGCACCACCGGCGCGTCGAGCCCTTCGGCGAACAGCACCACCGGCCCGCGCCCCTCGAGCACCACGCCCGAGGGCAACGTGAACGGCCCTTGATACAGGCCGGCCGAGAGCCGCACGTGCGTGCCCGCTCCCGCGCGCACCAGCGCCGCCTGCAGCGTCTTGAAGGGCCGCGCCTTCGTTCCATCCCCTTCCAGCGGCGCCGAAGCGTCGACCCACAGGGTGGGGCCCCCGGCGCGCACCGCCGTGGCGCAGGTGAAAAAGAGGACGGCAGCGAGCGGGACCAGGCGCACGGCGAGCTCGAAGCCTAGCCCGGCGGCGTGATCGGCACACCTTCCCGGCCGATCTGACCCGCGCGCCAAGCCCGCGCAATCCGGATCAAAAACATGTTTCAAATGATCGTATTTGTTTCGTTTTTGATCCGAACCGGATCTGTCTCAATTGTCGCCGCGGGATGTATGTCTTGGCTTTCATCGAGCGATTCACACTCTGAACCGGGTCCTCCTTGGTGGCAAATAATCGTCCGGAGCCGATTTCTAGCCTTGAAATCAATTCGACGATTGACATGACAAATCGCGATTTGTTACCAAGGCAGCCCCGGTTCAACGGGGACCTAAGGGAGGGGTCATGACGAAGGCAGAGCTCGTGGAAGTCGTCGCGGCGCAGTCGAAGTTGACCAAGAAGTCGGCGGCCGAAATCCTGGACATCGTCTTCAACAACATCGGCAAGGCGGTGAAGCGCGACAACCGCTTCAGCTACCCCGGCTTCGGGACCTGGTCGATGCGGTCGCGCAAGGCGCGCAAGATTCGCAACCCGCAGACCAACGAGATCATGAAGCTCAAGGCCTCGAAGACCATCGGCTTCCGGCCGGCCAAGGAGCTGAAGGAGACTTTGTAGTCTCTGAAGCGTTTCCGAAACGGCGGCCCAGAGGCCGTCGACGGGAGCCAGCGTGTCGGATGGCAACTGGCTTCGCCCCGTGGGGCGTTCCGATCGAGCGGGACGCCCTTTTCATTTTTCCGGCAAGCCCCAGCGGTGCTGCATGTCGGCGAAAGACACGCCGCTCTTGGCCGACAGCCAATCGACGAAGTCTCCGGCGTGCACGAAGAAGAGCGCTTCCCCCAGGAAGAGCGAGATGACGACCCCGCTCGGCTCGGCGATCGGCAGCCCGCGGCTGTCGAGGAAGTAGACGAAGCGCGGCAGCACCTTCTCGGTCAGGTAGGCCGCCGCCTCGGCCGCCGGCAGGACCACCTCGTAGCTCACCGCCGGCCCGCGCGCGCCCGCGCCTTCGCGCCGCGCCACTTCGATGGCGTCGTTCGCCTCGCGGCCGTGCGCGCGCAAGAACGCCTTGCCGAGCAGCGACTCCAACTCCGGAGGAATCACCTCAGCGCCACCGGCACGCGCGCGGGGTGGCCGAGCTCGTTGAGCGGATCCACCTGCCGGCCGTTGCGCAAGAACTCGAAGTGCAGGTGCACCCCGGTCGCCTGGCCCGTCTTGCCGGCGAGCCCGACGGGGTCGCCCCGCTGAACCTCGGTGCCGACCTCGATGAGAATCATCGACAAGTGACTGTAGCTCGTCACCGCGCCGTCGGCGTGGCGCACGTGCACCTTCTGTCCATGCGCGCCGTGCCAACCGGCGAAGGTGACCACGCCCGAGCCAGCGGACGTGACGAGCTGTCCGGGGTGCGCCGCCAGGTCGATGCCCAGGTGCGGCTTGTACACTTTGGAGATGGGGTGCAGCCGCCGCCCGAAGAGACTGGTCACGGCGGTGGGCGTCACCGGCCAGCTGTAGTCGACCTTGCGGCGCCGGAGCGCCTTCGGCTTCAGCTGCCGCAGCTCGGCCATCCGCACGCCCAGGTGCGCGATGGTGAGCTGCGCCCGCTCGATGAGCTCGGGCGGGAAGTCGCGGTAAGCCCGCGCGTCCATCTCCAGCTCGGCGTCGGTCACCACCCGCGCGCGCATCACGTCGTGCGACGAGGTCCGATGCGCGGGCAGCGCGCTCAGCGCGTCGAGCTGCGACAAGAGCGCTTCCCAGTTCTCGTGCGCTTCTGCGGGCATCGGTTGACCGCGCCGGGTCTGCGCCCGGAGCGAGCGCGCCCGCGCCGCGAAGCGCGTGACGGCCACCTGGGTCCGCTCCAGGACTTCGTCGCTGCGCTCGACGTGCCGCTGGTCCTTCTTCGGCTTGGGCGCGGGGCGGCGCGCGGGCGGTGCTGGCGGCGGCTCGGGCGCTGGCTCGAGCAGAGGGACCTTGTCTGCCCGACCGGTGGCACAGGCAGACAGCGCGCAGCACAACAGGAGAGCAGCGAGTGAGCGCATGAGGAAAACGGCCGTGGCTGAAAAATTACCACGCGACCTTTCGCCTCCTCCCCCCTACAAGGGCGCTCCAGCGCGCACTCCGGCATCGGGTGCACGACACGTTCGAGACCGCGCGGATGACGAAGGCCATCGAATCACTCGAGAAACGAAGGCGCCGGGCGAGGCGAATCCTCGACCGCTTGGAGGTGGCGCTGCCCGAGGCCGGCTTCGCCCTGACACACCGCAACCGCTTCGAGCTCCTGGTCTCGGTGGTGCTGTCCGCGCAGTGCACCGATGAGCGGGTCAACCGCATCACACCCGCGCTGTTCGAGCGGTACCCCGACCTGCCGGCGCTCGCCCGCGCGCGGCCGACAGAGGTGGCGCGGACCATCCGCTCGCTGGGGCTCTTCCGCGCCAAGGCGCGCTACCTGGTGGCGGCCGCTCGTCGAATCTGCGAGCAGCACGACGGCGAGGTGCCTTCGTCGCGCGCGTCGCTGGAGACGTTGCCGGGCGTCGGCCGCAAGACCGCGGGCGTCGTCTCGATGCACTCCGACGGGGACGACGCGCTGCCGGTCGACACGCACGTGCTGCGCATCGCGCGAAGGCTCGGCCTCACGCGCGCGCGACAGCCGAATGCGGTGGAGGAGACGCTCCAAGCGCTCTGGCCCCGCGCGCGCTGGAAGGCCGCGCACCACCTGCTCATCGCGCATGGGCGGCGGACGTGCCACGCGCGGCGCCCGGCCTGCGAGCGGTGCGAGATCGCGCGGTGGTGCCCTCGGTGGGACGTCGCCGACGCCTAAACCCAATGCCGCTCAGAGAGCGGCAACCCCCTCCCAGCTCGAGGCGACCATTTCGATTTCCTTCTGAGGCCGGGGCGATGGGGAGATGTCGCGCGCGGTCGGCCTGGAGGGGAAGGGGGCGGACTTGGCGGACGCAGCGGCGAACGTCGACCAGCGCCACGACTTCGAGCCGGGGGATTGGGCGCTGTTTTCGACGCCGCTCATCTGTGTGAGCGTCTGGACGATGACTGGGAAAAGTCGAACCATCGAAGCGCCGGCAAGCTGCTGGCGGGGCTTTGACGCGTTGGTAGCCCTGCTGCAGCGAACTGCGGAGAGAAAGGTGCCGTTTCTGGTACCCAGGACTCCGCAGTTCAGACCGACGACGACGTCGAAGCGGGCAACCACGTGCCGTGAAGCGGTCGCGTCTTGGCGATGGCACGGGCCGTCGAAGCGCAGGCAAAGCACCCACCCAGCCCACTGTCCCCTATGAGCCGCTTCGAGTGTCCCGCTTCAAGCCAATGCCGATCCATTCAGGCCGCAGCGGCGACCGGCGCTTATCTGAACGGCATTGCGCCTAAACCGCGGCCGACTCGCTCTGGCGCTCGGTCTTCAGCCGCTTCATGCGCTTGCGGATCAGCTCTCGCTTCAGCGTCGAGATGTGATCAACGAACAGCGTGCCGTGCAGGTGGTCGGTCTCGTGCTGAATGGCAATCGCGAGCAGGCCGTCGGCTTGGAGCGTCTGCGCCTTGCCGTCGGTGTCGAGGAACTTCACGGTCACGACGGCGGCGCGGTCGACGTCCTCCGCCTCGCCCGGAACCGACAGGCAGCCCTCGGTGTACGTGGTCTTGCCTTCGAGCGAGATGATCTGCGGGTTGATCATCGCGATCGGCTTCGAGTCCGGTTGGCGCGGCGTGGTGTCGAGCACGATGACGTTCTTGAGGACGCCGATCTGCGGAGCGGCGAGCCCGACCCCGTCGGCGGCGTACATCGTCTCGAACATGTCGTTGACCAACGCGCGAATCGCGTCGTCGACCTGGGTGACCGCGGTCGCCTTCTTCTTCAAGAGCGGATCCGGCCAGATGAGGATTTCGCGAACCATGACCGAGCCTTTGTAGTGCGCCCCTTCGCGAGCGGCAACCGGGGAGGCCTACTCCGTGAGGTGGCGGGCATACAGCACGCGCAAGTGGTCGTCCTGCAGGGCTTTCGCGGCCTCGACGACGTGCTGACAGACCTGCTCGGCGCGCCGCATCAAGGCGCCGTCCGGGTGCCCCGCGTACTTGAGCGGGCTGAACTCGGTGGTGAGCCGCTCGAGCGCGCGTTCGATCTCGTCAGCGCCGGCGTTTCGGGCCAGACCCAAAATCGTGAAGTAGTCCGCCTCCTGCACCTCGCGGTACTTCGCCTCCAGCCGGTCGACGTCGAGCTCCCGCGCGGGGGCGATGTGCTCGCCCGCCGGCCCGTCGCTCGCATGGGTCGACAGCAGGGCCAGGACCTGTGCGACCCCCAGCACCTTGAGCGCCTGCTCCTGCCGCAGCCCGGAAGACATGAGCAGGCTCTCCACGGTCCGCTCCCCGTCGACCGATAAGAGGAGCTTGCGCTCGCGCTCCGACAAACCGAGCCCGCGGTTGTCGATCGGGCTGTCGAGGAGCACCGCAAGCGCGCGCCGGAGCGCCTCGACCAGCACCTGCAACAGCGGGCGAGGGCTCGCGGCCGACGCGACCTCGGGCGGCGCATCCTCCTCCACCAGACGGTAGACGGTGAGCGGCTCGGCGAAGGCCTCCAGCGCCACCGCCTCCGTGTAGCGCTGCAGCAGCGGGACCGCTTCGTGTTCGCGCAAGTAGCCGCGATGCACCAGCACGCGCACCAACTCGAGGGGCGCCATGCCGCGCAGCGCGCGGAGCTCGTTCTCTTGCCGTCCGTCGATGAGCCCGTCTCGCCGAGCGCGATCGAGCACCGACTCGTGCGGCAGCGACGAGACCGCGCCCACCAGCGCTCCGCGCCTGAACCAAAGCGTCCGCAGCACGTCCTCGGCCTTCAGCTCGAGCTTCACCGAGACGCGCGACACCGCGAGGTCCACCACGCGCGTGGCGAGCGTCTCGGCGCTGACCTGTCCCACCAAGGGAATCGACAGCGACGCGCGCCCCGGCACCTCGAGCGGCAGCATCGCCCTCTCCACCTGCATCGCCAGCCGCTGCGCCTCCTCGCGGGCCTGGGCAGCCTGGGCCTCGGCGAGGCGGCGGGCCTGCCCCTCCGCCTCGCGCGTCAGCCGCTCTTGCTCGGCCAACCGCGCCGCCGCTTCGGCCGTGTGCTGGGCTTGCTCGGCGGCGTGACGAACCTCTTCGAGCTCATCGGTCAGCGCTGACTGGTGCTCGGCCTGCGCCCGCTCCGCCTCGAGCGCCCGCGCTTGGGCTTCAGCACGCGCCTGCTCCGCCTCCTCCAGCTCGCGTGCCAGCCGGGCGCGCTCCTCACGCTCGCGCTCCACCACCGCCTGCGCCTCTTCAAGCGCGCGCTCCCGCTCGAGCTTGCGCGCCCGCTCCGCCTCCGCGCGCGCTTGCTCCAGCTCGAGCCGCAGGCGCTCCTGCTCCTCCCGCTCCTGCTGCAGCAAAGCCTGCGCCTCGGCGCGCAGCCGCTCTTCTTCGGCGCGTTGGAGCTCGCCGTGCTGACGCCGCTCCTGTTCGAGCTGAGCCGCCAGCGACTCCTCGCGCTCACGCAGCGCCTCGGCCTCCGCCTGCCAACGCTCGCGCTCGGCGGCCCGCTGCGCTTCTTCTTCTTGCTCGATCCGGCGCGCTTCCTCCGCCGCCTCGCGTTGCGCCGCTTCTTCCGCGACCCGATGCGCTTCTTCTTCGGCGGCCCAGCGGGCTTCTTCCTCCGCCGCCGCCTGCTGCGCCGCTTCCTCCGCGACCCGACGCGCTTCTTCTTCGGCCGCCCAGCGGGCCTCTTCCTCCGCTGCCGTCTGCTGCGCCGCTTCCTCCGCGACCCGACGCGCTTCTTCCTCGGCTGCCCAGCGAGACTCTTCCTCCACCGCCGCTTGCTGCGCCGTTTCCTCCGCGACGCGGTGCGACTCCTCCTCGGCCGCCCAGCGAGACTCCTCCTCCACCGCCGCCTGCTGCGCCGCTTCTTCCGCGACGCGGTGCGATTCCTCGTCGGCCGTCCAGCGAGACTCTTCCTCCTGTACCGCCGCCTGCTGCGACGTTTCCTCCGCGGCCGCCCAGCGGGCCTCTTCCTCCGCGATCCGACGCGCTTCCTCCTCGGCCACGCGGCGAGCCTCGTCGTCCGCGAGCGCACCCTCCCCGGGCTCGAGCGCCGTCGACGCCCCGGAGCGCGGCGCGTCGGCGTTCAGTCCCTCGAACGACGTCTCGTCGGTGATCGACTCCTCGCGCACGACCCCGGCCGGCTCCCCCAGCCAAGGCTCCTCGGGGACAACCACGGAAGCATCCGGCTTCGACAACAGCCGCACCGTCTCGTCGCGCGCCGCGAGCACCTGTTCGCGCTGCTGTCGCCGCCGCGCGGCTTCAGCGCGAACCTCGTCCTCCAACCGCCGCAGCTCCTCGTCCGCCGGCTCCTGCGGCGGCAGCTCCGACGGACCGCCGTCGCCTCCCAGCACCTCGTCGAGCGAGGCCATCGCCTCTTCCTCGACCTCGCGGTGCGCCTGCTCCATGGCGCGCTGGGCCGCGGCTTCGGCCTCCTGCGCGCGCAGGGTCAACACAGGGGCCGCGACCGGCCGCTGCGGCCGCTCCGTCGGCGGCGTGGGCGCTTCGCTCTCCTCGGTGTCGGCGAAGGTGCCGGGCGAGCCATCGTCGGGCTCACTCCCCGCCGGGAGCTCCAGCGGCGCGGGCTGGGTGGCGCGCCACGGCTCGTTCGAAGGCTGCGCGGCGGGCGCCGATGGACGGGCGACGGACGTCTTGTGCTCGCGTACCTTCCACTGGTCCACGTCGCCTTCGCCCCGCATCAGCTCCGAGACCATCTGCAGGAACATCTGGCCGTCGAGCGGCAGCGGCACCACCGGCGCCCCGAACCCCGGAATCGACTCGCCCAACAGCAGCACCCGCATCAGCCGCGCGTCGGGGAGCTGCGAGAGCTCCTCGAGCACCAGGTGGCCGCGGTGGCCTTCGACCGACGGCGCGAGCACGATGAGCGCGGGCAGGTAGTGGCCGAAGGCGATCACCGCGTCAGCGACGGAGGTGGCGAGCACGATCTCGTGCCCCTCGCGCGCGAGCAGCCGCCGCACCGGCGCGATGGTGGCGATGTCGTCGTGGACGAGCAGGACCGGGCCGGCCATGGGAACGACACGAGTCTACAGCATGGCCCCTGGATCCACGTCGATGATGACCTTCACCTGGTGCGGGACCTCGTCGAGCGCGGCCTCGATGGCGGCCAGGGGGCGAGCGAGCGCCGAGTGGGTAGGCGCTTTCAGCAGCAGCTGCCACCGGGTCTGGCCCTTGATGCGCGCGAGCGGCGCCGGCGCCGGCCCGAGCAGCCGCACCCCGTCCGCCGGCCCCAGCGTCCGCGCCGCGCGCTGGCCCAGGCTGCGGGCCACCCGCGCCGTCGTCTCTGGATGGCTGCCCTCGATGCGCACGGCCGCCAGGCGGGCATACGGCGGGTACGCGAGCGAGCGGCGCCACCCGAGCTCGTTCTCCGAAAAGCCCATGTAGTCGTGGCCCAGCACGCGGCGCACGGTCTCGCTGTCCGGGTTGTAGGTCTGAATCAACACGCGCCCCGGCTCCTTTCCACGGCCGGCGCGGCCGCCCACCTGCGTGAGCAGATGGAAGGTCCGCTCCGCGGCTCGGAAGTCGGGCAGCGCGAGCGAGGTGTCGGCGAGCACCACGCACACCAACGTCACGCCGGGGAAGTCGTGGCCCTTGGCGACCATCTGGGTGCCGACCAGCACGTCGAGCTCGCGCCGCGCGAAGGCGGCGAGCAGATCGGTGAGCCGCTCGGCGGTGGTGGCCGAGTCGCGATCGAGCCGCGCCACCCGGGCCGCGGGAAAGCGCGACGCCACCTCGGCCTCCACCCGCTCGGTGCCTACCCCCAGGTGCAGGAGCTTCCCGCCGCAGTCCTTGCACCCATCGGGCACCGGCCCCGCGTAGCCGCAGTAGTGGCACATCACGCGGCGGCTCGACAGGTGCTGCGTCAGGCACACGTCGCACTCGGTGCAACGCAACGTCTGGCCGCACACCTCGCAGAGCAGGAAGGTGCTGTGGCCCCGCCGGTTGAGGAACAGGATGACCTGCTGCTCCTTCGCGAGCACCTCCCCGACGGCGTCGAGCAACGGCTGTGAGAGCACCGGCGGCTCGTCGGAGACGGGCGCGCCCTTGGGCCGCTCAAGGCGCAGGTCGACCAGGGACACCTCGGGCATCGGCCGATCGTCGACGCGCTTGCTCAGCGTGATGAGCCGATAGCGGCCCTTGCGCGCGTTCTCGAGCGTCTCGAGCGACGGCGTGGCCGAGCCCAAAATCACCAGCGCGTTGCTCTGCTTGGCGCGCACCACCGCCAGGTCGCGCGCGTGGTAGCGCAGCTTCTCCTCCTGCTTGAACGACGGGTCGTGCTCCTCGTCGACGACCACCACGCCCAGCCCCTGCACCGGCGCGAACACCGCCGAGCGCACGCCGACCGCGACGCGCACCTCGCCGGCCCGCAGCTTCTGCCAGTGCCAGAGCCGCTCGCGGTCCTTCAAGCCCGAGTGGAGCACCGCCACGCGCGAGCCGAAGCGGCTGCGAAAGCGCCCGACCAGCTGCGGGGTGAGCGCGATCTCCGGCACCAGAATCAACGCGCCGCGGCCCAGCTCCAGCGCGCGCTCGACGACGCGCAAGTACACCTCGGTCTTGCCGCTGCCGGTCACGCCGTGGAGCAGCGCCGGGTGGAAACCGCCGCCCTCGAGGAGCGCGTGGAGCGCCTCGACCGCGCTCTGTTGCTCCGGCGTCAGCGCGGCGGGGCGCGACTGCTCGAGCCCCTCGCGCACCCGCGGCGAGATCTCCACCGCGTCGATGCGCACCTGGCCTCCTTGCACCAGGCGCTTGAGCGCGTCCTTCGCGCCGGGGATGGCGCGCGCGACTTCTTCGACGCTCGCGCGCCCGCCCACCGCGAGCAGATACGACAGCGCCGCCGACTGCGCCGGCGCCCGCTTGAGCCGCGAAGGGTCCGCGCCGCTCAGCGCGACGGCGAACAGCTCGAGGTCGGGCTTGGCCTCCTTCGTCTCCTCGGCCTTCGTCATCCCCGGCGGCAGCGCGGAGCGGATCGCCTCGCCGAGCGGGTAGCGGTAGTGCTCGGCCGCGAAGCGCAGGAGCGCGACGACGTCCGCGGGCAGCGCCGGCGCGTCCTCCAGCGCCTTGTCGATGGCCTTGAGCTGCACGCCGGGCTCGGCGGGCAGCTGCCCCGGCCCCAAGTAGAAGGCGAGCGTCTTGCCGCGCCCGAACGGCACCAACACCCGCTGGCCGGGCGCGAGCTTCCCGTCGAGCTCCGGCGGGACGCGGTAGGTGAACTCACCGCGCACAGGCCGAGCGACGGCGACCGAGGCGAGTGCGTCCACTTATCTCGACTGCACCGCGAACAGCTTGTCGTCGAGCTTGACGCGCGAATCGGCAGCCGTGACCGCGAAGCGAAAGAGCGGCTCCCCGTCCTTCTGGACCTCGAGCACCCGCGGGAACCATTCGCCCGCAGCGGGCGAGGTGTAGTCGGTGAAGCGCACGTCCCACGCCGCGCCTTGCGGATCGACGAACCGCACGCGCGCCGGCTGGAAGCTGTCCTTGTAGACCCAGAACGACGGCCGCGTCGGGTCGGTGCCGCCGAGCACGTACGCGACCTGGCCGCCGAAGCGGCCCAGCGAGGTCTGCTTGAAGTCGATCTTGAGCGCGCTCAAGTGCCGCTCGAGCTGCGCGCGCGCCTCGGACGTCGAGCCCGCGCGGCCGGCGAGCAGCGGGCACAGGTGCGCGGCCGCCACCTCGAGCGCGCCGAGCGCGGCGCCTTCGGTGCGGCGGCGGGTGTTCGCCTCGATGGCGGCGACCGACTTGCCCGTCTCCACCGAGCTCGCCTCGATGCGGCAGCGGCCGGGCAGCTTCATCAGGACCGCCGCGTCGATCGACAGCTCGGGCCGCCCCTCGGGCAGCGTCACCCCGAGCGCGCTGGCGGCCTCCTGCGCCGCGCCGCCGGTGAAGGTGGCGACCCCTTCGATCCGGAGCGCCGAGAGCTGGAGATCCTGCCGCCGCTCGGCGAGGTGGCGGAGGATCGACCCAGACGGCAGCACGTAGCCAAAGGCTTGGGTCGCGAGAATCAGTGCCAACCAACCGAAGCGCTTCACTTCTCGCCTTTCACGCCTTGACCACCTGGCGCAGGTACTCGAGCAAGGGGCCGCGCAGCTCTTCGCGCTTGAGCGCATACGCGATGTTCGCCTTCAGGTAGCCGACCTTGTCCCCCGCGTCGTACCGCATGCCGCTGAAGGTGTAGCCGATGAGCCCTTCGCGCTCCCGCAAGGTCGCGAGCCCATCGGTGAGCTGAATCTCGCCGCCCACGCCCTTCTCCTGCTTCTCCAGAATCGGGAAGATCGACGGGGGCAGCACGTAGCGGCCGATGACCGCCAGGTTCGACGGCGGATCTTTCTTCGGCTTCTCGACGATGCGGTCGATGCGAATCGTGTGCTCGTCGATGCGCTCGCCGGCCGCGATGCCGTACAGGTGCGTCTCTTCGCGCGGCACCTCCATCAGCGCGATCACCGCCTTCCGGTGCTTCTCGTACGCGCGGATGAGCTGCTCGATGCCCGGCACCTCGGCGTCGATCATGTCGTCGCCGAGCAAGACCGCGAACGGCTCGTCGCCCACCATCGGCCGCGCGCAGAGCACCGCGTGCCCCAGCCCCAGCGGCTCCTTCTGGCGGATGCTGATGAGGTTCGCCATCTGCGAGATGGCGCGGAGCTTGTCGGCCTCACCCGCCTTGCTGCGCGCGCGCAGGGTCGTCTCGAGCTCGAACGCGATGTCGAAGTGATCTTCGATCGACGACTTCCCGCGGCCGTTGATCAGGATGACGTCGCGGATGCCGCCCTGCACCGCCTCTTCGACGATGTACTGCAGGGTCGGGGTATCGACGATGGGCAGCATCTCCTTCGGGATCGCCTTGGTGGCGGGAAGGAAACGCGTGCCCAGACCCGCCGCGGGGATGACGCACTTGCGAATGAGGGGCTCGGCCATGGGTAGCCGGCGAATCTAGTGATGGCCTTCTCGCCCATCAAGGCAGTAAGCATGCGGCCTACGAATGCGTCCCGCCGCCTTCGCCTTCATCCTCCTGGCTTGCCTCGACGCGCGCGCGCAGGAGGCGCTGTCTTTGCGCGACCTGATGCACGCCCGCGACTACGCGATGGGCAACGCCTACCGCGCGCACGGGCTGGGCGCCGAAGCGACCTACGGCAACCCCGCGGCCATCGCGCTGCACAAGCGCTACCAGCTCGAGCTGTCGGGCGCGTGGGACGTGCACAACAAGTTCGCGTTCGGCACCGCGTCGATCGCCGACAGCCACACCACCGACTTCGCCGCCGGCATGAGCTACCACTACGTCTCGCTCGGGCGGGGCGCCACGCGGCGCACGGTGCACCTGACCACCTTGGCGCTCTCGGTGCCGGTCTCGGACATGGTGTTCCTCGGCGCCTCGGGGCGCTACGTCATCGCGCCGGGGCCGCTGGCCAACGGCTTCACGATGGACAGCGCCGTGCTCGTGCGCCCCATTCCATTTCTGGCCTTCAGCCTCTCGGCGCACAACCTCATCGACATCGGCAACCCCGACGTCCAGCGGTTCTACGCGCTCTCGGTCGCGGACAGCATGGTCAAGAACGGGATGGCCCGTTCAGCGCTGGTGATCGGCGCCGAGACGTTCTCCCGCATCCTGGACTGGAACGACCGGGGCACCTGCGTG
>CAZEDU010000009.1:0-45173 GCA_964511185.1 uncultured Myxococcaceae bacterium | reverse complement strand
CTCACCGGCGCCTTCACCGCCGCCATCGAAGGGCGCGGCGACTTCACCGACCAGCTCTACGCGCCGAAGAACCTGGGCGGCGGCCTCGAGTACTTCGCGGCCGGCGCGTTTCCGCTGCGCGTGGGCTACGGCATCGACCTCAACCAGCTGTCGCACTTCGTCGCGGGCGGCGTGGGCTACTTCCACGAGTCGGGCGTCGGGATCGACGCGGCGTACCGGCACGAGATCAACGGCGCCCGCGGTCAGCTGGTGGCGCTCACCTTCAAGATGCAGGTTCACTGAAACGGGGCTTGCCGGCTGATCAACCGGAAGTACCGCTCCGACGCGGCGAAGCGCACCAGCTCCGCCAGCGCGTCGGATGAGCCCTCGGCCCGGCGCAGCGCGACGAGCGCCGACGACGCCGAGCCGCTCACCACCAGCCCGGCGCGGTTCATCGAGTGCTGCGCGGCCAGCCGGAGCACCGGCCAATGCAACAGCCGCCCCACCCGCGTGTAGAGCGTGCGGAGCCGGTCGACCGCGCGCGGCCCCAGCCCGCCTTGCAGCGCCTTGACCAGCGGTGGCGGCGGGCGCACGCCGCGAAGCAGCTGCTCCAGCGCCTGCGCCGCCTGCGTCAGCTCCGGCTCGCTCAGCTTGCCGAGCGCCAACAGCTCCGGGTGCAGCCCGAACAGCGCACGGCCCGCGAAGAACCGCAGCACCGCTTCGGGCGTCGGCCGCCGCACGGAGTCGCTCGAGACCCAGATGCGCGCCGTGCGCGCGGCGTCGACGACGAAGGGCGCCGGCAGCCGCTCGGCCAGGGACAGCTCAGGCGCGCGCAGCCCGAGGACGCGGATGGCGCAGAGCATCGCGTCGGCGACGGCGCCGGCGTGGGGCCCAGCGTCCAGCCGAAACTCCGCGCGCCCCGGCGGGCCGGGGAAGAGCGCACAGAACGCCATCCCCGAAAGGCTGAGCAGCTCGCCTTCCTCGGCGCGGAGAATCGGGTGGCGAAGCCCGGCGCGGTCGCTCACCGTGCACAAGAGCCGCGGCGCGGGCGCTTCGTCCGCGTGCCCTTCGAGGCCGTGCGCGATGTCGCGCATCAGCGCCGCGCGTGCCTGAGCGCCGAACGCCTCGAGCGCCTGGGCCGCGCGCAGAAAGCCCTTGGGCTGCAGCGGCTGCGACTTGGCCTGCTCGAGCGCCTCGCGCGCCCGCTCCCGGGCGGCGAGCTGCTCGGTCGGCGCGGCGGCCTGCGCGAGCGCATCGTTCGGGACGTCGACCTCTTCGGTCTTCGCCTCCTCGTCGACGTCGAGCTCGGCGAGCGTCGGCTTGGCGTCGCCCGACGTGTCGCCGCGCACGCGGCTCTGCTTGCGCTCGCCAGTCATTCGAGCGCCGCATCCTACACGCGCTTTGAATCGACCCGCGCACCTGATCTACAGGACCGCCGTGCCCAAGGTCTGCGTCGTCATGCCCGCCCGCAACGCCGCCGCCACGGTCGAGCGCGCGGTCCGCAGCATCCTCGAGCAGACGCTCGGCGACCTGCGGCTCTTGGCGATCGACGACGGCTCGACGGACGGCACGCTCGGGCGGCTCGAAGCGCTGGCCGACGAAGATGCGCGCGTGGAGGTGCTGTCGACGCCGCCGCGCGGGCTGGTCGCGGCGCTCAACGACGGGCTTTCCCGCTGCGACGCGCCGTACCTCGCACGCATGGACGCCGACGACGAGTCGCTGCCGCAGCGGCTCGAGCGCAGCGTGGCGGCGCTGGAGGCGAACCCCGCGCTCGCCGCCGTCGGCACGCAGGTCGAGCTGTTTCGCGACGACCGGCCGGCGAGCCCCAACATGCAGGCGTACGCGGCCTGGCTGAGCGGGCTCACCGAGCCGTCCGCGCTGTTTCACGACCGCTTCGTCGAGAGCCCGCTGTGTCACCCGTCGATCACCGCGCGGCGCGCGCGGCTCGAAGAGGTCGGCGGGTGGGAGGACGGCGACTTCCCCGAGGACTACCAGCTGTGGCTCAAGCTGCTCGAGCGCGGCCACGCGCTGTGCGCCGTGCCGCAGGTGCTCTTTCGCTGGCGCGACCATGATCAGCGCCTCACGCGGCAAGACGCGCGCTACACACTCCCGCGCCACGCGTGGCTCAAGGCGCGCTTCCTGGCGCGCGGCCCCTTGCGCCAAGGCCGCTGCATCGTCTGGGGCGCGGGCGAGACCGGGCTCAAGCTGATGCGCCTCCTCCGCGCCGAAGGGGTCGCCGTCGAGCGGCTCATCGAGCTCAGCCCCCGTAAAATCGGCCAGCGCATCGACGGCGTGCCGGTCGAATCCCCCGGCGCGCTGGGACCGCCCGGCGCGGCGCACCTCGTCGCCGCGGTCGGCGCCAAGGGCGCGCGGGCGGAGATTCGGGCCTTTCTCCGCGCGCGCAGGTGGCGCGAGGGCGAGCACTTCACCTGCGCCGCTTGAGCTTCTTGGCCAGTCCATTTCCCCCTTTTAGAGAAATCAGCGGACGTCGACGCCCGCGCGCTGAAACCACGCCTGCATGTCTTCTGGCAGCGGCGCGGTGAGCTCGAGCGGCCGCGCGGTGAGCGGGTGGCTCAGCTGCAGCCGCCGCGCGTGCAACAGCGTTCGCGCCACCTCGACGCCGCCCACCTTCCGCGCGCCGCCGTAGAGCACGTCGCCGAAAATCGGCGCGCCGAGCGCGGTCAGGTGCGCGCGCAGCTGGTGGGTGCGCCCGGTCTCGGGGAAGAGCGCGACCAAGCAGAACCCTTCGTCCGCGGAGAGCCGCTCGAAGCGCGTGGCGGCCGGCTTTCCGTTCGCCGTTCGCGACGCGCGGTATCGCCCGGGCCGGCTCGGGTCGGGGGAGATGCGCCAATCGATGCGGCCCGCTTCTGGTAGGCCTGGGCTGGTCACCGCGAGGTACGTCTTCGACGCGGCGCCTTCCTTGAACTGCGCGGCCAGCCGCGAGGTGCTCTCACGGCTCTTGCCGAACACCATCACGCCGCTCGTCTCGCGATCCAACCGGTGCACGAGCCCGGCGGGCTTCCCCAGCCGCGCGCTCACCGCGTCGAGCAGGCTCTCGCCCACCCGCGACGGCGACGGCTGCGACAACAGGCCCGCGGGCTTGTTCACCGCGATGAACGCCTCGTCCTCGTCGAGCACCTGAAGCGGTGGCACCGCCCGCGACGGCGAGGTGGCGGACACGCCCCGCTCCTCGAGCACCACCAGGACCGCCTGCCCCACCTGAAGCCGGTGGTCCGCTCGCTGGCACCTTCGCCCAGCGACGTACACGGCCCCCTGCTCGACGAGCGACCGCGACGCCGCGGGAGAAATCGAAAGCACCTCAGACACGGCGCTTTCCAGCGCGCGGTCCGCCTGAGACTCGGTGACGCGAAAGGACCGGCGCTTCATGACATGCGCGAGCGACTCGACGAGGCAGTTGACTAATTGCCTCCTGGGGCGCCTCATTACATACCGTGGAAAGCGCCATCAACGCCCTGGTGAAACGACTCGACAGCTTCCTCTTCGAGCTCGGCAGCATGCACTACCGGTATGGCGCCGGCCTGACCTCGGATCTCCCCGTCGAGCAGCTCTACCGGGAGTACCCCGAGTTCGCGCGGCCGGAGACCTTCCAACAGGTCCGGGAGGCGGTGGAGGACAAGCGCACCGACGAGCGCAAACGCGTGCGGTTCAAGCTGCTCCTCGAGTTCCTCGCCGGCCAGGTGGAAGACGCCATCGCCGCGGGCTCGATGGAGGAGATCGCCACGCTCGAAGCCAACGGCACCGTCCCGATGGAGCAGCCGGTGCCTTTCCGCGAGGCGATCGCGCGCCTGCCGCGCGAGGCGCAGCGCGAGGCCCGCGGGCTCATCGAGAAGGGGCTGGGCGAGTTCCTCTGGGAGAACCAGGGTCCCTACGCGCGCCGCCGCGAGGCCGCGGCGAAGACGGCCGAGGTGCTCCACTACCCGTCGTACCTGGCGCTGCGCGACGCCGTGACCGGCTACTCGGCGCAGGCGCTCGCGCAGGAATGCGAGGAGGTGCTCCAGCAGACCGAGGCCGCCTACCGGGACGTGCTCGCCTACGTGCTCAAGAAGGTCGACGAGAGCGTCCGGCCGCTGCCGAGCGGCAACGCGCGGCGGCACGACCTGCAGCGCGCCGCGGTGGCGCCGTGGATGGCCGAGCACTTCCGCCGCGAAGACCTGCTCCCCGCCATCTCGCGCTGCTTCCTCGACATGGGGCTGCACCCCAACGCCGAAGGCCGCATCCTGCTCGACGCCGAGGACCGCCCGGGCAAGACCTCTCGCGCGTTCGTCGCCGACTTGAAGGTGCCCGACGACATCCGCCTGGTGGTGCGGCCGGGCGGCGGCCTCGACGACTACTTCTCGCTCCTGCACGAGTACGGGCACGCGCAGCAGCTCGCCTACGTCTCGCGCGCCGCGCCCATCGAAGAGCGCCGGCTGGGCGACCTGTCGGTCACCGAAGGCTACGCGTACCTGTTCGACCACCTGCTGCTCGACGAGGCCTGGCACAAGCGCTACCTGCGCCTGCCGCAGCCGGTCGCGCGCGAGGCGGCGCGCATCGCCGCGTTCAACAACCTGTTCCTGCTCCGCCGCTACGCCGCGAAGCTGCCCTATGAGCTCGAGCTGTACGCGCGCGGCCCGGAGCGCGCCATGGCCGAGGCGTACCAGACGCGCATGAGCGAGGCGCTCTTCGCCGGCGTGCACAAGGGCTTCTTCCTCTACGACGTCGACCCGCAGCTCTACGCCACCCGCTACCTGCGCGCCTGGGCGTTCGAGGCGCGGCTCCACTCGGTGCTGCAGGAGCGGTACAACGAGGACTACTGGCGAAACCCGGCGACCGGCAGCTGGCTGAAGGAGAACTTCGCGCGCGGCCAACGGGACGACGCGGAGGCGCTCGCGAAGCAGCTGGGTGGAAAGGCGCTCTCGTTGGTGGAAGCCGGCGCCCGGCTGGTGCGTGTGATGGGCGTCTGAGAAGACAGCTCTCCCGATGCTGGCGGTGTGGGCCGCTCAGCGAGGGGCTGGGAGACCGCCCTACGCGCGACTACCGCTTCTTCCGCAGCGCGCGGACGATCTTGTCCTTCGCCAGGTTCCGCGGCGCGCCCACCGTGCGCGGGACCGGCTGCGGCCGCGCCAGGCCCTTGGCCCGGTAGGACCGCAGCAGCTGCATCTCCATCAACAGAAGCTCGTCGGCCAACTCGGCGTTCGCGCCCGCCGCCGACGGCAGCGGCGCCTCGAGCCCGCCGGCCACCCCGTGCCGCATGCGAAGCGTCTTCTCTTCTTCCGAGGTCAGCGCGCGCGACTTCTTCGCCACCGCCGCGCGAATCTCCTCGGCCACCACCGTCGTGCTGCCACCCTTACGCTCCATCACTCCACCTCGCTGTGCGAAAACAGCTGAACATCCGCTCATGTGCGATGCGGCGGATCCGCAACAGTCCGCGATTGTAGGGAGCGACCTCGGTCGGTCAAATTTTCTGCGCTACATTTCGCTACGGGCCTGAAAACGGCCCCGCGAAGGCCCCCTCCCCAAGGCAGTCCGCACCACCCAGGCTCCAGTTGTTCGCCTGCCGAGAAGACCTCCTCGGCGTGAGGCACCACCGCCGAAGAAGGGCGGTGGGGACAAGGCGGACGCGGCGACTGCGGGCGGCCCCTAAAGCAAGCCGCTTGCCAACCTTATGGCTCGAGGATTCGGCCGATTGGCGCGACCCTTCCGGGCCTGCCCTGTGGCAGCGGTGTCAGGGAAGTGGTTATTCGTCGTCACCCTGTTCGTCTTCTGGCACCCCGGGCGCCACTCCCGCGTCGGGCTTGCCGCCCCGGGGGATGCCGAACTTGTCGAGCGCGTCGGCGATGCCGAGCGGCTTGTCCTGGTCGGGCAGGAAGACGTCGGGGGGCCGTAGGCCCGGGTCCTTGCCGATGTCGCTCAAGGAGGAATCGAGCGTCAGGCGCAGCTTGGCGTTGCCCAGCTCCGAGGCCACCTGCATGCGCCCGTCGAGCTTGGCCTTGAGCACCACCGCGGTCTCGGCGTCCACCCAGACCTCACCGGTCAACGCCTTGGGCTCGCCCTTGTCGAAGAAGGTGAGGCGCCGGCGGGTGGTCTCGTCGGCCCCCTGCTTGGGCTCGGCCCTCGCCGGCAGCGCGGCCGCGGGCCCATCCTTCGCGTCGGCCAGGCTCACCGTGTACTTCCAGGCGTTGCGCCCTTGGAACGTCGCGCTCCCAGACTGGGTGAGCCGGATGCGCCCTTGGAAGAGCTCGTCGATGTCGCGCAGCGCGCCGAAGACCTCTTCGCGCTCGCGCTCGGCCATGCCGCGATCGCGCAGGCGCTGGCGGTACTTCCCGTAGCGGCTCTTGGCGAACACCTGGCCGCGCACGCGAAGGACCTCGAGCCCTTGATCCCGCGAGTTCTCGATCAGCGCGTGGAAGTCGCCGCTCACGCCGCCGGGCCCGGCCACCAAGGTCCGCTGCTCCACGAGCTTGAGCTGCTTTCCGTCGCCCTGCCCCGCGCTCCACTCGAACGTCACGCCCGCCGAGAAACGGTGCGCCCCGAGCCGCTCGGTGGTCTCGGCCGCGCCCATGCCCAAAATTCGGCGCGCCGCGCTGGGGGTGGCGTCGAGCGACTCGGGCGAGAGCTTCTCGCTCGCCGCGGCGACCGCCTTGGGCGGATCTTCCTGCGAGAAGATCCGCTGCTTGGCGGCCTTGTCGACCGGGTCGGTGCAGGCGAAGGCCAGCGCGACGAGCGCCGCCACGGGCACAGCGGATGTCATCGACGCGCGCATGGACGAGGGGGCAGCACGTTATGTGCCTTTCGACGAGCGCGGCAAGCAACGCTTGCAGCCGCGGAGGAGATGAGTAGAAGCGTCCTTCGTCATGCAGAACCTCCGCGACAAGCTGCTCAAAGCCGGGCTGGTCACTCAGGAGCAGGCCGAGCAGGCGAAGACGGCGCCGAAGCCCAGCGTCCCGAAGCGCGCGCCCGCGGCGCGGCCGATCAATGAACGGCCGACCAGCGAGCGGCCGATTCCGAAGCTGCCGCCGCTCCCGGGGAGCAAGGCGCACCAGCGCGAGGAGGCCAAGCGCCAGCGCGAGATCGACCGCCGCCTGCTCGAGCTGGTGCGCGCGGGCGACATCCCCATCGAGAGCGGGCCGCAGACCTTCTACTTCCAGACGCGCAAGGGAAAGCTGCGGCGGCTCGAGCTCTCGGCGGCGCAGGCGAAGGCGCTCGAGCAAGGCGAGCTCGCGGTGGTGGAACGGCAGGAGCCCGCATCCATCGAGCACTCGCTGGTGCGCCCCGAGACGGCCGAGCAGATGCTGGCGCTCTTCCCCAAGTCGGTGCGCTTCTTCAACAAGGGCGGCGCGCCGGTCGGCTTCCTGAGCGAAGACGAAATCAAAGCGCAGGCCGAACTCGAGCCGCCCGCGGACGGCGAGCGCGGCGAGACGTGGATCGCCGTCAAGCGCGCGGCGCCGGGCGGCGACGAAAGCTAGACGGCGGCGTGCCGCTCGAACGCGGCGCGCACGTCTTCCGGCACGTCGACCGCGCGGAACCGGTCCATGTCGACCGGCGCGGTGACGAGGGTGACCTCGGCCGCGAGCTGCGGGCTGTCGCCCGGGTGCAGCCGGTAGCGCGAGCGAATCGACCGCCGGCTCACCTGCGTCGTCTCCATCACCACCCGGCACACGTCGCCGAAGCGGAACGGCGCCCGGAAGTCGGCTTGGGTGTGCACGGTGGGAAAGCCGACCTTCCGCGCCTGGAGCATCTGCGCGTACGGCACCTTCACCTCGTCGGCGAAGAACTGCTCGAAGACGCGGTGGCAGTAGCCGAACAGGTTCGGGAAGTAGACGACGCGCGCGAAGTCGACCTCGTCGAACCGCACGGTGATGCGCTGGACGTACGCCATGTCAGCGCGAGAACGCGTCGATGTCGGTGATCGCGCGGCCCAGGATGAGCGTGTGCACCTCGTGCGTGCCCTCGTACGTGTAGACCGACTCGAGGTTGAGCATGTGCCGCACCGGCGGGTACTCGTCGGTCACGCCGTTGGCGCCGTAGATGGCGCGGGCCTCCCGGGCGATCTGCAGCGCCGCCTTCACGTTGTTGCGCTTGGCGAGCGAGACCTGCGCGGGGTGCAGCTTGCCGGTCTCGTCCTTCAGCCGGCCCAGCCGCAGCGAGAGCAGCTGCGCCTTGACGATCTCCTGGAGCATGTCGACGAGCTTCTCTTGGATCAGCTGGTACGAGGCGATGGGCTTGCCGAACTGGATGCGGGACAGGGCGTACTCCCGCGCGCCCTCGAAGCACGCGATCGCCGCGCCGGTCACCGCGAAGGCGATGCCGAAGCGCGCGTTGTTGAGACACGAGAGCGGCCCCTTGAGCCCTTCGATGCTCGGCAGCACGTTGCGCGCCGGCACACGCACGTCCTGGAAGGCCAGCTCCGAGGTGTACGACGCGCGGAGCGAGAACTTGCCATGGATCTCCCGCGCGGAGAACCCGGGCATGCCCTTCTCGACCAGGAAGCCGCGGATCGACTTGTCGTCCCCGTCGTCGACCTTGGCCCACACCACCGCGACGTCGGCGACGCTGCCGTTGGTGATCCACAGCTTCGAGCCGTTGAGGACGTAGTGATCGCCGTCCTTGCGCGCCCGCGTGCGCATGCCGCCGGGGTCGGAGCCGAAGTCGGGCTCGGTCAGGCCGAAGCAGCCGATGATCTTCCCGCGCGCCATGCCCGGCAGGAAGCGCTCCTTCTGCTCCTCCGAGCCGTACGCGTAGATGGGGTACATGCACAGCGAGCTCTGCACCGACGCGAACGAGCGCAGGCCCGAATCGCCGCGCTCCAGCTCCTGGAGGATCAGCCCGTAGGTGACGTTGTTGAGCCCGGCGCAGCCGTAGCCCTGGAACGGCGCCCCGAACACCCCGAGCTCGGCGAGCTGGGGCACCAGGTGCATCGGGAAGGTGCCTTCGCGGAAGTGCTTGCCGATGATCGGCAGGTACTCCCGGTCGACGAACTGGGCGACCGAGTCGCGCGCGGCTCTCTCCTCGGCCGAGAGCATGTCGTCGAATCGATACAGGTCGGTGATGGCAGCGCGGGCCACGAGCGTCACTCCCGAAGCGTTGTGGAGGTGCGAAACGTCGGGCTTGTAACGTCGCGGCGCGAAGCGAGTCAAACAGCGAACGGGCTCGAGTTGCCGCCCCTCGAATCGGGCGTAGTTTCCCGCCGCTTTCTGTGCAGGAGGGGAAAACCATGAACGTGGTCGGGGTGCGGCGTCGGGACGACGAGAAAGACGAGTACGACAAGCTCGAGGAGTACGAAGGGCTCGCGCACCTCTTCGAGAACGAAGAGGACGAGCTCGAGGACGAGCGCGACGAGGACGAAGAAGAGGAGTAGCGGCTCGCTCGGCTGTGGTACGACTGGCGGACCTTTCGCACCGCACCGTGAGCTCGCTTCCATACGCCATCGTCACAGGCGCCAGCCGAGGCATCGGCCGCGCCATCGCCCTGCGTCTGGCGCAGGAAGGGTACGCGGTCTGGGCGCTCGCGCGGTCCGTCGACGCGCTCGCGGACCTGGAGGCCGACGCCGCCGCCACCACCGGCAAGGTGCTGCCGCTCCGCTTCGACGCCGAACGGCCGGAGGACGTGGTCGCGGCGGCGCAGTCGGTGCTGAACGCGGGCGTGCCTCAGGTGCTGGTGAACAACGCCGGGGTCGCCCCTTCCGCGCCGCTCGCCAAGACGGACCTCGAGACGTTCGTCCGGACGCTGACGGTGAACACGACCGCGCCGTTCCTGCTCTGCCGCGAGCTGATGCCGCGGATGGCGGCCAACGGCGGCGGGCGGGTGATCAACATCGCCTCGACCGCGGGGTTGAAGGGGTTCAAGTACACGTCGGCGTACAGCGCGTCGAAGCACGCGCTGGTCGGGCTGACCCGCTCGCTGGCGGTGGAGTTCGCGGCCAAGGGCGTGACGGTCAACGCCATCTGCCCGGGCTGGACCGACACCGACATGCTCGCCGCGTCGGCGAAGAACATCGCGAAGGCGACGGGACGGACCGAAGGCGAGGCGCGCGACGCGCTCGCCCAGCTCAACCCGATGGGCCGCCTGGTGAGCCCGTCGCAGGTGGCCGAGCTGTGCGTGTTCCTGGCGTCGCCGGCGGCGGCGATCATCACCGGCGCCTGCTACACGATGGACGGCGGCGAGCTGGCCTGACGGAGACAGCATGGGCGCGCGAATGCCACGCACGGTGCAGCCGCAAGGGTGGGCGAAGCCCAAGGGATACGCCAACGGCGTGGTCGCCCAAGGGGAGCTGCTCTTCGTGGCCGGGCAGATCGGCTGGGACCCGACGAGCGCCGAGCCGCGGTTGGAGAAGGGGTTCGCGCGGCAGTTCGAGCGTGCGCTCGAGAACGTGGTGGCGGTGGTGAAGACCGCCGGCGGCGCGCCGGAGCAGATTGTCCGGATGACGGTCTACGTCACGGACAAGCGGATGTACCTGGACGCGGTCAAGGACGTCGGCGCGGCGTGGAAGCGAGTCATCGGGAGGCACTTCCCGGCGATGGCGCTGGTGCAGGTGAGCGCGCTGCTCGAGGACGAGGCGCTGGTGGAAATTGAGGCGACCGCGGTCCTTTGAAGCGCTGCGGCGGGGCCTATAAGCGCGGCTCGCGACGTCAGCGTTCGGCGGTGCCTCGGACGGGCTTGCTGTGCCGAGCCTCGAACCGGAGGGGATGTCAGGGCTCTGCGTGATTCTCTGGGTAATGGTGCCGGTTTAATCGGCTTGGTTACCGAGAGAAATGGAACGGACCTGGCGAAACCTCACGGCGGCGCAATTCGGCGTGCTCGCGCGCGCGCAAGCCGTCGCGTTGGGGTTGACCCGCCATCAGATTCAGACGCTCCTGACGAACGGCACGTGGGCGCGCGTCCACCCGGAGGTGTTTCGAGCGACCGCGGCGCCGGACAGCTGGCGACAACGGCTGGTCGCCGCGACGCTTTGGGCGAAAGGCAGAGCGGTCGTCTACGGTCGGGCCGCGGCGGCGCTCTGGGAGCTGCAGGGCTATGGTCGCGGTCGGGTGGAGCTGGCGAGCACGTCGGATTTGACCGCCCCCGAAGGTATCCTGCTGCACCGGGTGATGCGCCTCGAACGCGCGGACCGGACGGTCCGCTACGGGATTCCGGTGACCACCGTCGAGCGGACGATCCTCGACCTCGGCCGCTTCGTGACGCCGCTGCGCCTGGAGCGGACGCTCGATGAAGCGCTGCGGCGCAAGATGGTGAGCGTGGAGCACGTGAAGTGGTGCATCGAGCGGAACGGCCGGCGGGGACGCGGGCAGGTCGCGCACCTCGAGTCGCTCTTGGCGGAGCGGACCCATCAGAAGTCGACCGACAGCGAGCTCGAGACCGACGTCGCGGCGTTTCTGCGCGAGGCGAAGCTCCCCACTCCGATTCGGCGCCACTGCATCATCGAAAAGGACCACTACCTCATTGAAGGCGACTTGGTCTGGCCCGAGGCCAAGGTCGTGGTGCTCGTGCATGGCGGGACCATTCATCGGCAGCCGCGCACGTGGGAGGAGGATCAGTGGATCGAGAACGTGCTGCAGGAGCACGGCTGGCGGGTGATCAAGATCACGCGCGAGATGCTGCGTACCCGCCGGGGGGCGCTCGAGGCGCTCGTCCACCGAGCGCTCGCGGCGCGGCACAGCCAGGCCGTGCTCGGCGACGCGCCTCGACAATGACCGCCACGCCTCCCATCCTGGCTGCCTCTCCCGACCCGAAGTGCTAAGAGCGCGCCCATGCGCTCCCCCACTTCCTTCCGCTTCGAAGTGAAAGACCGCGTCGGGGTCATCACCTTCACCCGGCCCGACACGCTCAACTCGCTCACCTTCGACGTCTACCGAGAGCTGACCGACCACTTCTACGCCCTGGAGCGCGACGGCCAGGTCGCCTCGGTGGTGATCACCGGCGAAGGGCGCGGCTTCTGCTCGGGCGGCGACGTCAACAGCATCATCGGCGAGCTGTTCTCGCGCGACATGCCGGGGCTCGTCGACTTCACCCGCATGACCTGCGACCTCATCCGCAACATGCGCGCGCTGCGCAAGCCGATCATCGCCGCGCTCAACGGGACCGCCGCGGGGGCCGGCTCGGTCATCGCGCTCGCGTCGGACCTGCGCGTCGCCTCGGAGAGCGCCAAGCTCGCTTTCCTCTTCGTGAAGGTCGGCCTCGCGGGGGCCGACATGGGCGCGGCGTACCTGCTCCCCAAGCTCGTCGGCCTGGGCCGCGCGACCGAGCTGTTGATGTTCGGCGACGCGATCGACGCGGTCACCGCCGAGCGCTACGGGCTGTTCAACAAGGTCGTCGCGCCCGACAAGGTGCTCGCCGAGGCCATGGCGTGGGCGAAGCGGTTGGCCGAAGGCCCCACCTTCGCGCTCGGCATGACGAAGGAGCTGCTCAACGGCGAGCTCAACATGGACCTGTGGGGCGCGCTCGACAACGAGGCCCGCGCGCAGGCGGTCTGCATGCAGACCAAGGACTTCCGCGAAGCCTACGAGGCCTTCGTCCACAAGCGCCCCGCGCGCTTCACCGGCCGCTAAGAGATGATCTCCTTCCTCACCGCCGAGCACGAAGCGCTCAAGGCCCAAGCGCAAAAGGCCTTCGCGGGGCTCGAGCCCAAGCCCGACGTCCCCGAGACCGACGCCGCGCTCGCGGCGCGGGTGAAGGCGCTGGGCTACTACGGCTACCTCGTCCCGTCCGCGTACGGCGGCGTGGCGCCCAAGGTGGACCTGCGCGCGCTGTGCGTCCTGCGCGAAGAGATGGCGTACCGCTCCGCCGCGGCCGACTCGCTCTTCGCGGTGCAGGGGCTGGGCAGCCACCCCGTCGTGCTCGGCGGCGACGAGCAGCAAAAGCAGCGTTGGCTCCCGCAGGTCGTCGACGGCCGCGCGCTCTTCGCCTTCGCGCTCACCGAGCCCAACGCCGGCTCCGACGTGGCGGCGGTGAGCACGCGCGCGGTGAAGGAAGGCGACGCGTACGTGCTCGACGGCGCCAAGCGCTTCATCTCCAACGCGGGCGTCGCGACGCACTACACCGTCTTCGCGCGCACCTCCGAAGGGCCCAAGGGCCTGTCCGCCTTCGTGGTGCCGGCCGACGCGAAGGGGCTGCGCATCCGCCCGATGGCGCTGCTGGGCGAGCACCCGATCGGCGAGCTGTCCTTCGACGGCTGCCGGGTGAGCGCGAGCGCGCGGCTCGGCCAAGAAGGCCACGGCATGCGGCTGGCGCTCGGGACGCTCGACCTGTTCCGCAGCACCGTGGGAGCGGCGGCGATCGGCATGGCGCGGCGGGCGCTGGACGAAGCGCTCTCGTACGCGCGCTCGCGCCACCAGTTCGGCGCGCCGTTGGCCGACCTGCAGGGCGTGCAGTTCCTGCTCGCCGACAGCGCCGTCGAGCTCGACGCCTCGCGGCTGCTCGTGCACCGCGCCGCGGCGACCAAGGACGCGGGCGCCGAGCGCGTGACGTACGAGGCGGCGGTCGCCAAGCTCTTCTCGACCGAGGCCGCGCAGCGGATCATCGACCGCTGCCTCCAAGTCCACGGCGGGGTCGCGCTCGTCCGCGGCCACCCGCTCGAGCGGCTCTATCGAGACATCCGCGCGCTGCGCATCTACGAAGGCGCCTCGGATGTTCAGCGGGTTGTGATTTCCCGGCAACTCCTGGGCAATCACTGACCAAAATTCGGACAGATTGCGTCTCTTGGCAGTTTCAAGGGAATGGCGCGACTTGCGCGTGTGGACCGATCTGCGGTCAGGTAGGTGGCGCGTGCACCGCACGTGGAGGGGCCCGGAAGGGAAGCCGGACCCGCGTCGTGGCACTCTTTATCGGAGTCTTCTCAATGCACCCACTTCGTTCGACCCGCGCCGCGCTGCTGGTGGCTGCCGCGGTCGCCTGCGCCGGCCTGGCGTGCGGCCCTCAGCCCACGCAGCCGTCGAATCAGCAGAACGGCACGAACAACCCGCCGACCCACACCCCGGATCCGAACAACACCGATCCGGACCCGAACGAGCCGGACCCGGATCCAAACAACCCGGATCCGGATCCCGATCCGAACACCAACAACAACCCGAACGGCGCGGTGCCCGACATCAAGCTGTTGGTCGACGCCAACCGCGACGGCGTGGCGAACGAGGCCGACGCGGCGCTCGACCGCAAGGCGTGGAACGCGCAGTTGGGCGCGGTGTTCCTGGCGAACATCGATGACGACACCAAGCGCTGCCCCGGGACGAATTCGACCACCGACGCGCAGCTCGCCGCGTGCCACGACGCCTCTGACGAGATCGTGAACGGAAACGACGACCTGCTCGACCTGGCGCCGGTGAAGGTGCGCGCCTGGGCGCAGGCGGTGCCCGGCACCACCGCGAAGCTCGAGGTCGCTCCGGCCGCTGCGGCCGCGCGCGTTCGGTTCTTCAAGAAGGTGGGCACCAGCTACGCGGTGTACGCGCCGGGCGCGGCGCTCACCGAGGCCGAGCTCAAGTCCGGGCTCGATCTGCTCATCGAAGGCAAGGACATCGTCCGCGACGCCTCGGTGTGGAACGGCTACGTCGACCTGACGCTCACCGTCACGGTGCCGAACAACAGCGCCAACGTGAAGGCGGGCACCTATACCGACCAGGCGCGCATGCGCGTCTCGCCGGTGATGACCTTCCACCACCTGCTCCCGTCGGAGCAGCTGTTCGTCAGCGCCGTCTCGGGCAACCCGGACTCGACCGCCTTCCGCAGCGCGGTGAAGGCCGCGGCGAGCAGCCTGGGCTCCTCGGCCCCGTGGGACGACATCCCGGTCGACATCGACCAATGGACGCAGGACTTCTTCGAGACCGGCTACATGTCGATGCCCGGCCCGAGCGGCGCGCAGAAGGTCATCCGCGTGAACTACCGCTCAGCGAACTACTACAACCCCCAAAGCGCTTCCTTCCCGCTGCGCCAAGCGGGCCGCGTCGTCTTCACGCGGCTGCGCGGCAAAGACGTCGCCGGCGTGCAGGAGTTCGACAAGTCGCACTCGCAGCAGATGCAATCGCTCAACTCGTTCGGCAACCTCGAGACGATTCCGCCGTACACGCACAACGGCCAGAGCTACCCGCTCGGGCGCGTGCTCCGAGGCAGCGTGAGCTCGTTCTACACGGACAAGCGCTTCACGCGCATGGTCGAAGCGCAGGCGATGCAGCCCGCCGTCTACGTCGACACCTCGTGGCTCATCGTCAGCCACGTCGACGAGACCATTTCATTCGTGAAGGCGAACAGCCCACGAGGCTGGGTGATGCTGGTGGGCGACCCGACGCTGGCGAGGAACATGCTCCAGCAGGCGCAGTCGGCCGGCAATGGCAACGTCACGCTGCACACCGGGAAGTACGTCTTCGACTTGAACGGCACCCGCTTGGTCTCGGCGACCCGCACCATCAGTCAGGTGCTGGCCGACACCGCGATCATGCAGGCGAGCGCGACCGCGGCGGCGGCGATCAACGCGCAGGTGGCGATCATCAAGCAGGCGACGGGGCTCACCGAGGGCGAGATCGTCCGCATTCCGTTCCTCTTCGAGTCCGACCAGGGCTACCTCATCGCCTACCAGCCCGGCACGGTGAACGCGCTGGTGGTCGACGGTCAGAAGCTGATCGCGCCCGACCCGTTCGGTCCGATCATCGGCGGCAAGGACATCTTCAAGACGCAGTTCGAGAACGCGCTCGCGCCCTACGGCGTCGGAGTGCGCTGGGTGGACGATTGGGACCTCTACCACCGCCTCTCGGGCGAGGTTCACTGCGGCACCAACTCGGCTCGCCAGATTCCGACGGCGCGCTGGTGGGAGAGTGGGCGATGAAAAACGTGAGCTCGATTTCGACTTTGGTCTTTGCACTCGTGGCGAACGTCGCCTTGGCGCAGGGGGCCGTGCTCGACGCGGCCCGGCTCGACCCAACGCTGCGCACGCAGCTGTCGGAGCGGATTCAAGCCGCGCGGGCGCAGAACCCGCAGGCGTTCGAGTCGCTCGCCCGGTTCTACGCGCAGGTGCCTCAGCTCGACGCGCGCAAGCGCGGTGAGCGCGCCCCGTTGGCGCCGGCGCTGCGCATCCTCGCGCGCGAGTCGGTTTGGCCGCTGGTCGAGGCGCTGGTCTACAAGACGCCCGGCGGCGCGCGGCTGAACGCCAGCGCGTCGAGCGCGTGGCGGGCCGGCCTCATCGAGGCGGCGGGCAGCGTGGGCGACCCCGCGCTCGAGCCGCTGTGGTCGACGGTGCTCCGGCAGCCCAACCTCGACGCTTCCCTCTACCGCGCCGCCGCGGTGGCGCTCGGCACCACCAACACGCCGTCGGCGCGCGAGCAGCTCCTGGCGCTGACCCGCGCGGAGGGGCAGCGCCGGGTGGCGGTGTACGCCGGCCTGGGCCACCTGCGGCAGCTGCCGGCGGCGCAGGCGATCGCCGCGCAGCTGCGCGTCGAGAAGGACCCGGCGCTCGCGGCGCAGCTGATCCGCTCGCTGTCGGACCTGGGCTCCGCCTGGGCCTGGGCGACGCTGGCCGACCGCACCGAAGAGCAGGCCATCCGCGCCGCCTGCGCCGAGGCGCTGATGCACGCGTTCGTGCAGCTCGATGGCGAGCTCCGCCAGGCGGCGTCCAACGCGCTGATGGTGGTCGACGCCCCGAGCACGCCCGCGCTCATCGCCGCGGCCAAGGGCGCGCACCCCTCCCTCGCCGGCGAGCTGGACGGGCTGGCGCAGCGCTTCGAGCACAACCCCACGCGCTGACCTTCCGCGCTTCGACGTTCACAAGGCCCGCTCCTCGCAAAGGGGCGGGCTTTTTTTCGCCTACGCGTCTTCCTCCTCGAGCGCCGCGCGCCAGTGGCCCTTGTAGGTCACCGCGCGCTCCAGCTGCTGCTCGAGCGCGTTGAACAGCGCCTCGTTCCCGTCCTGCTGGTAGCCCTCGAGCGCGCGCTCGAAGTCGCCCGTGCGCTCCAGGAAGCGGCCGAGCACCGGCCCGTCGACCGCCTTCGCGTGCAGCCCGTAGCCCAGCTTCTCCAGATAGAGCGCGTTCAGCACCTGCTCGAACTGCCCTTCGATGGGCACCGAGAGCACCGGCTTGTGCAGGGACACCGCCTCGCTCATCAGCGTGTAGCCGCCGCCGGTGAGCACGGCGCGCGCGGTGCGCAGATCATCAATGAAGCCCTGCTCGCTGAACGGGCGGAAGGTGAGCGGGCCGTCCACCTGATCCGCGGTGAGGTCGCGCTTCACGCCGTAGATGCGGCAGGGAACGCCGCTCGCCTGGAGCGCGTCGACCAGCGACTGGTGCGTGGTGGCGGTCTGGTAGACGAGCAGGTGCTCTCCGCGCTCGGGTCGGGCCGAGAGGATCTCCGGCCGCAAAATCGACGGCACCAGCGTGGTGCGCTCCTTGCGCACGGGCGGGTGGAAGAAAGTGGCGACCAGGTAGTGGAAGCAGCCGGGCAGCTTCGACTTGACGATGGAGCGCGTCATCTCGAACGCCTCTTCGTACCCGGCGAGCAGCGCGCTCTCGTGCTGGCAGCGGTTGATGATCTGCATGTTGTCGACGCTGATCACCGGCACGAAGTGGTTCTTGCCGAACAGGTAGCTGAAGCTCTCGAAGTCGCTCACCACCACGTCGGGCTCGAACTTCTCGACCAGCTCCAGGTACGTGCGGATGTTCTGCGGCCACCCCGACAGGGCGCCCTTCACGTTCTGCAGCACCGTCTGCCACTTGCTCACCGAGTTGCCCTCGTAGTTCAGGGTCAACCCCCAGATGCCGTGCACGTTCTCGAAGCGCTTGGCGAGGTAGTCGCGCGCGCGGCCGGAGACGACGATGTGCACTTCGTGGTGCTTCACCAGCCGCTCGAGGATGACGCGGGACCGGGTGGCGTGGCCCATGCCTTCGCCGACGACGCCGTAGAGGATGCGCATGAGGCGTTTCTACACGACGGCTACTCGCCGCGCGCCTGGACCGGCGCGCCGACGTCGGCAGGCTGCGCGATGGCGTCGGCGAGGCTGCCCACCGTGGTGGCGAAGTACTGCGAGCGGTTCCAGCGCAAGAGCACCTTGAAGTTCGCGCCCACCAGGTAATAGGGGCCGGCGTTCTTGCCCGGCCGCACCAGGGAGAGCGGCTCGCCCGACGCCGCCAGCGGCTGGCCGTCGGCGCGCCGGAGCCCGAGCTTGGCCCAGCGCGCCGGCGGGTGCGCGGTCTTCAGGTCGACGTGCTTGGGGTCCAGGCCGCCTGGCACCTGGACCTGAAAGCCCCAGCCCCGGTCGCGCTTCCACTTGAGCTTCGAGAGGTAGTGGGCGGACGAGGCGAAGACGTCGGCCTGCGTCTTCCAGATGTCGGCGCGGTCGTCTCCGTCGAAGTCGACCGCGTACTGCAGGTAGGTCGACGGCATGAACTGACACTGGCCCATCGCGCCGGCCCACGAGCCCTTCATCTCCTCGGCGGTGATGTGCCGCTTGTCGACGATGGTGAGCGCGGCGAGGAGCTCCTGGCGGAAGAAGCTCGAGCGGCGCCCATCGAACGCGAGCGTGGCGAGCGCGCCGATGACGGAGAAGTCGCCTGTCACCGTCCCGTAGTAGGTCTCGACCCCCCACAGCGCGAGCACCACCTGGGGAGGCACGCCGTACTTCTGCTCGATGGCGGTGAGGAGCGCGGCGTGCTCGGCGAGCGCCTGACGTCCGCGCGCGACGCGCTCGGGCGAGGCCACCCGCGCCAGGTACTGCTCGAAGGTCAGGCGCGACTCGATCTGCCGGCGATCGAACTCGAGCACCTGAGGAATCGGCTGCACGCCGTCGAGCGCCTCGAGCGTCTTCGCCGAGATCCCCTTCTTGCGCGCCTCGGCCTTCAGCTCCGCGACCCACGGGGCGAACGGGTCCGCGTCCGCGGTGGGGACGCTCGAGAGCGCGGCCAAGACCATCCAGGTGCCAAGCGGCATGGGGCCATTAACCCGTGGGCGGCCCGCGCGGGTCAATCGCCCCCCGGCGGTTGCCGCCGAGCCGTCCGGTTTCATAGGGTACGCGCCCTTCATGGCCACCCCCGCCTCCCTCCGCAACGCCGTCGTGCTCGGGCTGGGGAGCGGTGCGTTCTTCGGCGCGCTCTACCTGCTGTGGCAGGCGATGAAGTCGCAGTGGGTGGACTGTGCGGGGCTGTCGAACGAAGAGTGCGTGCTCGCGCAGAGCACGGCCATCGAGCTGGCGCGGCGGCAGCTGCTGTTGGCGATCGGCTTGGCCTTCGGCGCGGCGGCGTGTTTTCTGTTGCTCCGCGGCTGGAGGAAGCGCGCCGCCGCGTAAGACGTGAGGATGCCGATGGACTTTCCCGAGCAGCTCAATCTGGCGAAGGTGTTTCTCTACGACACGGCCGCGCGGCGAGGCGACGCGCCGGCGCTGTACTTCGAAGACGAAGTCGTGAGCTACCGGCAGCTCGCCGAGCGGACCGACTGCGCCACCGCCGTCTACAAGGGCCTGGGGCTCGAGCTCGAGCAGCGCGTGCTGCTGATGCTGCCCGACGTTCCGCAGTTCGCCTCGGCCTGGTTCGGCGCGGTGAAGGCGGGCGGCGTGGTGGCGGCCGTCAGCCCCGACCTGATCGAAGACGAGGTGGCCTACTACCTGAACTACACGCGCGCGAAGGTGTTGGTGGTCGCCGCGTCGACGGTGCCCGCGGTCGACGCGGTGCGGAGCCGCTGCGCGCACCTGAAGCACGTGCTGGTGGTGGGCGGCGAGCCGGGAGCGCACCTGTCGTACGACCGCGCGCTCGAGCGGGCGACGCCGGACCCCTCGTTCGCGCCGACGCACCGCGACGACCCCGCGGTGTGGCTGTTCACCTCGGGCTCGACCGGCTTCCCCAAGGCCGCGGTGCACAAGCAGCGCGACTTCGTGTTCAACGCGCGCACCTTCGGCCTGCCGATTCTCGGCTACACGGAGAAGGACGTCTGCCTGTCGGTCCCCAGGCTCGCGTTCGGCTACGCGCTCGGGACCAACCTGCTCTTTCCGCTGATGGCGGGCGCCGCCTCGGTGCTGTTCGCCGGCAAGCCGACACCGCAGACCCTGTTCTCGCTGATCCAGAAGCACCGGCCGACGTTCTTGACCTCGGTGCCCACCGCGATCAACGCGATGGTGAACGCGCCGGAGCTCCAGGGCGTGGACTTCTCGTCGCTGCGCGTGTGCGTCAGCGCGGGCGAGGCGTTGCCCGCGGAGCTGTACGAGCGGTGGAAGGCCCGCACCGGCGTCGAAATTCTCGACGGCATCGGGTCGGCCGAGATGTTCCACATCTTCATCACCAACCGGCTGGGGGACGTGAAGCTCGGCTCGCTCGGGCGGGTGGTGGAGGGGTACCAGGCGAAGATCTGCGACGACGAGGGACGCGAGCTGCCGCGCGGCGAGATCGGCACCCTGTGGATCTCCGGCGACTCGATGGCGCTCGAGTACTGGCAGCAGCGCGAGAAGAGCAGGCAGACCTTCCGCGGCGACTGGTGCGTGTCGGCGGACAAGTTCCGGCAGGACGAGCAGGGCTACTTTTATTTCTGCGGCCGCGGCGACGACATGCTGAAGGTGAACGGCAAGTGGCTCTCGCCGCTCGAGGTGGAGAACGTCCTGCTCTCCCACCCCGCGGTGCGCGAGGCGGCGGTGATCGGCTTCAAGGACTCAGACGGGCTGGAGAAGCCGAAGGCGTTCGTCGTGCTGCAAGACGGCAAGAGCCCGTCGGAGCCGCTCTCGGAGGAGCTCAAGGCGCACGTGCGGAACGCGCTCGAGCCGTTCAAGGCGCCGCGGCAGGTGCAGTTCGTCGAGGCGTTGCCCAAGAGCGACCGCGGCAAGGTGCTCAAGGCGCAGCTGCGAGGTTGACCATGACCGCCCCGCTCTTCGCCGCCCAGCTCACGTGGCCCGAGGTGAAGGCCCTGAGCGCGCAGGACGCCATCGCGCTGTTGCCGGTCGGCTCGACCGAGGCGCACGGTCCGCACCTGCCGCTGAACGTCGACGTCGTCATCGCCGAAGAGGTGTGCCGGCGGGTGAGCGCGCGGCTTGCGCGCCAGGGACGGCCGAGCCTCATCTTCCCGGCGCTGACGTACAGCCTCACCGAGTTCGCCGCCGACTTCGCCGGCACGGTGGGGCTCTCGGCCGACGTGGCGCGGCGCTGCGCCGTCGAGGTGCTGGCGGGCATCGCGCGGCACGGCTTTCGGCGCATCGGGGTGATCAACCACCACGTCGAGCCGGCGCACTTCCAGGTGGTGCACCAAGCGGTGAAAGAGGCCGCGGAGGCCACCGGCGCGACCATCCTCGCGCCCGACCACCGCCGCCGGCCCGTCGGCCCGCAGCTGGGGGACGAGTTCATGCACGGCGGCAGCCACGCCGGCCTGTACGAGACCTCGCTCGTGTTGGCCGCCGCGCCGGAGCTGGTGCGCGAGGACGCGCGCGCCGCCCTGCCGGAGCTGAAGGTGGATCTGCCCGGCCGCATCAAGGCCGGTGCCAAGACGTTCCACGCGTGCGGCGGCCCCGACGCTTACTTCGGCGCCCCCGCACAGGCGACGCGCGCGGAAGGCGAGCGGCTGTACGGGGTGCTGGTCGAGGCCACCGTCGCCGCCTTGCTCGCGTAGCCAGGCGCGGGCCCCTCCCACGCCTGGCAGCATACCTCATACTGAAATAGGACCCATTCACTTGCGCTAATAGATGCGTCCCGCTAATAAATTTTCGGCTCTGGCGGAGGACCTCTAATGCAACTCGAATCGCTCAAGATGTTCTGCGACGTCGTCGAGACCGGGTCGTTCTCGCGCGCCGCGCAGTTGAACCACGTGACGCAGTCGGCGGTGAGCCAACAGATTCGGGCGCTGGAGACGCGGTACGAGCAGAAGCTGTTGTCGCGGAGCGCACGGCAGGTGACGCCGACGCCCGCGGGGGAGCGGCTCTTCCGTGGGTGCAAGGAGATCCTCACGCGCTTCTCGGAGGTCGAGCAGGAGATCCGCGAGCAGTCGAAGGAGGTGCAGGGCACCTGCACCGTGTCGACCATCTACTCGGTCGGGTTGCACGAGCTGCAGGGCATTCAGAAGTACCTGCTCAAGCACCACCCGAAGGTGAACATGCGGCTGGTGTATCGCCGCAGTGATCAGGTCTACGACGACGTGATTCTGGGCGCGGCGGAGATTGGGCTGGTGGCCTACCCGCAGCCGCGCGCCGGCGTCGACGTGCTGCCGTTCCGCGACGACCGGTTGGCGATGGTGTCCGCGCCGGATCATCCGCTCGCAAGCAAGTCGAAGGTGACGCTCGCGGCGGTGGCCGCGTGCCCGTTCATCGCGTTCGACCGCGAGGCGCCGTCGCGCAAGGCCATCGACAAGCTCTTCCGCGAGAAGGGCCTCGAGCTGCAGCCGGTCATGGAGATGGACAACGTCGAGACCATCAAGCGCGCGGTCGAGATGGGCCTGGGCGTCGCGGTGCTGCCCGCGGCCACGGTGCAGCACGAGGTGAGCCACGGCACGCTGGTGGCCAAGCCCTTCGCCGATGGGAGCTACACGCGGCCGATCGGCATTCTGGTGCGCAAGGGGAAGTACCTGGACCGCGGATCGGTCGCGGTGCTCGACGCGCTCAAAGCGGCGAAGTGGGAGGGCTGACGCTGGCCCTCAATTCAACCGTCGGAGCCGCGCGGCGAAGAAGCCGTCCATCCCTTCCGGGCCGGGCAAGGTGCGCAGGTACCCCTGGTGGCTGGGGAGCTTCACCTCCGGCGACAGCACCGGCGGCTCGGCGGTGAAGTCCGGATGCGAGCGCAGGAACATCTCGACCTGGTCCGCGCCCTCCTGCGGCTCGGTGCTGCACACCGCGTAGACGAGCAACCCGCCGGGCGCGACCACCGCTTGGGCGTGCTCGAGAATGCGTCGCTGCAGCGACGCGAGCCGCGCGATGTCCTCCTCCTTGCGCCGGTAGCGCAGCTCGGGGTGACGCCGCAGCGTGCCCAGCCCCGAGCACGGCGCGTCGACCAGCACCGCGTGGAACTCGCCCCACGCCTCCGGCAAAGGCTCGCTCGCGTCCTGCGCCTGGGTCGTCACCCGCGCGTCGACGCCGAGCCGCTTCGCCTCGGCCTGAATCTTCGGAAGCTTGTGCGCGTGCAGGTCGAGCGCGAGCACCTCGAGCCGCTCGGCCAGGTGGCACGTCTTGCCGCCGGGCGCGGCGCACAGGTCGAGCACGCGCGCGCCGTCGGGCAAGTCGGCGTACACCCCCACCAGCTGCGCGGCCTCGTCCTGCACCTGCCACAGCCCCTCGGCGTAGCCGTAGAGCGACTCCAGCGGACCGGGTGAGAGCAGGCGAATGCCGACCGGCGAGAGGCCCGTCGGCTCTGCCTCGACGCCGGCTTCGGCGAGCTCGCCGAGCAGCGCCTCGCGCGTGCGCTTCGAGCGGTTCACCCGCACCACCACCGGGGCGGGCTGGTTGTTCGCGGCGAGCACCTCCTCGGCGCGCGCGCGGCCCAGCTGCCGCTCCCAGCGCTCCACCAGCCACCGCGGGTGGCTCTCGCGCAGCGCGACGTGCTCGGCCCACGGCTCCGGCGGCGGCAGCGGCAAGGCCTCGAGGCCCGAGAGCTTGCGCAGCACCGCGTTCACGAAGCCGGCGGCGCGCGAGAGCTTCAGCTCCTTGAGCGCTTCGACCGTGGCGGCCACCGCGGCGTGGCGCGGGGTCCGCGTGAAGAAGAGCTGGTACGCGCCGAGCTCGAGCGCGCAGAGCACGCGGTCTTCGAGCTTGTCGAGCTTGCGGTCGGAGTGCTGCGCGATGGCCGCGTCGAGCAGGCGCTTTCGTCGCATCACGCCGTAGCACAGCTCGGTCACCAGCCCCGCGTCGCGCGGGTCCTTCAGCGCGCTCGCCTTGAGCTGATGATCGAGCGTGACGTTCAGGTAGGCCTGCGTCGCCTCGACCCTGGACAACACGCCGATGGCCACCGCCCGCGCCGAGCTCATTCTTCCAGCTGCGTCATCAGCTCGATGAGCTGATCTTCATTCAAGCGGGAGGCCGGGAGCGCCGACAGGGTGAGCGTCTGCAGCGAGTCCTCGAGCAGCTCCCGCTGCCCGCTCTCCGCCGGCGCGCCGCGCTGCACCTCGAGCCACTGCGTGCGCGCCCACGTCGCGAGCGCCGCGGGCGACAGCTTGCCCGACAGCCGCTCGGCGATCTTCTGCCGCACCTGCGCGCGGGTGAGGCCGCGCGGTGCGGGCGGCTTGGGCGCGGTGCGGCCCAAGGTCTTCGTCGGCGCGGGCGCCGCGGCCTTGCTCTCGGCGCGCGACGGCTTCGCCGGCTTTCCCAGGGTCTTCTTCGCCTTCTTCGGCTCGCAGAGCTTGGCGATCGCGATCGAGAAGCCTTCGAACCCTTTGCCCAACACGCGCGCGTCGACGGCCTTCGCGAGCGCCGACGCCGGGCTCTTCTTCGGTGTCTCGAGGTAGACCTCGTAGGTCGGCGTGCCGATGAGGTCGATGGCTTCGGCGAGCGCGTACGCGACGGGCGCCAGCGCCCCCGGGCTCACCACCACCGCGTCGGCCCAACGGCGCTCGGCGTGCAACGCGTCGACCAGCTCGCCTTCGTGGTTCGACTGGTAGATGCGCACCTCGGCGCCGAAGGCCGAGGCCTTGGTGCGGATCAGCGTGTTCAGGTCTTCGAGCGAGGAGCCCTTGGGCGCGCCAGGACGCTCGCCCAGCAGATTGAAGTTCGGCCCGTGCAGCACCAAAAGTCTCATGCGTTCCCTCCAAAGGGTCGCGAGCCCACCGCGACCTTGCGGCCGGCCAGGAACTCGGCCGCGGTCATCTCGCGCTTGCCTTCCGGCTTGAGCGCCTCGAGTCGCAAAGAGCCCTCACCGCAGGCGACCTCGATGCCCTGCGGCGACGCCGCGAGCACCTCGCCCGGAGCGCCCTGGCCCTGCAGCACCGCGGCGCGCGTGACGGAGAGCCGCGTCCCTTGAAACGTCGTGTACGCCCCAGGCCAGGGATAGAACGCGCGCATGCGCCGCTCCAGCTCGGCGGCGGACCGCGTGAAGTCGAGCTGTCCGTCTTCCTTGCGGATCATCGGCGCCATCACCACGCCTTCGCTGGGCTGCGGCTTGGGTGCGAGCTCGCCGGCCAGCACGCGCGGCAGCTCGCGCCGAAGCACCCGCGCGCCCAGCTCGGCCAGCCGAGCGTACAGCGACTGCGAGGTGTCGTCGGGGCGAATCGCCTCTTCTTCGCAGGCGAACACCGGCCCGGTGTCCATGCCGGCGTCCATCTGCATCAGGCACACGCCGGTGCGCGCGTCGCCCGAGGCGATGGCCCATTGAATGGGCGCGGCGCCGCGGAAGCGCGGCAACAGCGACGCGTGTACGTTGACGCAGCCTTTCTTCGGCACGGCGAGCACATCGGGCGGGAGAATTTTGCCGTACGCGGTGACGACCGCGACGTCCGGCCGAAGCGCGCCGAGCCCCTGCGCGAAGTCGGTGCCTTTGATTTTGACGGGCTGCAGGACGTGCAGGCCCCGCTCGAGCGCCGCGGTCTTCACGGGAGATTGGCTGACGGCTTGCCCACGCCCGCGCGGCTTGTCCGGCTGGGTGACGACCCCGACCACCTCGCCCACGTCGAGGCACGCGAGAAGCGACGGGACGGCGAACTCGGGCGTTCCCATGAACACGATGCGCGGGCGGCTCACGGCGGCGAGTTATGGCGCGGCACCGTCGCCTTGGCTACCGCCGACTGCGCTCGAATCGATGGCGACGAGAGGCGGCCTGGAAGCGGGGGCTGGCTTCGTTGCACGACCTCGGGTGCTCCGATGCGTCGTGCTTTGCCAAGGCTCGGCCGCACCACGGTAGGCAGTGGATCTGACGGTCGCGCGGGAAGCCCTACCCCCCGGTGCCTTTTTCAGAGGGCCTTTTTTCGTTTACGACTTTTGCGTCGGAAACCTAGACTGATTGTGCGTCTATTTTTTGCGTCTGATCCGGATTCACTCTGGCAAAGGCGTTGCTGGTTTCTCTTGGAGTGAAGCGCGCCGGGACTTTCCGACCCTTTTGTCCACCCAATTGGGAGCACCTTGGAAAGAGCGCCCGGTAACCCGCACGCCCACACCCACGTCACTCGACGGATTCATCGAACAGCCGCCATTTTCGGTCCGTTCGCGGCGGTCACGCTACAGTCACTTCACGCATGGGCAAGCGCATCGACCCACGGCTCCGCGCCTTCGAACGACAGCTCGAGCGGTTCCTCTCCGGCGGTCCGCGGACCCGGGTCGAAATCAAGCGGCTCAAGGCGGGTGCGGCTCGAGCCTTGCGCGGGCACAACCCGGCCGCGGCGCGCGCGCTGCTTCGCCGCGCGAAACAGCTCATCCGCCAGGGCGTGCTCACGCCGCGGCAGGTCGGCCAGGTGCTCGCCCGAGAGATACGCCTCGACTACGACCGCGACCGCGCGAAGAACCCGGGCCGCGTGCTGGTGGTCCCCGGCGAGCTCAACGCGGCGCTCCGGGCGATGATGCTGACCGGCGAACCGGCGGCCGGCATCGCCAACAACCTGGTGCGCGCGCTCCGGGCCAGCTCGCCCACCGCCGCGCCCGGCGCGCAGCGCCAGGCCGCCCTCTATTACGGCTTTCCGCGCAAGGCGAACGGCGACATCGACCGGGCCGCGATGCAGCGGCTCGCGCGCGACCGCAAGCGCGGGGAGATCATCTTCGCCTCGAACGTCGGCCGGCCCACCCAGCTCAACAAGCGCGTCCAGCTCAAGAAGGGCGGCGCCCCGCCGTTCGACCCGCGCGCCCCGGAGAACGCCGCGCTCCGCAAAGGACTGCCGATTCGCTACGCCGCCCGCCTGCCCGTCGCGATGCTGGAGAAGACCCTGCTCAAGGGCGACGCGAAGACGGCGGTGCGCCACGGCGCGGCGCTGGTGCGCGACATCATCGAGAACGAGAAGTTCGACTACGTGCACATCGATGAGCTGCGCCACAACATCAAGCCCGAGCTGCTCAAGCGGCTGCGCATGATGATGCACGTGCTCGCGCGTCGCAAAGGGATGGACCAAAGGCTCGTCTTCTGGCTGCGGCTCGGCACCCCGCCCCGCCCCGACATCGCCGCGAAGTACCGGCCCTTCCTCAACACCGCGCGCCTGCACGCCCGCAGCCTCGCGCTCGAGGTCTACCCAGACGGCAAGAGCATTACCCAGCGCGCGGTGTACGGCGAGCGAGCCCGCCGCTTCGGAGACGACGTGGTGAAGGGCAAGGCCGAGTGGCGCATCGAGCAGACCGCCTCGATGCTCGACCGCTACACCCCCGGCATCAACGCGGCCGCCATCACCGCGGTCGGCGTCTTCCTGAAGGGCAACGGGTTTCGCTACGGCGCGGTGACGCAAGAGAACTACCGCAACGTGCTGAACCAAATGCTGACGGTGGTGAACAACGGCCGCCACGCGCGCTACCAGTCCGGGGCGGCGTTCTACGCGCTCCCGCGCTTCACCCCCCGCGCCCCGCACCCGGTGATCATGAAGTCGAAGCCCAAGTCGAAGCAGGACGTGGCCCGCGCGGTCGCACGCACGGTGGCGCGCCTCAAGGGGCAATTCCTCAAGTTCGTCTCCCCGAAGTTCTGGATGTGAAGTCGCTCCACGAAAGAGGTCCATGATGGGAACCAACCGAATTCCAGGTCGCCGCTACGCGCCGGTCTGTGTCCTCCCGACGCGCACCAACGACACCCGCCCCACCCGCGCCGAGCTGGCGCTGCAAGGGCGCATCCTGAAGAACCTGGGCCCGCTGCGCCGGAAGACCGCGACGCTCACCCCCGCCCGAGAGAAGGCGATCGTCACCGACTTCGCAAAGCTTCGCCCCGCGGTGCAGTCGCTGATGCTCGGAAAGCTCGCGCCTGTCGCCGACCGAATGAGCCCCAACCACCCCTTCCGGAAAGCGTTCGCCGTGCTCGGCGCGTGCGCGGGCTTCCGCGTCATCGCCGACGAAGAGCGCGCCCAAGCGGCGCGGTAACCCAGCTAGCTCGCTGTTGGGGGGGACCGTCCCCAACGGGGACTGTCCCCGGATTTCCCAAGCGCCATTCCGCAAAAGACATCCGAGTCGACCTCGGACCTCGCCACCCTCGCTCAGTTCTTGAGCGGCGCGGGAGCGACCGGCTGGGCCGAGACGCGCTTCTGCTCCGTGAGCTTCTCGAGCTTGGCCACCGCCTGCGCGCCGTCGCCCGAGCCCGCGATGCGGTTCAACACCGCGAGCGCCTCCTCCAACTCCTTCACCTCTTCCAGCTCGCGCTGTCGGAGCGTCTCGACGGCGGACTGGAACCGCTCGAAGAATGACTTGAGCTCGTCGTTGCGGCGCAGCCCCCGCATCAAGGGGAACCGCCCCTGCGCGAGCGTGCCGATGTAGCGCGACATCACGTACACCGGCCCGGCCACCCGGTGGGTGACGAGCACGCCGAACAGCCCGAGCGCCGAAGCCATCAAGAGCGTGGTCACCACGATGAGCGAGACGAGCGTCACCTCCGACTCGCGCAGCTGCAGCGCGAGCTCCGGCGACAAGGTCGGGGTCAGCCGCGAGAGCTCGGCGACGAGCCCGCGCTGCGAGTCGAGGTGAACCAGGTACATCATCGCGCCGAACAGAGCGCAGATCAGCGCGCCGGCGGCGACGAGCAGAACGGTGTACTTGAGCTGAAACCCGCGGTCGATGAGGTAGCTCTTGCGGGTGAGCTTCGGCTGCGCGCCGGAGGCAGTGGTGTTCACGAGCCCGAAGATTACTGCGAAGCGAGCGAGCTGGCGCGCCCTTCCACGCCCTTCTTTGGGCCCTTCGAACGCAACAGGTGTGTTAAGAGCGGGCCTTGTTTCACTCACCGCACTCGGGGGTTACGCATGACGCGCTCGGCCGCTTGGACCTGCTCGGTGGCGTTGGCACTTTCGATGGTCGCTCTGTCGGGTTGCAAGGGCGATCCGGCCACGCCGGAGTATTGGGGTAAGGCGCTCGACGGGGCGCGAAACAGCAAGGAGCGCTTGCGGCTGCTCGACGATCTGCGCGAGTCGAAGCGGGTCAACCCCAGCTTCCTCCCGCTGCTCCACAAGCACCTCCGGGACGAGAAGAGGGCCGAGGTGAAGACGAGCGTCGTTCGCATCTTGAACGAGCTGAAGGACCCTTCGTCGGTCGAGCCGCTCTCCGAGGCCATCGAGTGGGCCCCGAGCGACGGCGCGAGCAACGGCCTCAACAAGGAGATCGCCGTCGGCCTGGGGCTGGTGGGGCAAGCGCAGGCCACCCCCACGCTCCTCAAGATGGTGAAGCTCAAGGACAACTTCACCCGCGTCGAGGCGATCAACGCACTCGGCCTGCTCCGCGCGAAGGAGGCCGTGCCCGCGCTCATCGAGCTGGCGGGAGACGAGTCGATCTCGCCGTTCATCAACAAGAAGGCCATCGAGGCGCTCGGCCACATCGGCGACCCGAAGGCGGTGCCGGTGCTGGTGAAGATGATGTTCCGCGAGCGCCAGGGCATCTCGTTCTACGTCGAGTCGTCGTTCGCGCTGTACCAGCTGGGCTCGCCCGCCGCGGACGCGGTGCTCCCGGTCTTGAAGAACGAGGACAAGGAGCTGCTCGCCTGGGCGCGCGAGAAGCAGGTCAAGGAGGCGGCGCTGTGGGCCAAGGCCGCGCAGGTGCTGGGCGACCTGCACGACCCCCGCTCCGAGAAGGACCTGGTCAAGCGACTGAACTACGACGACCCCTACCTGGACGTGAAGCTGTTCGTCCGCATGCGCATGGCCGACGCGTTGGGCCGCATGCGCAGCAAAGAGGCGGTGAAGCCGCTCTCCGCGATGCTGGGCGAGGAAGAGGCCACCGCGCGCGGCGAGTACACCCGGGCGCTCGCCCGCATCGGCTCACGCGACGCGATTCCGGGGCTGCTCAAGTCGGCGACGCAGGGCTCGTGGGACGCGCGAGAAGGCGCGATGAGCGCAGTCGCGCTGCTCGGCGACGAGCGCGAGAAGCCAGCCTTCGAGAAGTGGGCCGCCGAGGAAGAGAAGCTCACCACCGCCGAGTGCCAGGAGAACCCCGACTACATGGGCTGCAAGGAGCCGGCGGCGCTCGCGAAGAAACACGTGGAGCACATTCAGGCGCTGACGAAGCCGCTGGAGGCCGGAGCGGAGTGCAAGACCGACTCGGCGTGCTGGGCGAAGAAGCTCACCGACCCCGACGCGCGGGTGCGCGAGCGCGCCGCCTACGAGGTGGGCCGCTCTGGTCGGGCCGAGCACCTCGAGGCGCTGGCCGCGCGGCTGACCGAGGAGAACCTCGACACCCGCATCGCGGTCATCATGGCCACCGACTGGCTCATCCACGACAACAAGGAAGCCGCGGCCAAAGCGCAAGGGAAGCTGGCCGACCTGGAGAAGCAGATCGCCGAGGAGAAGGGCCGCCAGCAGTTCGTGAAGGTGAACGAAGACCTGCGGCGCCTCGCGGTCAAGATTCGGCGCCAGGGCACTTAGTCCCCAACTTCACGGCGCGCACGAGGCGATGGGCTGGGCGGCGTACTGCTTCACGCGCGTGACCAGAAATCCATCATCCGTCTCGGGCGTGGTCTGTCCCTGGGCGCCCGCGCCGAAGGCGACCGCCGCCCCGTGCGCGCCCACCACCTCCGAGAGGTGCGAGAAGAAGTACTCCACCCGGTTGTCCTTCCATTTCCCCGAGACGTTCGGCAGCCCCATGTTCCCGACGGGCAGCTGCCACCACACCAGCGGCCGGTTCACCTGCTCGGCGAGCGCCTTGGCCCAGGTGAACGCCTGGTGAAAGTGCGGCAGCGCCTGGTTGGTCTCGTCCCACCAGGTGTCGCGTCCGATGGACTGGTAGTAGCCCGCGTCGCGGTCGCTCGCCTCGACCCCCACGAAGTCCCCTTCCCCCGCCCCCAGCCCGAGCAGGAACGTCCCCAGCGCCCGCGCCTCGGCGGCGATGTCGACCAGGTCGTCGCTGTTGCTCAAGGCGTCGATGCCCGGCCCCCAGCCCGAGGCGTGAAAGCCCACCTTCGACTGCGGCGCGTACTTGCGCACCATGGCGACCAGGCAGCGCCCAAAGCCGGCGAAGGTGTTCGGCTGTGACGCGCAGTCGGTCGGGTTGGCGCTCGCCACCGCGGCGGGGAGCTCCGCCGGGTCGCCGTTCTCCTGCTGCGCGTAGCCCCACAGGTCGGGCTCCAAGTGCACCAGCGTCGGCGTGGCGCCCAGCTGCTTCAAGAAGAAGCGGAAGTCGGCGTAGTAGCGCCGCATGAACGCCGCGTCGGCCACGGCGGCGACCTCGTCCGCGCCTTCGTCCACGCCGCTCCCGTGAAGCAGCAAATAGTAGGTCACCATCGGGAGCTGCCCTTGGTCCGCGGCCCGGCCGATGAAGCGGCGGACGTAGTCGCCCGGAGGCTTGCTGGTGTCCTGCCAACACCCCCACCAGCCACAGCCGCCCCCCGCGCACGAAGCGCCTGCCGAGGTGCAGCCGCTGGTGCAGCTGGCGCAGGCGTCGTCGCCATCGAACAAGCCGCCCGCCAGGTACTCGTAGCGAAGCCCGAAGGGCGCCGCGCCCGCGACCGCGTCGCTCATCGACGCGCCGATGACCAGGTGCGGTCGACCCAAGGGCTCGAGGAGCGAAGCCGCCAAGCAGCCCGCGCCGGGGGGCAGAGGCGTGTCTTCACCGCCGTCGGGGCGCGGCGCACCATCGTCCAGCGAGACGGGGACGCAAGCCGCGAGGGCGAGAAACGAACAGGAAAGAAAAGTTCGCATGGAGCTCCCCACATCCTTTTGCGAGGGGAGCTCCATACCAGCTTCGGAGCCGGCGGTTACTTGCCGGCGGCCTTGGCGCGGCGCTTGTCCTCGACCGGCTCCGCGTCGGGCACCGCCTGGAGCGTCGGCTTTTGGCCCACGCCGTACTTCTCGAGCACCTTGGCCTCAATCTCCTTCATCACCTCGGGGTGCTCCTTGAGGAACTCCTTGGCGTTCTCGCGGCCCTGGCCGATGCGCTCGCCGTTGAAGCCGTACCAGGCGCCGCTCTTGTCGACGATGTTCTCGGCCGCGGCCAGGTCGATGAGGTCGCCCTCGCGCGAGATTCCCGAGCCGAACATCAGGTCGAACTCCACCTCTTTGAAAGGCGGCGCGACCTTGTTCTTCACCACCTTGACGCGGGTGCGGTTGCCGATGGTGACCTCGCCGTTCTTGATGGCGCCGATGCGGCGGATGTCGAGCCGCTGCGACGCATAGAACTTGAGCGCGTTGCCGCCGGTGGTCGTCTCGGGGTTGCCGAACATCACGCCGATCTTCTGGCGAATCTGGTTGATGAAGATGACGCAGGTCTGGCTCTTCGAGATGGTGCCGGTGAGCTTGCGCAAGGCCTGGCTCATCAAGCGGGCCTGCACGCCCATGTGCGCGTCGCCCATCTCGCCCTCGAGCTCGGCCTTGGGGACGAGCGCGGCGACCGAGTCGATGACCAGCACGTCGATGGCGCCGGAGCGAACGAGCATCTCGGCGATCTCGAGCGCCTGCTCGCCGGTGTCGGGTTGCGACAGGAGCAGGTCGTCGGTGCGCACGCCCAGCTTGCGCGCATAGCCGACGTCCATCGCGTGCTCGGCGTCGATGTAGCCGCACACCCCGCCCTTCTTCTGGGCTTCGGCGACGATGTGGAGGCACAAGGTCGTCTTACCGGACGACTCCGGCCCGTAAATCTCGACGATGCGGCCCTTCGGCACGCCGCCCACGCCCAGCGCGATGTCGAGCGAAATGGAGCCGGTCGAAATGACCTGAACGTCGCGGATGAGGGGCTCGTCTTTCCCCAACCGCATGATCGAGCCTTTGCCGAACTGGCGCTCCACCGCGCTCATCGCCAGCTCAATCGCCTTCTCTTTCTCTGGATTCACCGCCATCTCACTCTCCTGTGACTCGGCCGCCCACCTCGGGCGTCACCTGAACGTACGTCTAGTATACCGACGCTCAGACACTAGTCCATTGGGCTGACATCTCTGTCGACCTCTCATCTGGCGGAGGTGCCTTTGACCGTCGGTGCGCAAGCACTGACGCGACGCCCGACCGCATCCGGGCTGCACCATGCCGAGACGCTCGCGGTGTTCGCCGCGTGGGAGAGCTCGCTGACCGATGTGGCAGGGGTGACAGGCGCTCAGCGCGATCGGCGGAACAGCCGGCGGCGGTGGGCCCAGAGGTTCACCGCGCCCGCTCCGGCGGCGGCGGCGGCGAGCAGCGGCTCGAACCCCAGCGCGGCCAACCCCGACACGGACACGACGAGCGCCACCCCGAGCGCGACGTTCCCAGCGCGTTCCCACCGATTCGACGCCCCACCCCGGTAGTCGGCCCAATCCTCAGGCCGCACCTCGAGCGCGAACGGGTACCCCAGCGCGAGCAACGCCTCCACCGCGGCCCGGCGCACGCTCCTTCCCCCTTCGTCGACGAGCCCGTCGAAGCTTCGCCGCTCGAGCTGCTCCCCCAAGCAGTCGGCGATCTCGCGCGGCGCGCCTTGGAGCCGCTTCAGCGCGGCCGCGAGCTCCCCCGCCCGCCGCGCGCGCTCGCGGCCCGAGCTGCCCCTGGCCTGTTCGATATGCGCTTTGAGCTCGTCCACGGTCACGACGGCGGTCCCTTTTCCAGTAGGCTGGTCCGCAGAATGCCGCTCCTCGTTCGACGACTCAAAGTGTCCGACCTGCCGACGCTCGAGAAGATCGAGAGCGAGCACCTCAAGCGTTGGGCAGGCCGCAAAGGCTGGATGGCGACGTTCCGCCGCGCGGTGGAGCGCACGCTCGACGACGAGCCCGAGGGCATGATGATCGCCGACCTGGACGGCGAGGTGGTCGGCTGCGCCATCGCGCGGCAGCGCGGCGAGCACCCGATGTCGGGGCTCAAGTTCGGCCACATCTTCCACATCTCGGTCGCGCCGGAGCACCAGGAGCAGGGCATCGGCTTGAGGCTGCTCAAGGAGTGCGAGGCTTACCTACGTTCGCGCGGCTGCGAGGTGGTGCACCTGTCGCTGCCGTCGGACGACCCCAGCGCGGCCGAGCTCTTCAAGAAGAGCGGCTACAAGCACGTGGCTTGGGAGCTGGAGCGGCACTTCACCGCGCCTTAAACCCCAGAAACGGCGGAGCGCGAACCGGCGTAGACTCACCCCCGCGTGGAGACCGGCAAGGTCATCGAAGTCCCATCGCGGCGCTTTGGTCGGTACCTGGTCCGCTCGCGGCTGGGTGCGGGGGGCATGGCCGAGGTGTACCTCGCGGAGACGGTCGACGAGCGGGGCGATCAGATCAACGTCGCGCTCAAGCTGATGCGCGACTCGGTGACCGAAGAGGCGTTCGCCGACGAGGCCGACCTGATGGGGCTGCTCGAGCACCCCAACCTGGTGCAGCGGCTGGAGATTGGGCAGGCGTTCGGCCGCCGCTTCATCGCGATGGAGTTCCTCATCGGCGGCGATCTGCGCGAGGTGATGGAGGTGCACCGGCGCGAAGAGCAGGAGCTGCCGCTCGCGATGGGGCTGCACATCGTCATCGAGGTGCTCAAGGGCCTGGCGTACTTCCACCAAGCCAAGACGCGCACCGGCACGCCGCTGGGGTTGATTCACGGCGACGTCAACCCGGCCAACGTCTTCTTCTCCGGCACGGGCGAGGTCAAGCTCGGCGACTTCGGCGTGGCGAAGAGCAAGCGCGCCAACATCGGCCCGGGCGACCACGTGGCGGCCGGCAAGCTGCACTACCTGTCGCCCGAGCAGACCCGGGGCGAGTCGCTCACGCCGGCCTCCGACCTGTACGCGGTGGGGCTGATGCTGCACGAGCTGGTGGTCGGCTATCACCCGTTCGCGCGCGAAGAGACGAACCAGAACAAGGTGATGCAGCTGATCCGCTCGTCGAAGGTGTCCTTGCCCGACTTCGTCGACAAGCGGCTCGGGCAGATCGTCCAGCGGGCGCTGAGCCCCGATGCGAAGTCGCGCTACCGGTCCGCCGGTGAGCTCGCCGGCGAGCTCGTGCACTACACGCTCGACCACGGCATGGGCCAGACCGCCAAGGACGTTCAGGTCTGGCTCGAGGGCTCGCTCGGCCTGTTGATGTAGCGGCTTTAGCTCCCCGCGCAGCGGTCCAGCGTGACGTCGCGGCTGTCGTCGTTGACGGTCACGGTGGCGGTGCCGCAGCCGGTCATCGTCATGTTGAAGCTGCCGATGATGGCTCCGCTGAAAGCCCCGCTCACCTGGCCCGAGGTGGGGCAGTTGCAGGTCGGCGTCCAGGCCAGGTCCTTCGGCTCGAGCAGCGTGATGAAGTCTCGCAGGTTGTGCGTCACCTCGAGCTGCCCGCCGCTCATCACGCGATCGGACCGCGACCTGCCGGTGACCACGATGTCCTGCAAGGTCTTGGTGGAGACGTCGAAGAGCTTCTTGTCGTTCGCGGTGGCGCCGACGCGCTGCATGCCGAGCACTTGATAGGTATAGCCGGCGAGGGTGCGGGTGACCTTCTGGCCGCCGCCGTTGGAGTTGACGGTGATGGTCGCGCCCCGCCGGCCGGTGAGCGTGAAGTCGGCCACCCGGGTGATCGACTCGTTCACGTCGTTCATCGTGCAGTCGACGATGTCCGAGAAGTTGAGCGTCACCGAGCCCTTGAGCGTCGCGGTGCCGAAGCTGCAATCGCCGAAGTCTTTCTTGCGCTGTCCGCCGCTGCAGGCGCCGAAGGTCACGGTCGCGCAGGCCGCTGCGTGCGCCTCGGGAAGCACGGCGGACCAGATTCGGTCGCCCCAGCTCGGCGCGAAGAGCGAGTCGGTCGGTCGCATGGGGCGCTCGAGCGCGGCGAACGCGCCGCCCTGGCTCGCCTCGTCGAAGCTCGAGAGCACGTCGCCGACGAGCTGGCCGATCTCTTCCGCGTCTTCATCCGCGCCGCGACCGCAGGCCAAAGCCGCGGCGGCAAAACACAAAGCAAGCCCTACACGAAGGCCGTTCTTCATCGCACTCCCCCCAAAGACAGCGAGAACCCGCCGCCAGCATACCGAACGGCGGGGCGCCGTAAATCAGGGCAGAGCGCTTTCGGGGAGGATCAGGCCAACAGCGCGGGAATCACGCCCTTGGCCAAGCCCGCGTCGCCGAAGTTGTCGATGAGGCCGCCGTCGCTCTTGCGCAGCCCCACCGCGGACAGAATCGTGTTGAGCAACAGGTTGTTGTTCTTCTTGCCGTGGTCGATGCACTGGCCGGTCTTCAGCGCGCCGCCCGCGGAGCCGGCGAGGACCCACGGCGTGTTGTCGGCCGAGTGCGGCGGGCCGCTGCCCAAATCGTTGGTCCACACCGCCACCGTGTCGTCGAGCAACGTGCCGCTCGTCGCGGACGGGTAGGCCGACAGCCTGTCCAGCAAATAGCGAAACATCTGCAGGTGCAGGCGGTCGATTTGATGGTGCAGGTCGGGGGCGTTGGGGATCGCCTCGCCGCTCGAGCCGTCCGAATTGATCCGGTGGGAGATCCAGTGGAAGCGCGGCAGCTTGGTGCCGTTGATCACGTACTGGGTCTGATCATTCCCCTCGCCGACCTGAATGGTCGCGGCGTGGTTGATGCCGCAGCTGAACGCCCACGCGATGACGTCCATGAAGCGGCGCACCACCTCGGGCCGCACGTCGTTCGCCTGCGGGTTGCTGATGGCGTTGAGGGCGGTGATCCGGTCGGCCGGCATGTCGCAGGTCAGCTTCACTTCCAGGTCGCGCACCGACTCGAAGTGCGTCTTGAGCCGCGCCTTGTCGTTCGACGACAGCGCGCTCGACGACATGAGCGCCTGCATCTCGCCGCGCACCAGGTCGTTGACGCTCTTGCGGCGCGTCGCGATGAGCTGCTGCGTCTCGGGCGGCATGCTCGCGACGCCGGTCATGCGCATGTAGCTGTTGAGCGGCGAGCGCTCGGCCGGCGTGCGCTGCTGCGACGCGCTCCACGAGAGCCCCTCGATGATGTAGCTCGAGTTCGGCCCCGCCATGTACGTCAGCGGCGGCGTGCCCGGCGCGTTGAGCGCCTCGGCGATCGCCCAGTCGGCGGACTTGCCGAGCGCCTTGGGGTCGTTGCCTGCGCCGCCGGTGTGCGGCGCGGCGGTGAGCACCTGCGGGAGCGCCTCGGCGTGGCCGCACGAGTTGCGCGCGAACGGCAGCCGCACGTTCTTCACCAGGTTCAGCTTCCCCGCGTAGGCCGCGAGCTCGCTGGTGGCGCGCGTGGTCTCGGCGGAGAGCGACGCGGTGCTGATCGATCCGGTCGCCGCGGGCCAGAAGCGCTCGCCCAGCTCGCTGCCCTGCTGAATGATGCCGTTGCCCGCGCGCACGAACACGGCGAAGCGGTGCTGCTGCGCGGCCTGCGCGAAGGCCTGCTTGGGGATGAACGACTCCAAGAACGGCAGCGGCAAGGTGGCGCCCAACGCGCGGAGGACTGTTCTTCGACGAAGCTTCATCGCGGGTGCCTCCCTTAGAGCGGCCGCGTGCGGAAAGAGGGGCTCAACACCAGCTCCCGCACCAGGTCGCGAATCGTCAGTGTGCTCTGCTGCGAGCCGTCGGCCACGCGGCCGATCAACGCCTGGTCGGACACAGTCATCGACCGGCCGTAGAGGAACTCGAGCCAGTTGCCGGCGTAGCAATGGTGCGCCCCGCCCTGCTCCGCCATCGCCGCCGAGAACTCGACCGCGCCGTTGAAGCTCTTCTTCTCGGAGCCGAAGTTGAACGAGCCCGACGCGTCGACCGGCAAGGTGTTGTCCAGGTCGCGCCAGCGGCCGAGCGCGTCGTAGCTTTCGAACGCGAAGCCCGCCGGGTTGATCACCTCGCCGTGGCACGACGCGCCGCAGGTGCCGGGGCCGGTGAACAGGTCGACCCGCTGGCGCATGGTGCGCTTGACGTTCGGATCCTCGGCGGGGAGCGGCGGGACGTCGTTGGGCGGCGGCGGCAGGTTGCGGCAGAGCATGCGGGCGTTGACGAACACGCCGCGGTGAATCGGGTCGGACTGGGTGGAGCTGGCGTTCGCGGTGAGAAAGCCGATCTGCGTGAGCAAGCCGGCGCGGCGGCCGTCGGGGAAGGCGACCTTCACGAAGCCCGCGTTCGGCGCCTGTACCTTGTAGACGGCCGCGAGGTGCGAATCGACGAACGAGTACTGCGCCGTGAACAGCGCCTTGAGGCCGGCCTTCTCCTCGAAGATCACGTGCTCGATGAAGCGCTTCTGCTCCTCGGCCATCGAGACGCGCAGCGCGTTGTTCCACTCGGGGAAGAGGTTCGTCGAGCGGCTCAGGTCGGTGTACTTCGCCGAGTCGAGGAGCAGCGCGTGGAAGTGCGCGACGGTGGCGCGGGCGCGCGGGTCGGAGAGGAGCCGGTCGACTTGGGTGCCGAGGCCTTCGCCGCGGAGCAAGTCGCCCGATTCGGCGGCCGCGAACAGCGCGTCGTCCGGCATGGTCTGCCACAGCCCGTACGAGAGGCGCGAGGCGAGCTCGTACCCGCTCAAGGGGACGGTGCTGCCGTCTGCTTGCGTCGACGACTCGACGCGGTAGAGGAAGTGAGGCGATTGCAGCACCGCCTCGACCACCAGGCGCGCGCCGGCGACGAGCGCGGGCGTGCCGGGAATGAGCTGAGGGCCCTGAGCAAAGAGCTGCTCAAAGGCGGAGACCTCGGCGGCGGTGAGCGGTCGGCGGTACGCGCGGCGGCCGAAGCCCTCGATGAAGGCCTTGCCGGTCGACGCGGAACCGCCGGCGAGCTTGGCGAGCGCTGCCGTGTCGGGCACCGCGATGCTGGAGAGCTCTTCGGCGACGCGCTGGTAGTCCTGCCACAGCGGGCTCGTCACCGTGAGCTCGCCGCTGTTGGCGAACAGGCTCGTCTGCGGGTCGCCGATGAGGAACGAGGTGAGCTGCGAAATTTGCTGGAGCGGCAGCTTGAGCAAGTCCGACAGCGTGTTTCGGTACTCGGCGTGCGAGAGGCGCGGCGTGCGCGACGACGGGCTGGGGAGCTCCGGCCCCCACTGCTTGTTCCCGGCTTGCGACGGATCCAGCGCGTCGGGCGAAGTGTCAGGACCGCCCACCAGCATGGTGGTGAGTCCCTCGCATCCGCTGAGCAGCGGCAGCGCGAGAAGGCTGGCTAGGAGCAATCCCCGGTGAGCCATGCGCTTGAGCACTGCACATATTGTCCCATCGAGCAGGGCCGGACCAGGACCAGCAACAGTTGGATGTCACTGAGCTTTTGTCTCTCACACACGCAGCCACGACGTCGTTTGGCCACATGGGTGTGGAGAACAGTCCACTACAGGTGGAGCATGGACAATCCAGCTGTCCCCTTGGTGTTGTCACACTTCGTCAGGGCCCTGTCAGGAGGAGGGTGTCGCGGCGTTGATCAGCCGCGCGTGAAGACGCCCAGCTCGCGCACCTTGCCCGTTCCGTACGTCTGTGCCAGGCGCTCGTAGGTCGAGAAGTGGGTCGACGAGAGAATCCACTCCTTCTCCTGCTCGGGGTGCGGCCCGGACTCCCAGAAGAGCATGTCGGTCACCGACCGATCGAGGTTGCGCAGGAACTTGTCCCGCAGCGCCCGGTCGGCGCCGAAGTGGTAGAGGACGGTCAAGGCCAGCCCCACCGCGTGCGGCTCCAACGAAGCGTCCTGGAACGGCTCCTCGAGCAGGTCGAAGGACACCCCCCACGAGGCGTTGAGCAGGCGCGCCAGCCGGGCGTGTGCCGCGTCGGGCTCGACGCCGGTGACCTCGGCCCCCTCTCGAACGAAGTGCCTGGCGTAGAACCCGATGTTGCAGCCGATGTCGAGGACCCTGACGCCCCGCAGCCGGCGCGGGCCCAGGTAGCGCAAGATGACGTCCAGCCGCGAGGGGGCCAGGCCGTCTCGCTCGCTCTCCAGCTGACGAAAGCCGTCGAGCAGCACCGGGGTGTAGAGCAGCCTCTGCTCGCCCGACGAGAAGAGCTCGGCCTGGAGCTCTTCTCGCAGCTGGGGGTTCTTCCACGCGCCGAGCTGGTGGCGGGGCAGCCGGCAGGGCACCGTGCGCCAGCCGCGGGCGAACAGAAAGGCGGCGCGGTGATGACCGTCGGCGATGTTGAAGTACCCCCGCGGGTTGAACGAGACGGTCACCGGGAACTGATGAAAGAAGCTCTCCCACGAGGTGATCGCCCTTTCCATCTTTCGGAATTCGGTGAAGCGCCGGCTGAGGAGCTGCTCTGCCGAGAGCGGCGGCTCCAGTCCCCGGCTGCGATGAATCTTCTCGTACCAGTCCAGGTAGGCCTGCGGGCGGGCGCCGCGGCCGGAGAGGAACTCGAAGAGCTCCAGGTGGGGCCGCAGCCGGGCCAGCGGAAGGTCGGCCCAGACGTCGTGTAGCCGCTGCCACTCGGGCGTCCAGTTGAGGATGGGCTCGCGGTTCGACCCTTCGGTGAAGAGCAGCTCCACCGGGAGCTCGCAGACGTCTTCCGCGGGGAGCGCCTCGGTGTCGACCAGCGCCGCCACCAGGCGCGTCATTGCCTGATAGGCCTCGCTGACGAGCGAACCGCGTTCCTGGTCGCCTGGTGGAATGGCGGCCCGAAGCGCCGTCGCCAACTTGGGCAGGCGCCTGACCATCGAAGCCACATAGTCCGTTGATGATTCGCCCATAACCACTTCTAAATGGAATGGGGCGCGTGGTCTACCCGAGCCTGGCCGAGCCGCGGCTTCCGCTACTCGACCGTCACGCTCTTGGCCAGGTTGCGCGGCTGGTCCACGTCGTTCCCGCGCAGATCCGCCACGTGGTACGCGAGCAGCTGCAGCGGAATGGTCGCCACGACGGGCGCGAGCAGCGCGCACGCGGGGGGAATCGGAATCACGTGATCGGCGAGCTTGCGCACGTGCTGATCATCCTCATCAATGACGGCGATCACCTTGCCGCCGCGCGCGCGAACCTCTTCGATGTTGCCGACGATCTTCTCGTACGCCACCTGCGGCTTCTTCGGCGCGATGACCACCACCGGCAGCTTCTCGTCGATGAGCGCGATGGGGCCGTGCTTCATCTCGCCCCCGGCGTAGCCTTCGGCGTGGATGTAGCTAATCTCTTTGAGCTTGAGCGCGCCTTCGAGCGCCACGGCGTGCATCGGGCCGCGGCCCAGGAACAAGAAGTCCTGCGCGTTCACGAACGTGCGCGCGATCTGCTTCACCAAGGGCTCGGTCTTCAAGACCTCCTCGGCGAGCTTGGGGACCTGGGTCAGGTGCGTGAGGTGCTCCTGCGCCTGCTGCTGCGTCAGGTGCCCGCGCATGCGGCCCAGCTTGATGGCGAGCAGGTAGAGCGCGACGAGCTGGGTGGTGAACGCCTTCGTCGAGGCCACGCCGATCTCCGGCCCCGCGTTGGTGAGCAGCGTGAAGTCCGCCTCGCGCGTCATCGCCGAGCCGACCACGTTGCACACCGACATCGCGGTGGCGCCGCGCGCCTTCGCCTCCTTGAACGCCGCCAGGGTGTCGGCCGTCTCGCCCGACTGGCTGATCGCCACGGCCAGGTGCGTGTCTTCGACGATCGGATCGCGGTAGCGGAACTCGTGGGCCAGCTCGACCTCCACCGGCACGCGCGCGAGCGACTCGATCATCAGCTTGCCGGCGACGCCCGAGTGCCAGCTGGTGCCGCACGCCAGCACCGTCACCTTGGTGAGCGACTGGATCTTCTCCGGCGTGAGGTTCCACCCCTCCAGGTGCACGTCGCCCTCCGAGAACAGCACGCGGCCGCGAATCGTGTCGGCGAGCGCGCGCGGCTGCTCCCAGATCTCCTTGTGCATGAAGTGCTTGTGTCCGCCCTTCTCCGCCATCATCGGCGTCCAGTCGATGCGGCGGGTCGGCCGATTCACCAGCTCGCCCTTGCGGTTGAAGATGTCGACGCGCGCGGCGGTGAGCACCGCCAGGTCGCCCTCCTCCATGTAGACGAAGTCGCGCGTGTGCTCGAGCAGCGCCGGCACGTCGGACGCGACGAAGTTCTGCCCCTGCGCGAGGCCCAGGACCATCGGCGAGGCGTCTTTCGTGCAAACGATTCGATTCGGATCCGCCTCGGTCACCACCGCGAGCGCGTAGGTGCCCTTCACGCGCGCGGTGGCGCGGCGCACCGCCTCCCTCAGGTCGTGCCCGCTCTTGAGCTCGTCGGAGATGAGGTGCGCGAACACCTCGGAGTCCGTCTCGGACGAGAAGACGTGACCCTTGGCCTTCAGCTCATCCTTCAGCGTGAGGTGGTTCTCGATGATGCCGTTGTGAACGACCGCGACGCCTTCGTAGCTGTGCGGGTGCGCGTTCTCGTCGGACGGCCGGCCGTGGGTCGCCCAGCGCGTGTGGCCGATGCCGATGGTGCCCTTCGGCGTCTCGCTCGTGACACGGGACTCGAGGTTCTTCAGCTTGCCGGTGGCGCGAATGACGTTGAGCTGGTTGCCATGCACCACCGCCAGCCCAGCCGAGTCATACCCGCGGTACTCCAACCGACGCAGGCCCGAGACCAGAATGGGCGCCGACTCCTTGTCACCGACGTACCCGACGATTCCACACATTTTGAAAGGCTCTCCTGACCCGCGCAGCCCCTTATGAAACCACGCTTGGAGGGGGTTCTCCTACTGGGGCCATGGAATACGCACGGGCCAAGCGGCCGGCAAGGCGAGTGGTCAAAAGCGGCCAGAACAGCGTGGACGCTGCCACCCATTGCGTGGCGTGCCCGCCTCTGCGGCGAGGTCGCATGCGCCGACAACCTCGCGTCTTCGCGGGGCCATCCCTTTGGCACCCAGCTTGCGATGCCTTTTCTGCGCCCGGCCGACAAAGGACAAAGGGGGAAGGTCATGACCACTGGAACAGCCGCGACCGAGATGAGACGCGAAGGCGCCGACACACCGGAGGAGGTGCTGCGCCGAGCGCAACGAAAGTCGTTCCTTCAAAACCTCGCGCTGATAGTCGGGCCTGTGCTGGCACTGTCCGCGGTCGCGGCGGTGCTGAGCCTGCGGAAGCCGCCGACGCCGGCGCCGCGGGGGGTCGCTCCTGTCGCGATGGCGGAGATGGCGCCTGTGGCACCCGCGCCTGCGACAGCGCCGGCGCTCGAGGCGACGCCGCCGGTGGCAATCGAGCCGGTGCCGCTGCCCGCTCCGAAGTCGACGAAGAAGAGCGGCAAGAAGAAGGGCCGCGTCGCGCTCTCCACGCGTTGAGCGGGTCCCGACTCTCCACGTCTGGGGACAGTCCCCGTTGGGGACGGTCCCCTGCTGCTCACTTCTTCTTGCGCTCGGCGCGCTTTCGCTCGGCCCAACCTTCCTTCACTGTCTGCGGCGCGCGCGTGAAGGCCAGGCTGTTGGGCGGCACGTCCTGGGTGATGGTGCTGCCCGCGCCGACGTAGGCGCCGTCACCCACCTTCACCGGCGCGACGAGCTGCGTGTCCGAGCCGATGAACACCCCGTCGCCCAGCACGGTGGTGTGCTTGTTCACGCCGTCGTAGTTGCACGTGATGGTGCCCGCGCCGACGTTCACGCCGAGGCCGATCTCCGCGTCGCCCAAGTACGAAAGATGGTTCGCCTTCGAGCCCTTCCGGATGCGGGCCTTCTTGGTCTCGACGAAGTTCCCGATGTGCACGTCCGCCTCGAGCACGGTGCCGGGGCGCAGCCGCGCGAACGGCCCGATGACGCAGCCGGGGCCGACCACCGACTCCTCGAACACCGAGTACGGCTTCACCTCGACGCCGTCGCCGATGGTGCTGCGGTAGACGACCGAGCCCTGTCCGATGCGGACGTTCGCGCCGATCTCGCAGCCGTCGTGAATCGACACCATCGGCCCGATGACGGTGTTCGGGCCGATCTCCACGCCCTCATCGATGAACGTCGTCTCGGGGTGCTGCAGCGTCACGCCGCTCTTCATGTGCTCGACGTTGATCCGCATCCGCAAAGACGCCGCGCGCTGCGCCAGCTCGGCCCGGTCGTTCACGCCCGCGGTCTCTTCGAAGTCGGCCTCCACGACGCCGATGGTGCTGGCCTTCGCCGCCTGCTCCACCAAGTCGGTCAAGTAGAACTCGCCCTGCGCGTTGGCGCTCTGAATCTTCTCGAGCGAAGGCCAGAGGAACGCCGAATCGACGAGATAGATGCCCGCGTTGCACTCGCTCACCGCGCGCTCTTCCGCGGACGCGTCCTTGTGCTCCACCACCCGCACCACCTTGCCACCCTGGGGGCCCCCCTGGCGCAGCACGCGGCCGTAGCCGGTGGGGTCCGGCGGGCGCGTGGTGATCATCGCGAGCGGCCCCTTCGCGCGGTCGTACGCCTCGACGAGCGCGCGCAAGGTCTGATCCGTGAGCAGCGGCACGTCGCCATAAAGAATCAGCACCCGGCCCAGAAACGCCGACAGCGCCGGCGCCGCGCAGCGCACCGCGTGGGCGGTCCCCTTCTGCTCGGCCTGGGTGGCAAAACCCACCGGCGCGCCCGGGAAGTGCTCGGTGAGCGCGCGCGTCACCTCTTCGGCCTGGTGCCCGACGACCGCGACGACCGGCGCACAACCCAAGTCGAGCGCGCGGCGGACCGGGTAGTAGCAGAGCGGCCGCCCCAACAGCGGGTGAAGCACCTTCGCCTGCTCCGACTTCATGCGGGTGCCCTTGCCCGCGCAAAGCACCACCGCCGCCAGCGCTGTCGTCGCCATAGGGTCTGGTGATTTAGGGAGTGGTGTCCTTCACGTCAACGCTGGCGTCGCATTCCCTACGTCGGCTGCGTCTCCATGCGCGACACGAAGCGGGACGGGCGCCGCGGCACCTGATCCGCGCGGAGCGCCTCGCGCACCAGCGACTCGAGCAGCTGCATGAAGGCGTCGGGCTCGTAGAACACCATCTCCACGTGGCCGAAGCGGACGCGGGTTCGGGGCGCCAGGCGAGCCGGGTGATTCGCGAACAGCTTGGCAGGGCCCGCCCAAGTCCCGTTGCGGCTGTTCGCGTCGACGAGGCTCCACCGCTGGGTCTGCTCGTCGCGCTCGAAGAACGCGTGGAAGCGCGAGATGCTCGTGTCCTCGATGACGACGTCGTTGTTCCCCGCGCGGCCGACCGTCACGCCGAGGGCCAGCGCGTTCGAGCGGCGGCTCGTCTTCTCGAGCACCAAGACGCTCGCGCGCTCCATCGGCTTGGCCGGCTTCTCCCAAATCAACACCGGCGCGGTGAGGCTGCGCCGCAGCGCGCCCGCGTCGACCAACCAGCGGCGCGCGTAGGAGAACAGCTCGTCGGCGCCGGGCGCTGGCTCGGGCTCGAGCCGGGGGAACCGCGCGGCGGGAAAGGCCTCGGGGGTGACGGTGCTCGTCTGGGCCGAGACGAGCGCGCGCAGCCGCTGGCGCGTCTCGGGCTTGAGCTCGCAGAACTCGATGGCGACG
>CAZEDU010000008.1:41674-65493 GCA_964511185.1 uncultured Myxococcaceae bacterium | reverse complement strand
CGCGCGGCCGGCGGCGTCGTCACGCGCGCGGCGCAGCGGGCCGGGCTGCCGCGGCAGTCGGTGCACCGCATGCTCCGGCGCTTGGGCCTGTCGACCGGCGACGAGAGTTAGGCGCTCAGCGCTTCAGGCGCAGCACGAGCGCGTCGAGCTCGTTGCGCACGGTTCCGACCACGTAGTGCTCGTTGGGGCCGGCGCTCCAGCTGTCGTGCAGGGTCGACCGTGGCGTCGAGGCGATGAACGACCAAACGCCGTTCGTGCGCTCCAGCGCCTGTTCGCCATAGCCCATCAGCACCAGGTCGGTGCCGGTCGACGGCGCGAGGGCGTAAGCGATTTCGAGCTTTGGCTGTGGGGCGTGGGCGAGGGTCCACCGTCCGTTGGCGCCGCGCGCGAAGACCCGCGCGGGCTTGCCGGAGGCGACGACCGCCTCGCCGGCCTGAGCGACGGATTCGAAGAATTGGTTGGCGACGTCGTTGCTCGTCCAGTCGGGGGGAAAGTCGAAGGGCTCGGGCGTCACCCCGACGCCGTCGTAGCGGGCCACGACCGACTGGGCGGCGATGTAGACGGACGCGTCGGCCGCGACGAAGCAGGCCTTGTTCCAGTGGGTGTTGGTGTAGCTGGAGAGGGTCTCCCACTGGCCGTCCTTGAACCGGTGCAGCTGGCCGCGGTTCGTGGAGTCGTTGCCCACGGCATAGACCTGCTTCCCCCGAGCGCAGATGCCCTCGATCTTCATGCCGCGGCTGTCGTCGATGAAGGCGTTCTGCACTGTGCAACCGCCGGGGCAATAGGTGAGGCCCGTCCCCGCGGCGAGCACCGCGCCGTCTGCCGTCACGTGAAGCGCGCGGAAGGTGGCGTTGATCGGCGAGGTGTAGACCGTCGTCCAGCTCCCCTGGTGAAAGCGACGAATGCGGTAGAGCCCGGCAACGAACAGCTCCAGGTCGCTGCCTGCGCCGCGCCCGCTCACCGCATAGAGAGGTTCGTCGCGCCCGCCGGGGTCATCGTGGTCCAGCTCCAGGGGCCGGGCGGCGGGACCACTTCGGTGCCGCTGTCGCCGGTCTCTGGAAGGCCGCCATCCCCTGTGTCTTGCGGGCCGGGGAAGGACGGGTCGTTCACGTCTTCGGGCGCGTTCGAAGGCTCGTTCGCGTCTTGCTGCGCGCGCAGCGAGCCGCAGCCGAGGAGGCAGGCGCTGATCAACAGGCAGGAGGCAAGCCGCATGGGCGCCTCAGGTAGCCCGCCCGGTCGTTCGAGCGCAACCACATCGCCGGCCATTGGCGCGGACAGGTGTCGTCGGCCGCGTTTTGCGCCAAGGGGTCATTGTCGCTTCAAGTTGGAAAAAGTTGCGTCGGATGGGGCGTTTGGAACCGCTCGTCGCGCTCGATATCCTTGGCCGACGCGTGTCATTGGAGCCAGGACAGCTCATCGGTCGTTACCGAATCGTGCGGCTGCTCGCGCAGGGCGGCATGGCGGAGGTGTATCGCGCGGATCAGGAGCTGGCCGGCGGCATCTTTCGCCCCGCGGCGCTGAAGGTGATCCGGCCGGAGTTTTCCGAGTCGCCGGACTTCCGCGAAATGTTCCTCGATGAAGCGCGCACCGCCTGCACGCTCTCGCACCCGAACATCGTGCACATCTACGAAGTGGGCGAGCTGGACGGGCTGCTCTACATGGCGATGGAGCTGGTGCCGGGCGAGACGCTGTCGACCGTGGGCCGTTCGCTCAAGGAGAAAGGGAAGCGCTTCTCCGACGAGGCGCTGCTCGCGGTGGGCATCTACACCTGCTCGGCGCTCGAGGCGGTGCACGCGCTCAAGCTGCCCGGGGAGGGCCACGTCAACCTGGTGCACCGCGACGTCTCGCCGCACAACCTGCTCTTGTCGTCGACCGGCTCGCTCAAGCTCATCGACTTCGGCATCGCCAAGGCGCTCACCAACAAGAACCTCACCATGCCCGGCGTGACGAAGGGCAAGGCCGGGTACTTCTCGCCAGAGCAGGCGATGGGCCGCATGCTCGACGGCCGCAGCGACCTGTTCTCGCTCGGCGTGACGCTGTTCAAGCTCGCCTCGGGCTTCACGCCGTTCGATGAGTACAAGACGCACCACACGCGCAACACCGCGCTCGTGCAGGGGCGCTGGCCGCCGCTCGAGCAGGTTTGCCCGGGCTTGACCCCCGGCATCTACAAGGTCGTCAACCGCGCGCTGCAGCTCAAGCCGGAGGAGCGATACGTCGACGCGCAGCAGATGCGCGAGGCGCTCGAGCAGGTGGCGTTCGAGGCGGGCCTTCAGCTCGGCCAGTCGGCGCTCGCGGGGTACGTCAGCGACACCGGCGTCATCGACTTGCCGCCGCCGAGGTCGCGCTCTCCATCCGGACCGTCGGCGCGCTCGAGCCCCGCGGTGGGGGAGCCGCGGGTGCATCGACCCACCGAGCGGGTGGCGAAGGAGGAGCCGCGGACCGGCTTGAACCATTCGCGCATCGCCACGCTGTCCGCCGTCGGGTTGTTGTTGACGGCGTCGCTGGCGGCGGCCGGGTGGTTCTTCACGCGCACGTCGACGCCGCCGGTGAAGCGTGAGGCGAAGCCCGCGCCGGTGGCGCTCCCGGCGGCGGTGGCGACCGAGCCGTCCGCGGCGGTCGACGACGGCGGTGTCGTCGAGGCAGCGGCCGAGTCCGTCGCCGCCGTCGAGCCGCCGCCCGCCAAGACGCCCACGCGCAAGGCCAGGCCGCGCGTGCCCGCCCCGCCGCGGGAAGAGCCCAAGCTCGCGGCCGCGTCGCCCAAGCCGGTGATTCCGAAAGGCGAAGGGCGGCTGCGCATCGGCGTGGTGCCGGACGGGACCGTGACCGTGGCCGGCGAGAGCTGGGGCCCCGCTCCCGTCGAGCGGCGCACGTCGTCCGGACACTACTCCGTCATGTTCGAGCGCGCCGGGAAGCGGGGCTCCTGCCAAGCCACCGTGATGCCCGACCGCACCACGATTCTCATCTACAGCTTCGAGACCGGAGCGTGCCGTTAAGGGGACTGTCCCCAGGACGCCCGCCTCACCTCGGCGGCGGCGGAGCGAGCAAGAACACCACGCCGGCGACCGCCACGGCGGCCGCGCCACCCGCGCCCCACACCCACGGGCTCTCATACCAGGACTGACGGCCGACGACCGACAGCCGCAGCGGCTCTCGGGGCGACGCTGCCTGCGCGACGGTGCGCCCTGAAGCATCCAGCGCCTCGAGGAAATAAAACGCGGTGAAGCTCGCGCTGTTGGTCGGCGGTGGAATGTCGCCCAGGCACGCCTCGGCTTCGCAGCGCATCACCGTCGCGTAGTACGGGCCCTGCGGCGACAAGCCGTGTCGCAACAGCACGCGCTGCACTTCGCGGCGCGAGCCCGACAGCTGCGCCCGCACGCGCTGCGGCGGGTCGTCCTCCGCCCGCGGCATCACGCTGATCCGCGTCCGCCGCGTGAACTCCGACCGCATCGCTTGCAGGAACTGCTGCTGCCGCGTGGGCGCGTTGGCCGGGAGCTGGAGCTCGGGGTTCAGCTCGAGCGCTGCCATGGCGCGCGCCCGCGCGTTCACGTCGTCGCCGAGCACGGAGTGAATGAAGCCGAGCTCGAACAGCGCCTCGGCCCGTTCGCTCGGCGGCCGCGACGCGTCGCCCAAGTAGCGCTGGTACTCGACGACGGCTTCTTCGTAGCGCAGCTCGGCCGCGAGCCGCCGGGCGTCGAGCAAGCTCTGCGGTCCCCGCACCTGCACCATCAGCCGCGCGGCGGCCTTCGGCGCGCGGGCGGACTCGCCGCGCCCGGCGGTGGCGATGCTCAGAATGATCAGCGGCCACAGCATCGGTCGGCGCGCTTGGGTCAGCCCGGCTGGCAGACCTGGCGGAGGATGTCGAGCGACTCGAGCGCCTTACCGGCGCCGATGACGACCGACGAGAGCGGGTCCTCGGCGAGGAACACCGGCAGGCCGGTCTCTTCGCGCAAGAGCGTATCCAGGTTCTTGAGCAGCGCGCCGCCGCCGGCGAGCACGATGCCGCGGTCGGCGATGTCGCCGGCGAGCTCGGGCGGCGTGCGCTCGAGCGTCATCTTCACCGCCTCGACGATGCCGTTCACCGGCTCGGCGAGCGCGTCGCGAATCTCGTCGCTCGTCACGGTCAAGGTGCGCGGCACGCCGGCCACCAGGTCGCGGCCCTTGATCTCCATGTTCATCACTTCGTCGGTCGGGTACGCGGTGCCGATGCTCATCTTGATGAGCTCGGCGGTGCGCTCGCCGATGAGCAGGTTGTACTTGCGCTTGACGTACTGAATGATCGCTTCGTCGAGCTTGTCGCCGCCGATGCGCACGGACTTCGCGAAGACGATGCCGGCGAGCGAGATGACCGCGACGTCCGAGGTGCCGCCGCCGATGTCGACGATCATGTTCCCGGACGGCTCGGTCACCGGCAGCCCCGCGCCGATCGCCGCCGCCATCGGCTGCTCGATGAGGTAGACCTCGCGCGCGCCCGCGTTCTCCGCCGCCTCGCGCACGGCGCGCCGCTCGACCTCGGTGATGCCCGACGGGATGCCGATGATGATGCGCGGCTTCACCAGCGTCTTGCGGTTGTGCGCGCTCTGGATGAAGTAGCGCAGCATCGCCGCGGTGATCTCGAAGTCGGCGATGACGCCGTCCTTCATCGGGCGAATCGCGACGATGTTGCCCGGCGTGCGGCCGAGCATCTCCTTCGCTTCTTTACCGACCGCCAACACCTTCTTGCCGCCCCGCGCGTCCTGCTGCACCGCGACGACCGACGGCTCGTTCGACACGATGCCGACGCCCCGGATGTAGATGAGCGTGTTCGCGGTGCCCAAGTCGATGGCGAGATCGCGGGAAAACAGGGTGTGAAGCCAGTCGAACATTGGGGCGAACGGTATCACCCCACACCTGCCGCACACCAATAAATGTAAAGCCAATTCCGACGGTTAGGCTGTCCGCCGCCCGCGCCTTGGCAACCGGGCCGGCGCGGCGCCGATAAACGCTGGAGGCCGGCTTTCCCACCCATTCGGCCCAAAGGACATCGACATGAGCCGCGGATTCGTTCGCATTCCCTTGGCCGCGCGTGCGCCGGCCGCCGTCGCGAATACGGTGCGAGGCCTGCTCCCGCGCGGGCTCACCACCGACCGCGTCGTGAACACCGCCGCCCGCGGCCTGGGGCTGATGGACGCGCGCGGCCAAGTGCGCCCGAGCGCCATCGACCCGGTCCGGACGTTCAACACGCCCGCCGGCGCGGCGCTTCACACGTTGGAGCTGCGCGGCGTCGCGCGGCACTTGAACCGCCAAGAGGCGGGCCGCTGGCGCGTGCTCGAGACCTTGGGCGGCCGAAGCTTCCCGCACCTGCGGCAGGGCAACACGGTCATCAGCTTTCGGGTGCGGAACAGTGAGCTTCACGCCAAGCGCTCGGGCAAGCACGGCGGGAAGCTCTGGCTGCGGCTCGAGAAGCCGATGACGACGGGCGAGCTTCAGGCCACGATGGCCATGCTCGCCCGCCGGTTGAACGTCAACGCCGGCATCTCCGCCCGCGCGCGCTAACACCGAGCGCTTCACGCCACTCCGTGCGCCTCCACCTGGTCGACGGCACCTACGAGCTGTTCCGCGCCCACTTCGCCAAGCGTCCGCCGCACACCGCGCCGGATGGCCGTGACCTGAAGGCGACCGTGGGCGTGGTGCAGTCGTTGTTGGCGCTCCTGGCGGACCCGAAGGAGTCGGTGACGCACCTGGCCGCGGCGTTCGACAACCCGATTCGCTCGTTCCGCAACGACCTGTTCGACGGCTACAAGACCGACGAAGGGGTGCCGCCCGAGCTGCTCGCGCAGTTCGACCCGGTGGAAGAGGCGGTGCGCGCCATCGGGGTCACTGTCTGGTCGATGAAGGAATTCGAGGCCGACGACGCGCTGGCGGCCGGCGCGCACAAGTTCGCGGATCAGGTGGATCAGGTCCGTATTCTCACGCCCGATAAAGATTTAGGTCAGTGCGTGCGCGGCAAGCAGGTCGTGCAGGTGGACCGCCGGCAAGCGAAGGAAATTGACGAAGACGCCCTGCGCGCGCTGCGTGGCATCGGCCCGCAGTCGATTCCCGACTTTCTCGCCTTGGTGGGCGACACCGCCGACGGCATCCCGGGCCTGAAGGGTTTTGGCGCGAAGGGCGCGGCCGAGCTGCTCGCCCACTACGAGCACCTGGAGGCGATTCCCGATTTGCCGCACGACTGGAAGGTGAAGCCGCGCGGCGCCTTGAACCTCGCCGCGACGCTCCAGGCCGAGCGGCAAGACGCGATGCTCTACCGGACGCTCGCGACTCTGCGCACGGACGTGCCGCTCCCGCAGTCGCTCGAAGAGCTGCGCTGGAAGGGCGTGCCGCGGGAGAGGTTCCTCGCGTGGTGCGATTCGGTCGGCACGACGTCCCTCAAGACGCGGCCGCACCGCTGGGCCGAGTGACTCCCACATCCAGGGGCTTGTAGCGCGTTGACTCAATTATCATAATTGAGTCCGTTTTTATCTCATTTCCTGTCGAACTAGCTCTTAATCTGGAGGGGATAATGGCTAGGCCTGGGGCTTCTGGCGGTTTGGCTCGGCGGTGGTGGGCAGCGGTTTTGTTGGGTTTCGGCGCTCTGGCCGCCTTCTGGACCAACCCCGGCGCGCCCCAGGTGGAGGGTGGGCCGGTGAGCGCGGCCGACACAGCGTGGATTCTGACGGCCACCGCGCTCGTGCTCCTGATGACGCCGGGCTTGTCGTTCTTCTACGCGGGCATGGTCCGCATGAAGAACGTGGTGTCGACCTTGCTGCAGAGCTTCATCGCGATGGCGGTGATCAGCCTGCTCTGGGTGGTGATCGGCTTCTCCTTGAGCTTCGGGCAGAGCGTCTTCGGGCTCATCGGCGACCCGCGCACCTTCTTCATGTTCCACGGCGTGGGAGCGCTCACGCACCCCGAGCTCGCGCCGACCATTCCGTTGCTGCTCTTCGCGCTCTTTCAGCTGAAGTTCGCGATCATCACCCCGGCGCTGATCACCGGCGCGTTCGCCGAGCGCGTGCGCTTCGGGGCGTACCTGTTGTTCATGGTGCTCTTCAGCCTCCTCATCTACGCGCCGCTCGCTCACTGGACGTGGCACCCGGAGGGCTTCTTGCGGAAGTGGGGCGTGCTCGACTTCGCCGGCGGCACGGTGGTCCACATGTCGGCCGGGTTCGCCGCGCTGGCGGGCGCGCTGGTCTTGGGCAAGCGGCGGGTCCGCGGCGAGGACGTCAGCCACGCGCCGGCGAATGTGCCCTTCGTGATGTTGGGCACCGGCATGCTCTGGTTCGGCTGGTTCGGCTTCAACGCCGGCTCGGCCTTGAGCGCCTCGCCGCAGGCGGCGCTGGCGTTCGCGAACACCAACACCGCGTCGGCCGCGGCGATGCTCGGCTGGCTCGTGTTCGATTGGCTGCGCGGCCGCAAGCCGAGCGCGATGGGCGCGTGCGTCGGCGCGGTGGTGGGCTTGGTGGCGGTGACGCCCGCGGCCGGCTTCATCACCGTCGGCCAGAGCATCGCGGTCGGGCTCGTCTCCAGCGTGGTGAGCAACCTGGCCGTGCACTTGAAGAGCAGGACGGGCATCGACGACACGCTCGACGTCTTCCCCTGCCACGGCCTGGGCGGCGTGGTCGGCATGGTGCTGACCGGCGCGCTCGCGAAGGACGTCGGCCTGGTCTATGGCGAGAGCAAGACGTTTGGGATGCACCTGTTGGCGCTGGCCATCGTCTCCGTCTTCTCGTTCGGCGGCTCCTTCGCGCTCTACAAGCTGGTGAACCTGATCATCCCGCTGCGCGTGAGCCGGGAAGAGGAAGAGGCCGGGCTCGACCTGACGCAACACGGTGAGACGGTCGGGGAAGTGGGCGTGGCGCCGGTGGCCGCGGCCGTTGCGGCGGAGGAAGAGGCGCCTGGGTTCGCCGGGACTGCGGCCTCCGCGGTGTGAAGCCAGTCAGTGGGGGAGCTCGGCTTCGCGCGGTGCGGCGCGATGCATGCGGGCCCGCACGCGGCGGCCGAGCTTCTCCCGCACCTCCGCCAGCACGTCGTAGAACGTCGGAATCACCAGCAGCGTCAGCAAGGTCGAGGTGATGACGCCGCCGATGACGGCGCGGCCGAGCGGGGCGCGGAAGTCGGCGCCCTCTCCCGCGCCGATGGCGACCGGCAGCATGCCGGCGATGAAGGCGAAGCTGGTCATCAGGATGGGCCGCAGCCGCACGCCGCCGGCCTTGATCAGCGCGTGCTTTCGGTCGAGCCCTTCCTCTTGAGACCACTTGGCGAAGTCGATGAGCAGGATGGCGTTCTTCGCCACGATGCCCATCAGGAGAATGACGCCGATGAGGCTCATCAGGTTGACGGTCGAGCGGGTGGCGAGCAGCGCCAGCATCACGCCGATGAGCGAGAGCGGCAGCGACGCCATGATGGGAATCGGGTCGAGGAACGAGCCGAACTGGATGACGAGGATGAGGTACATCAGCATCACCGCGACGACCAGCGCGACGAGGATGCGCCCGAACACCTCGCGCTGGTTCTCCGTCTCGCCGCCCTGCTCGATGGCGTAGCCGGCCGGCATGGGCAGATCCGTCAGCCGGCGCTCGATGTCGAACACCACCTGGCTGAGCGGCCGGTCCTCGGTGTTGGCGCCGACGATGACCACGCGCGAGCGGTCCTGGTGCGTTATCTGTGCGGGCCCCAGGCTGCGCCGCACGCGCGCGACCTGGCCGAGCGGAATCAACGTTGGCGCGCCGGCCATCCCGGGCGGCGGGGTGAGCAGCAGCGGGAGCGACTCCAGGTCGCTCGGGTTGCGCCGCGCCTCGGGGGACAGCCGCACCGTCACGTCGCGCGTCTCCCCGCTGGGGTCGGTCCAGTCGCCCGAGTCGAGTCCGGCGAATGCGGGCCGCAGCGACTGCGCGACCTGCGCCACGGTGACCCCGAGCGTCCCGGCGAGGTTCCGGTCGACCTCCACGTCGAACTCCGGCTTCTGCCCTTTGCTCGACAGCCCCACGTCGACGGCGCCGGGCACCTGCCGCACCCGCGCGGCGACCTGGTCGGCCAGGCGGTTGAGCGTGTCCAGGTCAGGGCCGGTGACCTGCAGCTGAATCTGCTTCTCGTCGCCGAAGCCGCCGGTGGACAGCGACGCGGTGACGCCGCCGAGCTGCCGAATCTGATTGCGCAGCGCGACGCTGATCTCCTGCTGTCCGCGCGTGCGCTCCTTCTTCGGCTTGAGCCGCACGTAGATGCTGGCCTCGTCCACCGCGCCGCCCTCCGCGCCCAGGGTGGTGTACGTGTAGTCGACCTCCGGGGAGCGGCGGGCCAGCCGGATGGACTCTTCGGCCTTGAGCCGCGTGTACTCGAGGTTCGAGCCGGGCGGCGTCTCGAGCAGGATGGTGAACTCCGAGCGGTCCTGCAGCGGGAAGAACTCACTGCCGATGATGCCCGAGGCCGGCATCGCGAGCGCGACCACGAAGCTGCCCACCGCGAGCAGCGCCATCGCCAGCCGGTGGCGCAGCGCCCAGCCGATGAGCCGCTCGTAGCGCCCCGTCTGTCGATCGAACCAGGCGTTGAAGCGCTGCAGCCGCGCCGACAGCCAGGAGCGCTTGCCGCCCTCCACCTCGGGGTCGGCCCACGTGGCCGAGAGCATCGGGTCGAGCGAGAACGAGACGAAGAGCGAGACGAGCACCGACGAGGCGATGGTGAGCGCGAACGGCGCGAACCACTGCTGCGCGATGCCGCCCATGAAGGCGATGGGCACGAACACCACCACGATGGAGAAGGTGGTCGCCGCCACCGCGAGGCCGATCTCCGCGGTGCCTTCGCGCGAGGCGGTGACGTGGTCTTTGCCCATCTCCATGTGCCGCACGATGTTCTCGCGGACCACGATGGCGTCGTCGATGAGGATGCCGATGGCGAGCGAGAGCCCGAGCAGCGACATGGTGTTGAGCGTGAAGCCAAAGGCCCAGACCGCGATGAACGAGGCCAGCACCGAGACGGGCAGGGCGAGCCCGGTGATGACGGTGGAGCGCCACGAGGCGAGGAAGACGAACACCACCAACACGGTGAGGAACGCGCCTTCGAGCAGCGAGGCTTGGACGTCGCGCACCGACTCTTCGACGCGGACGCCGGCGTCGCGCACGATGCGCAAGGTCACGCCCGGGGGCAGCGTGCGCTGGAGCGACGCCACGCGCTCTCGAACCGCCTCGGCCACGGTGGTGGTGCTGCTGCTGGTCGTCTTCTTGATGTCGATGCCGACGGCGAGCGCGTCGTTGAACAGCGCGAGCGTGCGCGGCTCTTCGGTGCCGTCGCGGACGGTCGCCACGTCCCCCAGCCGGACCAGCCGGCCGTTGGCGCCGGAGATGATCAGCTCGGCGAAGTCGCGCGGTCCCTCCAGGCGCCCGCGCAGCCGAATGGTGCGCTCGTCCAGGTCTCCGGTGAGGCGGCCGACCGGCACCGCCAGGTTCTGGGCCTGCACCGCTTGCACCACCTGCGCCACGTCGACGCCGGCGGCTTGCAAGGCGAGCGGATCGACCTCGACGGTGAGCTCGCGCTCGATGCCGCCCTGCACCGTCACGTCGGCGACGCCGGGGATGCCGCGCAGCGTGCTCACCAACCCCGGGTCGGCGATGCGCGTCAGCTCGGCTTGGCCGAGCGTCGACGAGGTGAGCGAGAGCGAGACGATGGGCAGGTCTTGAGGGTCGAAGCGGGTGAGCGTCGGCTCTTCGATTTCGATGGGCAGGTCCTGCCGGCTCTCGGAGATCTTGTCCCGGATGTCTTGCGAGGCCTCTTGTAAGTCTTTGTCGAACTCGAAGATGACGATGATGTTGGCGAAGCCGTCCATCGACGTGGAGGTGATTTCATCGACGCCGCTGATCGCGGCGAACGCCTCTTCGAGCGGGTTGACCAGCTCGCGCTCCACCGTCTCGGGCGCCGCGCCGGGGTAGGGAATCGCCACCGAGACGACGGGCGGGTTCACCTCGGGGAACTCGTCGGTGTCGAGCCGGACCAACGAGATGAGGCCGAACACCACGAGCGCGAGCATCACCACCGTGGTGATGACGGGGTTGCGGATCGCGAAGTTGGAGATCCACATGGCGCCCTCTCAGCCCCGCTCGCCCGACGACGGCTGCGTGCTCACCTGAATCGGCGTGCCCGAGGACAGGGAGCGCGCCGGCCCCACCAGCAAGAGGTCGCCGGCGCTCAGCCCGGCAGTGACCTCGACGCGCTCGGTCTGTTCATCGTCGAGCCCCAAGGTGACGTTCACCCGCTCGACGCGGCCGCCGGTGACGCGCGCGACGTGCGGTGGGTCGCCCTGCTCCACCGCCGAGGTCGGCACCACCAGCGCGCGGCGCTGCTCGAACGCCACGCGGCCTTCGGCGAACAGGCCGGCGACGAGCCGCTGGTCGGGGTTCGGGATGTCTACGAGCACGGTGAGCTGCCGGGTGACGGGGTCGACCGCGGGGGAGATGTGCTCGATGGTGCCGGTGAAGCGCTGGTCGCCGTAGCCGCGCACCGTGAAGGAGACCGGCCTGCCGACCGCCAGCCGGCCGATCGCCTCGCTCGGCGCCGCGGCGGTGAGCCGCATGCTGGAGGGGTCGATGACGGTGAACAGCGGTGCGCCCGGGCTCACCACGTCGCCCGCGTTCACCGCGCGCTCGCTCACCACGCCGTCCATCGGCGCTGTCACCGTCGTCGCGTCGAGCTGCGTCCTCGCCTGCGCGAGCTGCGCACGGGCTTGGTCTCGCCGCGCCTCGACGGCGGACGCTTCGAGCTGAGCGGTCTCCAGCTCGCGCTCCGCGAGCGCCCCCGCTTTCACCAGCCGCTCGGTGCGCTCGAGCTGCCTCTGGGCGAGCGTCACTTCGTGGCTCGACGCGCGCAGCGCCGACTGCGCGGAGTGGAACGCGTCGCGCGCGGCGCGGTCTTCGATGCGGGCGAGCAGCTGGCCCGCCTTCACCGTCTCGCCCAGCTCGACCTTCACCTCCAGCACGGTGCCGGTCAGCTCGGCGCGCACGCGCGCTTGCTCGCGCGGCTCGAGGGACCCGGCGAGGCGCGGCCCGACCTCGATGGTGTCTTCCTTCACGCGCACCACGTTCTCGGGGCCGACCGTCACCGCGCCCCCGTCGCCTCCGTCAACTTGGGGGGCCGCGGGGTTGCCGTTGCAGGCGCACAGCGGCGCGAGGAGCAGCGCGAGGAGCGGTCGGTGCATGGCGGGCGGGCCCTTCATCAGAACGCCGGGAGGCCGGTGGGCGGCTGTGGCTGGAGGTTGGGTGTCTCGAAGTTGGCTTGCTCCGGGGCCGCGGCGGGCGTCGGTGCGGCGGGAGCGCTCGTCGGTGCGGCGGCGGAGAGCGGCAGGTGCGGCAACAGCGCGGAGCGAATCGCGGCGACCTGCAGGTCACGCGAGGCGCGGGCGCGGTTGGCGCGGGCTTGAAACAGCTGCAGCCGGGTGTCGGTCAGCTCGAGCTGCGTGGAGACGCCCTCGTCGTAGCGGATGCGGCTGAGCTCGTAGGCCTTCTCCGCCTGCGCGACGGAGCCCTCGCTCGCCTCCCACACCGCCTTCGCGGCGGTCAGCGCGGTGGCGACGGTCCGGGTGTCGAGGAGGGTGAGCTCCTCGGTCTCGCGCAGGAGCGCGCGCCGCTCGAGCAGGTCGGCGCGGGCCGCGCGCACCTCGCCTCGGACGCGGAGGCCCGAGAAGAGGGACAGGCGCAGCGCGACGCCCACCGACCAGTTCTGTCGCCAGTCCCGCGGAAGGAAAGAGTCGGGATAGGAGACGACGCCGTAGGTGGAGTTGAGCTGCAGCTGCGGAAGGTGCTGCGACCAGGCGGCGCTGACCGCGGCCTCGCTCACCACCACGCCCTGTTGGCTCTGGCGGACGACCGCGCGCGGGCCGTCGGGCGCGTCGGGGATGCGGGCGACGTCCTTCACCATCGCGGTGAGCGCGTCGAGCGCGGTGGCGTCGAGGCCGCTGGTGAGTCGAAGCGCCGTGTCGGCGGGCAGCTCGAGCAGCTGCTTGAGCCGCAGGTAGGCCAGGTCCCGCTCGAAGGCGCGCTGGAGGACGATGGGCCGCTGGTTGTCGACGGCGACGCGCGCGCGCAACAGGTCGAACTCGGGCCGCAGCCCTTCTTTGCGGGACAGCTCGACTTGGCGGAGCGTGTCGTTCGTCTGCTCGAAGGTGGCGACCGCGATGGCGTGGAGCTGATCCGCCAAGACCGCGTCGTAGTAGGCCTGCGCCGCTTCGAGCACCACCGCGGCGCGCGTCTCTTCCAGCTGCAGCCCGGCGATGGCGCGGCCCGCCCGCGCTTGCCGCAGGAGCGCGGTGGTGCGGCCGCCGGTGTAGAGGTTCTGCGTGAGCGCGAGGCCGGCGCGCCACGTGTTGGGGCGACCGAAGGGCAGCTCCGAGAAATCGAGCCCGCCGGGGGCTCCTTCGGGCGCGACGAAGATGCCTTCGTATTCGCTCTTGAGGAGCCGGTCGTAGGACGCGGTGCCGGAGAGCTGCGGGAGCCACTCGCTGAAGGCCTGCTGGTGCTGCGCTTCGGCGCGTTGCACGCCCGCTTGCGCGCCGAGGAGGCGTTCGCTCTTCGACTCCGCGCGCTCGAGCGCTTCGCGCAGGGAGAAGGCGCTTTGGGCGAGCGCGGGAAGGGAGCACAGCAGGGTCACCGCGCTCAGCGCATGAACGAGACGCTGGTCGACCTGTTGCCCACGCACGCTGTCACCGTCTGGAGTGAGGGCCGTGAGGTGGGGTGGGGATGGGGAAACGGCAACCCTCGCTCGACGCGGGTCGGGGATGTTTGACGGATACAGCGCAGTCCGTGCCTTCCCGGCTTCGACATCGAATCAACCGGGACTGGTGCGAGCCGCTCACTGAATCTGAAACTGAATACGCGATTGAACGAAGTGCGTCGCGCCCAGCACGCCAAATCGCTCGAGCAGGCCAAAGCCATAGGCGACTTCGAGACGAACCAAATCGTCGAGGTACCAATTGATGTGTGGCGTGAGGCGCCAGAAGGTTCCTCCGTCGACCGCGCCATCTCGAAAGTCGGAGTACGAACCGTGCAGCACCAGCTCGAACGCTCCGGGGCCGCCGTCGAAGGCTGAGTGATTTGGAGTGACGAACCCGAGCTTGCCACCGACATCGTGGTACGGCCGTGTCTCGCCCGTCACTATCCAAACGACCGACGCTTCTCCGCCATGAAAGAGCGGGTTGCCGACGGTAGGCGCCTTCAACTGATTGAAGAAATATTCCGAGCCGTAAAGCCACGACCCCCTTCGGTAGTAGGCCTCGAAACCGACCAGGTGATTCTCTTTCGCGGGAAACACGCCAGTGTCGAGAAAGTACGGAGCAGTGAACGACTCGGGTCTCGACCGAAGCTGAGCCTCGCCGTTTGAATAGATGCCGTAGTGGTAGCCGACGCCAAGATGGAGCAGATCGCCCTGCTTCTCGTCACCCTTGCGAATGGGCAACGCGGCAAATCGCGCGACAACGGTTTGCTCGTACCAATCGGTCGCCGGGCTCTTCGGCAGGAGGTTGTGGAAGTACGCCACGTTCCAGTTCGCGCGTTTGTTCGGCGCCACGCCAAGCCACTTGATCCCATCCGCCAAGATAGGCAGCGACGCGTCGTTCATCGGCATGCGCTCCATCGTCCAGAGCGAGTAGCCGACTGAGATTTTGCTGAGCGAAAAGCCTTCCTTCTGTCGGCCAATGAAGACGTTGCCCCACAGCTCGGGAATTCCAAGCTGAATTCCCGTCTCGCGTGGAAACCACTGCCCGGTGGGGCCGTCGTACATCAGGCCGGTTGTATAGGTGACCGATCTCTTGAAGTTGAACTTGCCGCTGATCGAGAAGCGAAGGTCACGAATCTTGAGCTGCTCGGTCACTTCGAATTGCGACCGGCCCGCAGCATTCTGATAGCCATTTCCGTAGTCGATGATGCTGTAAGCGCCCCAACGAAGCGTGAGCGCTTTGAAGTCGTACTCGTTCCACTTCTGAATGATTCTTCGTTCTTCTGCCTCGTGTAGATCGCTCTCGACGGGCTCCTCGTCTGAATCGGTGGGTTCCTCGGCGAAGCCTGCGCTCGCCAGTAGCAGCAGCGTCGCGAGCGCAGTGTGGTTCATGGCGCGTTCTCCTTGGCTACTGCTTGCCTGAACCTCCAGTGCCCCGCTCTTTCGGCTCTTTGTACTGATTGCGATCGAGGTTGGTCAGCCTCACCGGGTCGAGCAGCTCGGAGATTTGCTTCTCGTTCAGCACCTTCTTCTCGCGCACGAGCTGCAGAATGCCCTTGCCGCTCTTGTATGCTTCATCGGCGAGCTCGGTCGCCTTTTCGTAGCCGACGATGGGGTTGAGCGCAGTGACGATGCCGACGGTCGTCTCCATGTATTTGCTCAAGACCTTTTCGTTGACCTTGATGCCGTCGATGCACTTGGTGCGAAAGGCCTTCGAGGTATTGAGGAGGAGCTCTTGCGATTCGCTGAGCGCCAGCCCCTCAATGGGCTCGTACGCGTTGAGCTGCAGCTGGCCCGAGTGCGCGGCGAGCGCGACCGCGTGGTCGTTGCCCATCACTCTGAAAGCGACGAGATTCACCAGCTCAGGAATAACCGGGTTCACCTTGCCCGGCATGATCGACGAACCGGGTTGCAGGGCGGGCAGCGTAATCTCTGCCAAGCCGGCTCTTGGACCCGACGCGAGAAGAATCAAATCGCCCGAAATCTTGGACAGCTTGATCGCTAAACTTCGAAGCGCTGCCGAATACGCCACGAAGCCCTGCTGGTCCCACGTCGCGGCGAGCATGTCGTTGGCAGAAACGATGGGTTTGCCCGTCAGCTGCGCCAAGTGGTGCGCACAGCGCTTCGCGTAGCCCTTCGGCGCGTTGATCCCAGTGCCAATCGCGGTCGCGCCCATGTTGACGGTGTAGAGGTGACGCTCGGCCTCGCGAATCAAAGCAATCTCGCTTTCGAGCGACGACGCGAACGCGTGAAACTCTTGCCCCACCGTCATTGGCACCGCGTCTTGCATCTCGGTTCGCCCCATCTTCACCAGCTCGAGGTACGCGTTGCCCTTCTTGCGGAAGGATTGAGCGAGCCGCTCGAGCTCAGCGACCAACTTGTCGTTGCGCATCAGCAGCGCGACCTTGATGGCGGTCGGGTACGAGTCGTTGGTCGACTGCGACTGGTTCAAGTCATCGTGCGGATCGATCGTTTTGTAGTCGCCCTTCTTTCCACCCGAGAGCTCGAGCGCGACGTTCGCGAGCACCTCGTTGGCGTTCATGTTGGTCGAAGTGCCGGCGCCGCCCTGGTACCAGTCGACCAAGAACTGATCGTGGTACTGACCGTTCATCACCGCTTTGGCTGCCTTCTCGATCGCCGCGAGCTTCTCCTTTTTCATCACTCCGACATCGGTGTTGGCCCGTGCGGCTGCCAACTTCACAATCGCCAACGCTTCGACAAAGCCCGGGTAGTGGTTGATGAGCACGCCCGAGATGGGGAAGTTCTCGAGCGCTCGTATGGTCTGAACGCCGTAGTACGCGTCGGTGGGAACCTGCTTTTCGCCCAACAGGTCCTTTTCGATCCGGGTCGAGCCTTTGGGCTTGGGCGCCGGCTGCGCGTTCGCGGTCGGAGTCACTGAAAGAATAGCGGCGCACGACAGACCAACCAGAGTTTCAAACCTCCGCATATGCTACCTCACTCGCGAATGAGGCCCGAACGATGGGGTTTGCCCTGACGGGCTCGCTACTGGCCATGCATAGGGTGTGTTGTCTTTCACTCGGCCTTCAGCACAGACAGTGGGGCGTCGCTCGACCCGCGCTCGCGCGCCCCGCGGTTCACTTCGAGAATTGCGAAGCTCACATCTGTCTAGAAACTCCGGCCAGACTCCATTCAGCGTCTGCGTTTTTAGGTTGGCGCCCATTCACGCGAAGTACTGGGAGCCAACCGATGAAACGACTGCTGACGCTTCTTGCCTCGTTGGGAGTAATGCTCACGGGCTGTTACTCGTCTTACGACCCGTACTATTACGACTACGCGTACTACGACCCCTACTACTACGGCTACGACACCGCCTATGCGTACTCCTGGTATGATCCATACGGCGTTTATTACTTCTCGAGCATTGCTCAGGCGCAAACCGCGACGATCGATGTGAACGCGGCGGCGGCGAGCATCGCCTCTCGCGCTCCGAGTTACTTCAGTCCGTCAGGCTGCGCCACCGCGACGCCGAGCGGCGCGCGCGTCACCTACACCTTCAGCAACTGCGACGGCCCGTACGGCGGCCGCAACATCAATGGAACGGTGAACGTCGACTTGAGTCAGGCCAATGGCCAGCTCACCTTCACTGGAACGTCGAGCGATCTGAACATCGACGGAAAGCCGTTCACCTTCGAAACAACCGCGGTGGGTACCGCGAACGGAGCGCAGCGAACCCTCAACATCACCTCGAAGAGCCGCTTCCCCGACCAGGTTCAGTCGCGCGAGACGCAAGGCACGCTCACCTGGCAACAAGGCAGCGGCTGCACCGAGCTCAACTCGCAGAGCACGAGCACCGTGAGCGGCGCCACCGTCAACTCCACCATTACGGGCCTCAAGCGGTGCATTGGCCAATGCCCGACCGCCGGTACGGTGCGCGTGGACAGCCCTGACGGTCCGTTCAACGCGACGTTCGATGGGTCGTCGACGATTCGGGTCATCGACCCGCGCAACGAGAGCAAGGACTTCGACATGCAATGCGGGTGATCGCTCGGCGCCTCATTGAGGATCCGAGAGCGAGGGCGGGCATGTTGCTCGCCTTCGTTCTCGTTGGCCTCGGCAGCACCCAATCGCATCGCGCGCGAATCATCGGCGGCACCGTTTCCGACCGCGACCTCGCCGTCGTTCGCGTCATCATGAGCAATGGTGGCCTCTGCACCGGCACGTTGATTGGGCCACTCACCGTGCTGACCGCGGCACATTGCGAAGCCGCCGTCGTGTCGGTCGAGTTTGAGCTCGGTGAAGCCGGTGCACCGTTGGTGGTCGACGCGGTGGCGCAGAAGCCACACCCCGACTGGAATCGGCAAACCGGTGATCACGACCTGGCGCTGATTCAGTTGAGCACCGCCGTCACTCGCGTCGCACCGGTTGCGCTCTCGACCCGGCGTTTCACCGAAGGCGACGTTGGGCGTCAGGTTCGCGTGGTGGGTTACGGCGTGCCTCAGACCGAATCATCGACCGGCGTCGGCGTGCGCCGTGAAGCGACCGTGACGATTCGGCGGCTCTTGCCCTTCTCTCTCGAAGCCGGCGACGTCGGACGACGAGCCTGTGTCGGCGACTCGGGTGGCCCAGCTCTTCTTCCGCTCGGCGAGACGGACATGGAGTATCTCGCAGCGACCGTTTCCAACGGCGACCCGGGTTGCCAACGGCTCGGTTACTACGCGCGCCTCGATGTCGACCTCGAGTGGGTTCTGACCACCGCTCGTCAGTGGGACGAAATCAACGATCCGGTGCCTGCGCCGGAAGAATCCGCGCCGGTGACGGAAGAACCAACCGCGGACGACTCAGGCGGTTGCTCGAGCACGCCGGCCCTTCTGCCGTCAGCGCTTCCAGCGCTCCTTCCTTTGGTGCGGCGCCGCCGCGGGAATCATCGCGCACCGGCGCGCTCGGTCGTCACTCCTGAGCGCCGCAGTTGATCAACGCCTGCGCGATTCCATTCCCCGGCTTCGCGGCCAATTGAGCCCGTTCCCACGCGCGCACTTCTTGCCGAGCGCGATCAAACAAGCGCTCGTGGTTTGCCTTGAGCACGTTGGTTCGCGCTTCGGGCGTCAGAAGCTTCCACAAGGGCGCGTACTGGTCGTAGACCTCGAGGTAGTCGCGTGCGCTCTTCGGAGCCACAGCGTCCGTTCCAAAGAGAAACCGACCCGGGTGACGGTTGATGATTCGCGCGGTCGCACGAACGGTCTGCGGAGTTGCAACGATGTACTTCGCGGTCTCGGTCCAGGAGAGGTCTACAGAGACGTGGTCGAACCTTGAGTCGCTCAGCATCGCGTCGAGCTGATCAAGGAGACCCGGCACCGGCTCAATCACCCGCCCGAGCCCGGCATGCGCCCAAATGATGCTCACCCCGGGGTGGCGCAGAAAGAGCGACTCAAGCTGTTCGAGGTAGGCGGCGCGCGGCGACTCCTTCGGGAACGGCGTGGTGACATCGTTGTGGATCAGAACCACCAAGCCCGCTTCGTCTGCGAGTCGAAAAAGCCGATCGAGCGCAGGGTCGAGCAGGCTCGGTACCTCGCCGGCGACCTTCGAGGTCACGAACTCCTTGTGAACGGAGAACTCGCCAATGCCAACGAAGACGCCCGGAAAGGTGAGCAGCACGCGCTTTACATGATCGGCCGCGTACATGTCAGCCGGGTTGAAGCCGGTGATCATTGGATCGAACCGTTCGCGCTGCTTGGGCTCGAGCGACAGATATTCGGTCGCAATCACCGCGTCGGTGAATGAGTAGTAGTAGAGCGGCGCGTCGGTCTCGAGGTAGTAGCCCGGCCGATTTGAACCTGAGATTCGTGCAGACCACTGCTGTTGAAGCGGTATGCCGAACAAGGCGACCCGGCCGACGCGATTGCCCATCAATTCAAGAAAGCGCGTCAGTCGAAGGCCTTCTTGCGCGTAGTCGGTGAGATGGAAGTGCGAGTCGTTGAGCTGATAGCTCGCCTCGTTTTTCGGTGCTGCGGGAACCGCGATGCTGCCGAACACTCCGAGAACCGCGACCAGATTCTTCCAGATCGACTTCATCGCGCTTCCTCCTGAATGTTCCTACGGCCCTTGCTTCTCGACGAAGCTGCGTAGGTCGAGCATGCTCTGCTGTCCGACGCTGATTGCGCCGCGCCGCGTTCGGTCGATGTCGACGATGACCAGGAGCACTGAGACCGTCAGCAGGGCACCGATGGCGACGGGAATGCGATCGCCGTGTTCATTGAGGCCGGTCGCGTAGCCGGTGAGCCCCGACCCAATCAGGGCGAATGCGCAAAGCAACGCGAGCAGGACAGGCGGGACGGAGTTGCGAAGCTTGGCGACACGCGTGGCATGGCTGTCGATCACTTGGTTGAGCGACTGCACGAACTGCACGGTAGTGATGGCGTGGTTGTCGGCCGCGGCGGCGGCGGCCGCGTGGTCCCACAGCTTGAGCTGCAACACTTCGATCCTTGCGACCACCGGGCTCAATTTCTCGGGCTCGTCGACCACTTCGTAGAACTCGATGTCTGCGTCGATGTATTCGCGCAGTAGCGCACGGGTGGGCGCCTGGTGTTCGGCCGGCAAAAGACGCGTTCGTAGAAACGACGTGCCGATCGCATTCGACTCTTCGACCACAGCCACCTTGCGCGAGTCGTAGCGGGTCAGCGCCATCGACAGCGTGAAGCCCAACAGAAGACCGAAGAGTCCCAGCACCGTGGCGATGATGGTGTCGAGCTCGGACTTAGTGCGGTTCGCCTTGGACGCGCGAAGCTCTCGACCGATGAGAAAGCCAACTACGCTCGAAACGAGAATCATGCCCACCAGCACAACGACCAGCGTGGGCCCCCTGAGAAGATAGGTGCGCTCGATCAGGTCCAAGGTAGTCTCTAAAGAAGAAGGTCGGTACCAATCGAAACGGTCGTTCCGGTTTGCCCTGCGGTATAGAAACCGAAATTCGAGCCAGTCGGGCTTCGGTCGACGTAGATGAGGTGAAGGTTCACTCGCCACGTTCGCGCGCCCAACGGGAAGTAGCTTGTTCCTCCCGAGATCTCCCACGGCCTCCGCGCAAACTGATCAAAGACGTACGAAACGGTGCCGTAGAACCCGAGCGCCTTCGGCAGAACCATGTACATCGCCTGCGCCATGAAGCCGTGGTCGAAGATTGACCGCAGCGGCACTGGCCCGTTGGCCTCGAAGTTCGACAGCCGGCGTAGGTAGTACTCGCTCTGAAAGGTGAAGCCTTTGAACTTGGCGGCCGCGTCGAACGCGAGCTCGTCGTAGTTGAGCTTGAGTACGGTCACGCCATCGGCGAGCGCACCTTCTTCGAAGGGAAAAACGCCGTCCGACATCCTGATCTGCGTTGCGTTCGGCGGTTGACCAACCGGGGCGTACCGACCTTCTCGGCTATGTGCAGCGGAAACGCCAAACCGCGTGGCCACCGTGTCGCGGTCTTCGAAGTCGGCGAGCCCCCCACGCAAACCGAATTCACCGGTGGTCGGCATCCACAACAGGCTCGCGCTGTAGGCGAAGTCGCGCGTGTCGTCTGCGGCGGTCACGCCGAGCTGGCTCAAGTTGGTGTTCACCGACGCGGTGTAGAAGAAACGGTCAATGGGTTCGCCGCGCACGAAGACGCCAGACGAAAAGCCGCCGCGAAAGAACTCTTCTGACATCTGGCGGTCGCTCGAAGCCCAAAACGGGTGAGAGCCTTGCATCGAACGCGCGGTGAGGTTCGGCGCGATGCCGGCGCCAATGCTAAACGCTTTGAAGGCTTCGTATTGAAGGTTGCCGAAGATCAAAGATTGCTGAACCGTCGGCAGCGACCACGCGGTGAGCACGTAGCGAACCTTCGGGTTCAGCAGGAAGCCGCTGAACCAGATCATCGAACGGTGCCAATTGAGATCGTTGCGCGCCTTCACCTCGCGCTCGCGCCCCAGGTGATCGACGAACGTTTGGCTCCCGGGCAGCTGGTTCACATAGCGAACCAGTCCGTAGAAGCTGATGTTGAGGCTGCCCAGGTCGGTCTTCACCAAGTCGAACCCCTTCGCGGGGGTGAGCTCTCCCGCGATGGTGTTTTGCGACGTGCCGGTGTCGTTGGGCAGCTTCTCTTCCGTCGGCGCTTGCGTCGGAGCCTCGTCCTGCGCAAGGGCCACGTGGGGCGTGATCAGTGCGCAGGCGAAGGTGACTGCCACCCAAGTGGAGACGGTTCGCCTCACGATCGCTAGAAGCTCAAATTCATTTGCGCGGTCAGAACATTGGTATTGCCGGCGGTGTACGGCGTCGTCTCTGCGGGGTCGGCGGGCTGCTGCTGCCGCAGGTGTGCATAGCGGAGCTTGAGCTGCGCCGAAGGGTTGTGAATGAAGTAGACGAGCGCCGCCTCGGCGATCGTGAGGAAGTCGCTCGCGCGGGTGGTGTCGGGTTCGAGCCATGCGAACTGCGCACCAAGGCCGATTTTCTGCGCCCAAAGATCGTAAATCGCTTCGACGAAGCCGCCGTGCTGGCCGTAGGCACCCGAACCGTCGAGTGGCTCGATGCGGCGCCCGTACACTTCAGCGGTGACGATGAACGGCCCACCCTGCACCCAGAAGTCGGCGCCGGCACCCCACCGGCGATTGATATCGCCCGTCGCAACGGTCTTCAGCTGACCGTTGTTGACGTTCAGGTTCTCTTCAGCGCGCTGAATTTTTCCTTGGTAGCCCTGCAACGAAAACGAGAGCCGGAACGGCAGCGGCTCGTTCTTGTCGGTGAAGGGAAACTCGTTGGCGTTCACCGGGCCGAGAGGGTTGTACACCAGCCGCCCCTGCACTTCGTAGTTACCCGGCAACGTGCGCAGTTGCCGCAGAGGCGTGCCGCTGAAAATGCCCGCGTAGTATTCAATCTTCTTGTCGAGCAAGAGCCCGTACACCATGCCGCCCTTGTCACGACCCGGCCAAAAGTAGTCGGCCACCGGCGACCATTCGGGGAAGAACAGCTGCTGCGGCCCGAGCTGTTCTTGTCGGCTGAAGAGGCTGTACTGCTGGCCGAACCGAGCACCGAACTCATCAATCGGGACGACGTCGAAGTAGGCATCGAGCAGATACGGCGGGTTGCCAGCGAGCTCGACCGACGTCCAGTACTTGAGCCACGGGCGGTAGAGGTTGCCGCGCAGCACCGGCCGCATGAACGCCATCGCCGCGCGCGTCTGTTCGACGCCGTTGGTCCACGTCGGCTCGAACTTGTACGCGGCCTGCAAGGCCAATCGCAGAACGTTGTTTCCTTCTTCGTCTTGCAGGCGAAAACCTTCACCCTCGACGAAGCCGGCCATCGGCGACTTCTCTTTCTTCTCTTCGGTCGGTGCCGGCTCGGCCTGGGCCACTTCCGTCGCCGGCGTTGCCGCAGGGGTCGGCTCGGCCGGCGCTGGGGCGGGTGGGTACGGCGTAGGTTCGGCCGGCGCGGGCTCGGTCGCCTGAGACAACACGAGTGCTACGAGGAGCGCGTTCAGCATGGGGCCTTGTGGGGAAAGGGGAAACTTCGGGGCTAACGTTGGGTCGCGGGAGAGCCGGCTCCGCCCACACCCGGAGCACCTTTGACCGGCGTGCTCGAGTACACGTTGGCGTTGAGCGAACGGATGACGCTCTCGATCGCCTTCTGCGCGCGAACGCTATTGCCGGCTTCGTCGAGTGGCGGTGAGAACGCGGCGACCGCGAAACGTCCGGGAACGACGGCGATGATTCCGCCGCCGACGCCGCTCTTGGCAGGAACCCCGACGCGGTACAACCACTCACCGGAATTCTCGTACATGCCGTTGGTCGCCATCTGCGCCAGCGTGCGTGACGCGGTTTCCGCGCTGACCACGCGCTTGCCGGTGACCGGGTTCACGCCACCGTTCGCCAATGTCGCGCCCATCACCGCCAGTTGCGGGGTGGTGACGCCGACCGAGCATTCGCGGGTGTAGAGATCAAGCGAAGACTCCGGGTCTGCTCCGAGCACTTCGTTCGATTCGAGAAGTCGAGTGATGGCTTGATTGCGCGTGTTGGTGTCGGTTTCAGACTTGTAGACCTCGTCGTTCACCGGCAGCGTCGCACCCGAGAATGCGTTCAAATTCGACGAGATGACGTTCCACCGCTCTTGCGGGTTGGGCGCCGCGAGCAGGCTCACCGTTGCGATGG
>CAZEDU010000008.1:22251-41664 GCA_964511185.1 uncultured Myxococcaceae bacterium | reverse complement strand
CGCGTTGACCAGCGGGTTTCCGGCGGGGTGATCTTTATTTTGCTCGAGTGCGACAATCGAGTTGAACGCCTGGCCCGTCGCATTCACGCCAATTTTGTCTTCGACCAACGCCGGACCCTTCTGCTCCAATAGCCGCGCGAGGGTGAACGGTTTGGCGATCGACTGAATCGGAAACGCGTGTGACGAGTCGCCGATCTCGAACTTGCGGCCGTCGACCGTGACCACCGAGATAGCGAACAGGTTCGACGGGACCTTCGCGAGGTACGGAATGTAGTCGGCGTTTTTGCCGCCGCTTTCCCCTTGCGCGTGTTTGTGAGCGAGCTTGATCGCAGCCTGAATCTTCGAAGATGGCGGGTTCTGCGGCGCACTGTCGGCAAACGCCCCGCGGCATGCCGCGGTCGACAACCCCACCGCTGCCAGAACTGTCATCAGTTTTCGAGCCCGCATTTGCTCTCCCGTCGCGACACGGCACCTGACCGTGCGAGTGAACGGGCGCAAGCTGGTCGCGCTGCCAGGGCAAGTCTTCTGGACCACCGCTTAGCGAATCGCTCGAAAGCGCTCAGATCGCGCCGCAGATCAGAGGAAGGCCTTAGGCTTTCTGTCCAAGTGCGAGCGTGTTGGTCAATGCGGAGTTTCGCTCCGGGCTAGGCATCTCGAGCTCGCGAGGCCGCGCATGCAAGGGAATCTACGAGTCGAGCATGATCACGCACGGAGAAACCGCACAATCGCCTTGGTCGGCGTGAGTGTTGCAGGGATTATTCTGATGCAGCTGCTCGGTCGAACGCTTCAGGCGTCAGAGAACACCCGAGGTCTTCTCGGCCCGATGCTCGCATTTCTCGCCAGCCAACCTTTTGTGTTGCTCTTTTTTACGGTGGCGCTTGGTTACGCCCTGGGGCGGGTGAAGCTGGGCGGTATCGGGCTCGGCGCCACCGTCGCTATCTTGTTGATCGGACTCGGCCTCAGTTTGTGGGCGAGCGCCCGCGGCGTCGATTTCCAATTCGCCGATCTCACCGGCTCGGTGTTCTTCAACCTCTTCATGTTCGCGATCGGCATGAAGGTCGGGCCGCAGTTCCTTTCGGGGCTCCGTCGCGATGCACGCGCGTTCATCACGATTGGTTTGTTGGTGCCGCTCGTCTCGATCGGTCTGATGTTCGCGGTGCGCGCTGTTTTTCATCTCGAGCCGGGGCTGCTTCCCGGAATTTTCGCCGGCGCCAATACGGCGACGCCCGGCATCGGTGCCGCGAAAGATGTTTACCTGGCGCGACAGGGACCGGACTCCACCGCCATCACCAACCTCGCGACCGCATTTGCCTTCGGCTACTGCGTGAGCTTGGTGCTGTTCGTCCTTTTGATGAAGGTCTTGCCGAGTTGGTTTGGCAAAGACGCGCGCCGTGAGGCCGCCGCGTATCAGAAACAAATCGAGAGCGGCGGCAATCTGCCGCTGCCGGGTACGTCGCTTCCGCTCGAATCAGACCTGGGCCGCCCAGAGATTCGCGCCTTCAAGATCGACCACCTCGATACCGACGCGAGTCTCGACGAGCTGCGACGACGATATCCACGGGTGGCGGTGGAACGGGTGCTGCGCGGCGGGCGTTCGCTCGAGTATCTCGACGTTGAACGCCTCGAAGTGGGTGACACGGTCGCGTTGAGCGGGCCGATCACCTCGCTGATGAGGGCCGAAGAAGTTTTGGGTCCCGAGGTCGATGCGGAAGGCCTGCGCGACGTACCGATCGAAACGGTCGACGTCGTGGCACAGAAGGATCGCTCGGTCGGAAAATCGATCGAAAAGCTTCTTCAAACACTCGGCCACGGCTTTCGTTTCAACGCCCTTTTTCGCGGCGGCGCTCAAATTCCGTTCGGCCCGAACACGCGTCTCGTCAAAGGCGACGTGCTTCGCGTCACCGGCAGTGCACTGAGAATCAAACACCTCGAACAGAAGGTCGGCGGTCGCGCGGTGCATTCGTCGATCACCACCGACATTGTGACTTTGGCGTTGGGTCTCGCCCTCGGCGGGCTCTTGGGTGCGATACCACTGCCGATCCCGCACTTGCGGATGGCGCTCGGCTCGGCGATCGGCTTGCTCCTCACCGGCATCTTTCTGTCGAGCGTGCGCACGCGGCACCCGCATTTCGGTGGCCCCTTTCCTGAGCCGGCGCGCCAGTTGATCGAAGACTTGGGGCTCAACGTCTTCATCGCGGTCACTGCGTTGAATGCGGGTGCTGGCGTGGTGAGGGCCATTCAAGCCGGTGCGCTCACGCCGATTCTCGTCGGTACGGTGGTGGTCGGCTTGATTCCACCGATTGTCGGTTGGGCGTTCGGTCAGTACCGGCACCGTATGAACGCTGGGCTTTTAACCGGAGCGATCGCTGGTGCGCGCTGCAGCAGCCCCGGTCTCGGCGCGGCGCAAGAGGAAACCGCCAGCACGGTTCCGGCGCTGTCGTACCCGGTGACTTTCGCGGTGAGCAACGTGGTGGTGACCCTGGGTTGTTACCTGATGGCGATGATGGATTGACGAGGAACAAATGGAACCGCATGCGACAGCTGAAGGCGCGCTCGAGGCATTGAGCCCGTTCGAGTTGAAGGACAAGTTGATCGAAATCGCGGAAGAATCGGTTCGCACCCGCGCCGCGGTGATGTTGAACGCCGGCCGCGGCAACCCGAATTGGATCGCAACCACGCCGCGCGAAGCGTTCTTCATGCTCGGGCAATTCGCGCTCGACGAAGCGCGCCGGACATGGAACGAGCCGGGGGTCGGCCTTGCCGGCATGCCGCAATCGGTCGGCATCGCGGGCCGCTTCCAAGTCTTTCTTGACGCCCAGCCTGAGAGCGACGCGAAGAAGCTTTTGCAGGGAACGCTCGAGCTCGGGGTGAACAAGCTCGGCTTCGACCCCGACGCGTTCGTCTGGGAAATCGCTGACTCATTGATCGGCGACAACTACCCGGTGCCGGACCGAATGCTCGTCCACGCCGAGCGGATGGTTGAAACCTATCTAGTGAAAGAGATGAGCGCGGGTCGGCCGCCCCAGGGGCGAATGAAGCTCTTCGCGGTGGAAGGTGGCACCGCCGCGATGACGTATATCTTTCAGTCGCTGGTCGCGAATCGAATCTTGAGTAAGGGCGACACCATCGCGTTAGGCACGCCGATCTTCACGCCGTATCTCGAGATTCCTCACCTCGACGAATACCAATTCAACGTGGTGACGATTGAGCAGGCCGAGCTGTCGGACGACGGTCGACACACCTGGCAATACCCCGACTCCGAAATCGAAAAGTTGGCCGACCCGAAGATCAAAGCGTTCTTCGTGGTGCACCCCTCCAACCCAGGCGCGGTCGCGATGCGACCCTCGACGCTCAAGCACCTCACCGACTTGGTGCGAACCAAGCGACCCGACCTCTTGATTCTCACCGATGACGTGTACGGAACGTTCGTCGAAGGGTTTCGGTCGCTCGCCGCTGAGCTGCCGCGAAACACGATTCTGGTCTACTCGTATTCGAAGCACTTCGGCTGCACCGGTTGGCGGCTCGGCGTGGTGGGAATGTACGAAGACCACCTCACCGACGAGCTGATTCGAAAGCTGCCGCCGTCGTCGCACGCGCGGGTCAACGCGCGCTACAGTTCGCTAACCACCGAACCTGAGAAGTTGGCGTTCATCGATCGGCTGGTCGCCGACAGCCGGTCGGTGGCGCTGAATCACACCGCCGGCCTGTCGTTGCCGCAGCAGCAACAGATGATGTTGTTCTCGGCGTTCGCGCTGCTTGACGACGACGAGAAGTACAAGAAGCGTTGCCGCGAAATTTGCCACCAACGTCTTGCCGCGCTCTTTGAAGGCTTCGGCGTGCCGCTGAAGCCAGACGAGTTGAGCACCGCGTACTACCAAACCATCGACCTCGAGGCGTACTGCAGCCGCGCCATTGGCCCCGAGTTCATGCGGTTCGTGAAGGAACATCGCGACCCAATTGACATTGTTTTCGCGCTCGCGCGTCGCTACCAGACGGTGCTTCTCAACGGCAGCGGGTTCGATGGACCTCCGTGGTCAGCGCGCATCTCGCTGGCGAATCTTGATCTCGACGCGTACCGCACCATCGGCAAACACGTGAAGGAGCTGGTGTCCGAAGCGGTTGAGCGCTGGCAACGCCAAGCAGGCCGTATTCACTAGGAAGGAGAGGCAGATGCGAGTCAATCAGAACAGATCGAGAATTTTCGCCTTTACGGTATGCGCGATCATGGGTACCGCCTTCGCGCAAGGTTCAGAGCCACGGACACCGGAACCGAAAGCACCCGAGGCCAAGGCCGCGACGAAGGGCAAACCCAACATTCGAATTCTGGCGACCGGCGGCACCATTGCCGGCGCCCAGTCGGGTCAGTCTGCCTACGGGTATCAGTCGGGTTCTTTTAAGGTCGAAGACCTCATCGCCGCCGTTCCCAACTTGGACAAGCTCGCGAACTTGACGGGCGAACAAGTCGCCAACATCGGCAGCCAAGATATGAACGACGCGGTCTGGCTCAAGCTCGCCAAACGGATCAACGAGGTCTTGAAATCGAAAGATGTCGACGGCGTGGTGATCACCCACGGCACCGACACGATGGAAGAAACCGGCTACTTCTTGAACCTGGTGGTGAAGAGCGAAAAGCCGGTGGTGCTGGTCGGATCCATGCGACCTGCAGACGCCGTCAGTGCCGACGGCCCGGGCAACCTCTACAACGCGGTCGCGGTGGCGAGTGACCCGAAAGCGCGCAACCGTGGAACATTGGTGGTCATCAACGACGAGATTCACGCCGCGCGAAACGTCGAAAAGATGAACACCACCAACGTCGGCACCTTCGCAAGCCCCGAGCGTGGCCCGCAGGGGTTGGTGAACAGCGGGAAGATCGCCTGGTTCGAGCCGATGGACAAGCGGCACACCGTGAAGTCGGAGTTCAACATCGACCGCGCTGATCAACTCCCGCGGGTGGACATCATTTACGCGCACGCGAACATGCCGGCCGATCTCATTCAGTCGTCGATTGAGCGTGGGGCGAAGGGAATTGTCGTCGCCGGGGTGGGTGACGGGAACATGACGAAAGAATCACTCGCCGCGCTCGAGAAGTTCGCGAAAGAAGGCGGGCTGGTGGTGCGAAGTACCCGGCTGCCCACCGGCATCGTGCTGAGAAACAATGAAGTCGACGATGACAAGTCAGGGTTTGTTGCATCGGGGGAATTCAACCCAGCGAAGTCGCGGGTGCTCGCGCAGCTTGCGCTCACCAAGACGCACGACCCGAAAAAGGTTCAAGAGATGTTCCGGGTGTATTGAGGAGCCCTTCGAGATCTTCAGCGTGAGCGGTTGGAGGTCCGGCAGAGGGCTTAGCGGTTTTTGGACCGGCTCAGTTCGTCCGCGCGGCCTTTGCGGAGGTGCCGCAGCGCCAGAATATGGGGATCCGAGGCAAAGACGCTGAGAGAGAGGGGCTTATCGGGGCCGTCGATGACGTCGAAGACAACGCCCCGTTTGGTGGACAACTCGGGATGGATACGGATGGTGTTGGGCCCCGCGCGGTACACGCCGTCTCCTATCGGGACGGCGCGGCTGTATTCATCCCGCTTCAAGGGGATGCCCAAGGAACCCTCCAAGACCCCTTTGGGCCCCCAGGCGCGGGCATAGGCGATGATGACTTCGCCCGTCCGGTGCTTCTTGAGCATGAGGCGCATGTACTTCTCGACTCCGTTGCGGTCCCGATACGCAAATCGGCGGCTGCTGTTGGCGTCGATCGTGCCGGGCTTGAGCTCTCCGGCCCAGGTCTGGGGTATCCGATTCACCCCGTCCCCGCTCCACATCGGGGTGGAGGGAGGTTTGGGCTTGTAGGGGTTTGGGACCCTGTTCGTGTATTTGGGGCCGAGAATCTCTTCCCGGCTCGGCCGCGTGAGCCTCGGTCGGGCGGCTGTGGGCTGTAGGGTTCGAGGGATGGGCGGGAGCGCGGGCACGGGCAACCTCCAGGGACTGTCGAGGTTTTCGTCCATTCTGTCTTCGAAGTTGTCACTGACAGTGGACAGGGTGTGCCGTGTGGTGCTGCAAACCTTACGACCGCTCGACATCCGATGGCGCACGTCGCCGCCAGAGCGAGAAGGCCGCCGCCAGTGCCACGGCGGTGTTCGCCACCACGACGGGGCCGGCCTTGTTCCCCCAGCCGTAGATGATCCACAGAGCGGCCGCTCCCATCTGCAGCCGCAGCAAGGCGCTTGGGTCGCGAACGAGGTACGAGCAGACGAAAACCGCGGTGGCGAGCCAGCCGATCCATTCAATCACGTGGCGCGCTCCGCGGCGGCGACCGAGCTGGGCGCGATGGTGAGCCAATCGGTCCTCACCTTGCCCCACTCCTGAATCACCAGGCCGTTCGCCTCGAACAACAGCCGCACCTGGGGCGGCGCCCACTCGCACAGGTCCTCGAGGATGGGCACGAGCACGCTCGAGGCCTCGTCGGCCAACACCGTGCGCCGCGCGATCTGAGAGATGTGCTTCGCTTCGCTGACCGCGATGGTGAAGCCGCCCTTTTGATTGACGTGCAGCATCACGTGAATGTCGGAGCTGCCGTCGCCGCAGTAGATGACGCGGTCGTCGCTGACCTGCGTGCGGGCGCGGAGCTCCTCCAGCACCGCGACCTTTCCATAGCCGGCCGGCACGCGGCCGAGCGAGGCGATGCGCCCGTCCGGGGTGTACTCGAAGCGCGCTCCGAAGACGTGGTCTTCGGGGAGGATGCCTTCGAGCGCCGAGCGGATCACGTCCTCCGGCGCGGCGGAGATCACGAAGACATCGAACGCGTGCTGCTCGAAGCCCGACTCCAACATGCGGCAGAGCTTCTCGATGTTCCGCTTGAGCGCGACGTGCTGGCCGACCCGCGCGAGATCCGCCCGCGTCACGGCCGCGTAGTCACCATCGTGCAAAAGGAGGTACGCGAGCTCGCCCCCTTGTTGGACCAGGTTGAGGCGCGAGAGCCGGGCGACCTTCTCCTCGAAGCCTCGGACGCCCATCATCTCGCTCAGGACGTTTCCGGAGTCGTTGAGGCTCAAGGTCTTGTCGAAGTCACTGACGAAGAGGAATCGCCGCGTCGTGCGGCGGGAGCGGTGGCGCATGGTTCGACCTCGAAGGAGAGGTCGCTTGAGTAGCGCGCCCACCCCGCGCGTGGCGCAACGTTTCCGTCTCGCCCGCGTCGCGTCGTCGTGACCGCGCTCAGCGCGTGCCGTCGTACGCGGCCTGAAGCGCGGCGATGTCGAGCTTCACCATCTTGAGCATCGCCTCGGACATGCGCTTGACCCGCGCCTCGTCGGGGCTGATCACCAGCTTGTCCCAGAGGGTCGGCACGATTTGCCAACACACGCCGTACTTGTCGCGCAGCCAGCCGCACGCCTCGGCCTGGCCGCCTTGCAGCAGCGCGTTCCAATAGCGGTCCAGCTCGGCTTGGTCGTCGCACATCACGACCATCGAGATGGCGTGGTTGAACGGGTCGAGCGGCCCGGCGCTGATGGCCTGAAACCGCTGCCCGAAGAGCGTGAAGTCCACCACCTTCACCGAGCCGGCCGGACCGCTCGGCGAGTCGACCAGCAGCGGGGTCACGCGGTCGACCCGGGAGTCGGGGAAGATCGACGTGTAGAAGTGCGCGGCCTCTTCCGCTTCTTTCGTGTACCAGAGGTGGGGAAAGATCTTCGCGGCTCGTTGAAGGGTCATGGGGGCGGACTTAGGGGCCTCCGCCAATGAGATCAAGGCACCCATCGCGCGACACAACAGTCACACAGCCCTTCGGTAACGGCGGGCTGTACCGGCTCCGGTAGCTGCTCGATGGGCGCGGTGCCATGACGCTGGCGCTTTCCCTCCCGCCCGCGGACGGGCTACGAAGGCGCCTCCTTTCCTCCTTTCCGCGAGCCCGTCATGCCTCCGTCCAGCCCAGCCGTGCAGCGTCACGCCAACTTCATCGGCGGTGAGTGGGTCAAGCCGTCCACCGGTGACTACGAAGCGAACCGGAATCCAGCGAACCTCGACGAGGTCGTCGGCGAGTTCCCCATCTCGGGCAAGGCCGACACCGAAGCCGCCATCGCGGCGGCGAAGGACGCGTTCCCCGGGTGGGCCGCCCTGCCGGGGCCGGCGCGCGGCCGCATCCTCTGGAAGGCGGTGGAGCTGATGCGCGCCCGGCTCGACGAGCTGGGCCGCACCTTGTGCCGCGAGGAGGGCAAGACCTTCGCCGAGGCGAAGGGCGAGGTGATGAAGGGCATCAACCTCTTCGAGTTCTACGCGGGGGAAGGGTTTCGCACCCACGGCAAGACGCTGCCGTCGGAGATGAAGCAGACCTTCACCTATACGCTCCGGCAGCCGCTCGGCGTGGTGGCGCTGATCACCCCCTGGAACTTCCCGTTCGCGATTCCGGCCTGGAAGAGCGCGCCCGCCCTCACCACCGGCAACACGGTGGTGATGAAGCCCGCCACGCACACGCCCGCGACGGTGAAGCTGCTCGCGGAGATTCTTCACGAGGCCGGCGTCCCCAAGGGCGTTTTCAATGTCGTCTACGGCGCGGGCAACCCCGTCGGCACCACGCTCACCGACGACCCCGCCGTGCGCGCGGTGTCGTTCACCGGGTCGACGCCGGTGGGCCTCAGCGTCTACGAGCGCTGCGCGCGGCGCGGCATCAAGGTCACCTGCGAGATGGGCGGCAAGAACCCGGTGGTGGTGATGGACGACGCCGACCTGGACCTGGCGGTCGCCGGCATTCTGCAGGGCGCGTTCGGCTCGACGGGCCAGCGCTGCACCGCGACCTCGCGCGTGGTGGTGCATAAGTCGGTCGCGAAGGAGGTCACCGCGCGGCTGGTCGAGGGCGCGAAGAAGCTCAAGGTCGGGAACGGCATGGAGGCCGGCATCGACATGGGCCCGGCGGTCGATGAGAAGCAGCTGAAGACCGACTTGAGCTACATCGCCATCGCGAAGGACGAAGGCGCCAAGCTGTTGTGCGGCGGCGAGCGGCTGAAGGGCGGCGCCTACGACAAGGGTTACTTCGTCGAGCCGACCATCTTCGGGGGCGTTCAGCCCACCATGCGCATTCACCAGGAAGAGGTGTTCGGCCCGGTGATCGGCATCGTCGAGGTGGGCGACTTCGAAGAGGCGCTGGCGGTGGCGAACGGCGTGGAGTTCGGCCTCTCGGCGTCCATCTACACGCGCGACGCGAACGTCGCGATGAAGTTCGTCGACCGGAGCGAGGTCGGCATGGTGCACGTGAACAACCCGACCGTCGGCGGCGAGGCGCAGCTGCCGTTCGGCGGTTGGAAGAACACCGGCGTCGGCGACCGCGAGATGAGCGAGGAAGGCGCGAACTTCTTCACCCAACTGAAGACGGTCTTCTTCGACTACACCGGCGCGGCGCGCACCTCGAAAATCTACTGAGCGCCGAGCGCCCGTCGGATCATGGCTTCGACGGGCCTCACCATATTCACCGGGCTCAACCGCGTCTGGGGGTGACTCTTCGCCCAGACGCGAAACAGCTCGTCAGTAAAACCTTGCCCGACCTCGTCCACATCCCGGAAGTCGAGCACCACTTCCTCGAACTTTTCGAGTCCTGCGACAAGACGCTTCGCCTCAGAGCGGGACACGAAATGAAGGCCGGTCCGGAAAAGTTTGATCCATGTCTTGGTGCGAGTGAACGCGTAGTCCTCGTTGCTGTACTCGTCGAAGACCTTCTTGAGTTGGCGCTTTGTCCGCGGGTTGAGCTCTCCCCAAACCAACGTGCCTGGCCGAGACTTGATCTGCCCGAGCGCGACGTCCTGTCGAAGGTTGTCGAACGACAGACGCAGCGAGTCGCTCTCGATCGCGAAGCGGTCAAGGGACCGCGACGTGAAGAAAATACCTTGCCCCGTGTGCCGAGCCGGGTCGGTGGAGAGCTTTCCCTTGGACAAGTCCTGCGCGATGTCGAGCGGACTGCGCTCCAAGAGTCGAGCCGCATGTTGAAAGAGACCCTCGCCGTCGTCTTCGATTTCGAAGCGCAGCTGCCGTTGGGGCGCGCTCAGGCGAACGGTGACGTGACGTCCTCCGGAATGGTCGATGGCGTTGTTGATCAGCTCGGTCATCGCGAAGCGAACGATTCGCTGCGCGTTCTCGGAGAGCTCAACGGGGAAGACACGCTCGACTTGTTCATAGGCTCGATCTTCCTCCAGACCTTTCAAGGGAAACCGAAGGGTCCGCACGTCCGCCGTCGCATTGGCGAGGCTTCGTGCCCGAACGTAATGGGTGGCTCGGCCGCGGCCTTCGCGTCGAAGCTGCCCCGCACGCAGCATGCTCGCCAAGTGTGCGTGGGCGGTTTGTCGTGAGACGAACGCACGAGCCGCGAGCATCCGCGGTTCGACTCTCCCGAAATCGTCAAGGATGTTGTTGACGATTTTGACGATATCCTCTTTCGGTAATCTCTTTCGTCGCCTTTTAGAGGCCATTATCGTAAAGAATTTATTGAGCCATTTCGCTGATCGTCAAGGTCGGCCGGCCAAGACATGCCGCAACGCGTCGTGATTTTCTTGACTTTGGAGTCAGGAAATGTGGACCGAGGTGGTTGGATGTCGCCTGTCAATTCAGGTATACACCGCGGCCCTTTAGTTCCACGGGGCCGTCATGACCGTTGCGCCATTCGTAGCCCTCGTGCTCCTTGCGGGGCCACTCGACAGCACCGCCGCGGCAGAGAAGTTCCGCGCGCTGTTCGCCCAGGGCGAGTCGCTGTACGAGAAGGGCGACTACGGCGCGGCGATCTGGAACTTCCGCCAGGCCGACCAGCTGCGCGCCACCAGTGAAGTCGCCTTCGACCTGGCCAAGTGCCACGAGAAGCTGGGCGACGCGGCGTTCGCGGCCTACTACTACCGGCTCTACCTGCGCCGCGCGCCGGGCGCCACCGACGCGCTGGACGTGGCCGAACGCATCGGCACCGCGCTCGCGCAGGCCGAATCGAACGGCCGCGGGCTCCTCGAGGTCGAAGCCTCCGGCGCCACGCTGGGCCGAGTGAACGGGCAGGAGTTCGCGGAGTCTCCGATGGCCGTGTTCCTGCCGCCCGGCGACTACGAGCTGACGGTCGGGTTCCCCACGGGCGTCCGCCGGCAGATGGTCTCCATCCGCACGGGCAAGGTGACGACCCTCACCGTGCTGCCGCCCGCGCCGCCGCCCTCCCGCGCGTCGGTGGAGCCGCCGCATCCGTTGACCCAGAGCCTCCGCCAGGACTCCCGCTCCGCCACGCCGACGCTGCGAAAGGTCGCGTACGGCACCGGCGCGCTCGCGCTCGCCTCCCTCGCCACCGGCCTGGTGTTGGGCTCCATCGCGCAGTCGGAGGCCGCGCGCGCCGAGGTCGGCCGCGGCCTGCTCTCCGTCTCTCAAGGCCGCTCGCTCGTCGACGCGTCCAACACCCACGCCGGCTGGGCGAACGTGATGTTCGGCGTGGCAGGCGCGAGCGCGCTCGCGACCGGCAGCCTGTGGGTGTTCTCGCTCCCCGAGCCGGGGAAAGCCGGGGGCCACCGCCGATGACCGCGCGGCCGCTCGTGCTTTGGGGGGCGCTGGCGCTCACCGCGTGCAACGCGGCGCTGCCCTTCGACGCCGAGGGCTACCGCTGCAACGAGAGCGACCCGTGCCCGGACGGCTACGCCTGCCTCGAGGGGTTGTGCCGCTCAAGGCCCGTCGGTCAGGACCTGTGTCAGGGCGTCGTCTGCAACGCGCCGCCCGCGCCGACCTGCTCGAGCCCGAGCACGCTGCGCAGCTTCGACGCGGTGGGCGCCTGCACGGCGCAAGGCGACTGCCAATACACCGCGCGCGAGACGAGCTGTCCTAAGGGCTGCCAGGAGGGCGCCTGCATCGGCGACGCGTGCCAGAGCCTGGTGTGCCAGACGCCGCCCGCCCCGAGCTGCCTCGACGCGAGCACCCTCGTCACCTACGCCACCGTCGGGACGTGCCAGACCGGCGCGTGCCAGTACGCCGCCACGCCGCGAAGCTGCACGCACGGCTGTGAGAATGGCAACTGCGTCGACCAAGACCTGTGCATCGGGATGACGTGCCAAAAGCCGCCGCCGCCCAGCTGCATCGCCGGCAAGGTCCGGACGTACGCGGCCACCGGCACCTGCCAGAGCACGACGGGCCAGTGCAGCTACGCGGTCGCCGAGACGACCTGCGACGGCACCTGCCAGGGCAACCTGTGCGTGCCGCCCGCGCTCGCGTTCGACGGGCTGTTCCCGCGCGTGGCGCACCCGGTGAGCGCGGTGGACCAAGCGTTCTCTCCCGGCGGCAACCACGTCCTCGCGGTGGGGCCGAGCGGCAGGGTGTCGCGCTGGAACGGCATCGCCTGGGCGGCGCTTCCTTCCTCGCAAACGATGAGCGCGCACCTGCGGGCGGTGTGGCTGGCGTCCGCCACCAGCGGCTACGTCGTCGGCGACGACAAGACGGTGCTGCGCTACGACGGCTCGCAGCTGTTGCCGGTGAAGCTGCCGGGCGGCCCGGGGCAGACGCGCCTGACGTCGGTGCACGGCGCGAGCATGAAGCACGTGCTCATCGCCGACGACGTGGGCAACGTGTGGCGCTTCGACGGCGCCGACTGGTCGCACATCGTCTCGGGCATGTCGCGCATCGCGCAGGTGCACGTCGACGAGCGGCTGGGGGCGCGCGCGGTGGGGCAGTGCGCGTCGGCCGCCGGCGGGACGCAGCAGCCGTGCTCGGCGCTCTTGGACCCGACCGCCAAGACCTTCACGCCCTTCGTCGACACGATGATGCCGGCGGGCGACGCGTTCCTCTCGGTCGGTCCCTCGCCCGAAGGTGGCAACCCCAAGCGGGTGCTCTTGGGCCGCAGCGTCGCCGCGCTCCGGCGCCAGGACGACGCGGGCGCCTACGACGCGCCGGTGCTGCCCGCCCCGCTCGCGGGCGGCGCGGTCGTCGGCATCGCGGGGGACGGGCAGGCGGTCTACGCGCTCACCGAGCGCGGCGCGGGCGCTTGGGGCTTCCTCTACCGCCTGGTGCCGGGCCAGGCGCCCGCGGTGATGGGCGCCTTCGCGCTCGGCAGCGCCGCCGGTGGCGGCCAGGCGCTCTCGCGCAACGACGCGAACGGCGTGGTGGTCGCCGACAGCGGGCCCCAGAGCGCGACCGTGCTGTGGCGCGGCCCGTCCGCCGACGACGCGCTCGACCTGGGCGAGCACTGGGCGGCGGCGGCCTACGGCGCCCAGGGGTTGATTCTGATGAACGCGCAAGGCGACCTGGCGACCGCGCAGAACAACCGCGTGTGGCGGCTGTGGCGCGCGGGGCGCGGCGGCATGCGCAGCCTGGTGGCCGCGAACGGGTATCTGCTGCTGGCCGGCGCGGCGGGCCAGGCGGTGCGCGTGTCCAGCAGCGCGGTGCAGCCGCTCACCACGGGCGTGACCCAGACGTTGACCGCGGGCTGCCGGGTCAGCGACGGCGAGGTGTACCTCGTCGGCGAGGGCGGCGTGCTGCTCCAGTACAACGGCGGCGCCTTCGCGCGCATGGGCTCGCCGACGACGCAGGACCTCCACGACGTGGTGTGCGTGGGCCCCGGTCGCGCGTTCGCGGTCGGCGTGGGCGGGACGGTGCTGCGGCTCCAGCAAGGCAGCTGGTCGGCGCTGACCTACCCGAACCCGGCGGCGGCGCTGCAGAGCGCCTCGGTCACCCCCAGCGGCGCGCTGTACGTCGCCGGCGACGGCGTCTTCACGCGCTTCGAGAACGGCGCGTGGACCCCGCTCGCCGCGCGGGCCGGCCTGACCGCCTTGGCGGCGTTCGGGCCGGCGGAGGTCTACGCGTCGGCAGGCAACGAGCTCTTGCGGTTCAACGGCTCATCGTGGGGCACCGTACACACCGCGAAGTCGGCGCTGGTCGCGCGCGCCCGAGGCGATAAGAAGCTGGCCTTCGTTGGGCCCAATGGTCTGGTGGTGGAGTCGCCATGAGTGAAAAGCGGGGGGAGATGGAGACGCTGGATCCACGCATCAAGATTCGCGCGCCGCTGCGCTGCGACGGCATCGGCAGCTTGGACTGCGCCGAGGACGCGGAGTCCGGCGAGCGCATGGCGGTGCGCTGGCTGCCGCTCGAGGCAGGGGGCGATTTGGCGGCGCGCGCGGTGCAGGAGCTGCCGCCGCGGCCGACGCTGCCGCGCATCCGCCAGACCGGGCGGGTGGGCTCGGCGGCGTACGTGGCGATGGACTTCCCGGAAGGAAAGCTCCTCTCCACGCTGCTCGGGGACCCGCTCTCCGCCGAGCTGTTGTGCCGGGTGGGCGCCGACATCGCCGACGCGCTCGCCGCGGTGCACGCCGAAGGCAACTGCCACGGCAGCCTGAGCGCCGACTCGGTGCTGGTGGTGCCGAGCGGTCAGGCCATTCTGTGGGACATGCCGCTCGTCATCGCCAACCGGCTGACCGACCGCCGCGGCGAGGAGCGGGTGCTCGCCGAGCTGACCCGAACCGCGCCCTTCCTCTCGCCCGAGCGCGCTCAGGGCCTGTCCGCCGCCGCGTCGAGCGACGTGTACGCGCTGGCGGCGGTGGTGTGCTTGGCCGCGGGCGAAGGGCTGCCGCCCCACGGCTCGACGCTCTCGCTCGTCTACCGAATCGCCACCGGCCAGTGGTCCCCCGAGGTGCCCGAGTTTTTGCCGCCTTCGGCGCGGCTGGTGCTCGCGCGCATGTTGAATCGAGATCCGCTCGCGCGGCCCACCGCGTCCGAGGCCGCGCGCGTCTTGCGGCGGGCGTCCCAAGAGCCGCTCCCTGCCGCGCCGACGGCGGAGCTGGACGACGAGCAGACGGTGCACGCGTTGCCCGAAGAGGCGGTGCAGGTGGTGCACTTCGCCACGCGCCGGCCGCGCCCGCAACCCAAGTGGCTGAACGCGGGCACGGTGGGAGCGGCCGCGGCGGGGCTGCTCTTCTTCGTCGTCGCGGTGAGCTGGGGCCTGGCCGGCCGGCCGGGAGGGCCCGTCGCGGCGCTGCCGACCGTCGAGGTCGCGCCGTCGCCGATGCGGGAGGTGTTCGCGCCCGCGCCGGTCGAGCCCGTGCTCGACGTCGTCGCGCCGCTCGTGCCCGCGGCCCCGGCGCCCGCCGCCGTCAAGGCCGCGCCGAAGCCGGTGAAGAAGAGCAAGCCCGCCAAGCGCGCGGCGCAGAAGCGGTCCGAGCTGAAGCGCCCAGCGCTCGAGTAAAGGACGTCAGCGCTGTTCTCCCGATGACCGACCCTTCGCACCACGGCAGTCACGGTGACCACGGCGACCTCGAGCACCAAGTCGCGCGCCTGCAGTCAGAGGAGCGCGCCGAGTGGCAGAAGCCGGACCAGGTCATCGACGCGCTGGGCCTGCGCGGAGACGAGACGGTCTGCGACGTCGGCGCGGGGCCTGGGTACTTCGCCCTGAGCCTTGCCCGAAGGCTGCCGCGCGGCTGGGTGTACGCGGTCGACGTCGAGCCGAAGATGGTGCAGCTGCTGCGCGACCGGCTTCGGTCCGAGAAGGTCACCAACGTCTCGCCGATTCTCGCGCTGCCGGATGAGCCGCTGGTGCCTCCCGCGGCGTGCGACGTGCTTCTCCTCGTCGACGCGTTTCACCACTTCACCGACCGCGTCGCGTCTCTCCGCCGGCTGCGCCGCTCGCTCAAGCCCGGCGGGCGCTTGGTCAACATCGACTACCACCTGCACGAGCTGCCGGTCGGTCCGAAGCCGGAGCACAAAGTCGACCGCGCGGACTTCCTGAAGGACGCCGCGGCCGCGGGCTTCGCCTTGAAGACCGAGCATGGCTTCTTGCCCTACCAGTACTTTCTGGTCTTAGAAGGCGAGCGGTCCGTCCCCACGGACGTCCCTGATGCTGGCCGTCCCCGTTCCCGAAGAGGCGATTGATCGACGCCTGGCGGCGTGGGGACTGGTGCGCGAGAGCCAGAGCGCGCTCGCCCCCGCGCTGAGCCGCAACCGCACCATCCTCTGCCGCGGGCCGAAGGGCCACGTGCTGGTGAAGGTCGCGTGCGGGCCGATCGGCGGCGTGATGCGCGAAGGCGAGGCGCTCTCGGCGCTGTGGAGCCTGGTGGGCGCCCGCGCGCCGCTCGGGCTGCCGCGCGTGTTCGGCTTCGACCGGAACGAAGGGCTGTTGGCCATCGAGTGGCTCGACGGCGCCGAGACGCTCCACCACTTCCACCACCGCACCGACACGCACGCGCCGGAGCCCGGCGAGCGGCCGGGACGGGCGGTCGGGTACCTGCACCGGCTGAGCGGCAAGGCGCGCACGGCCGCCGCTTTTCGGCCGCTGCAAGAGGACCCGCCCGACCTGTTGGAGATGTTCCTGCGCATGCGGCCCGACTTCTACGCGCGCCTGTCTCCCGCCAGCCTGACCATCTTCTCGAACGTCCAGAACGACGGCTCGGCGCTCCGGGCGTTGAGCAGCCTGAGCGCGGCGCAAGGGGACCGGTACCACCGCAGCCTGCTGCACGGAGATCTGCGGCCGGCCAACGTGCTGCAGGTGCCGACCGCGCGCGCGACGCGCCTGGTGCTGCTCGACTGGGAGCTGTGCGGCTTCGGCGACGCCGCGCGCGACTTGGGCGGGCTGCTCTCGGAGTACCTGCTCGAGTGGCTCGACCCGGAGGTGCAAGGCCGCGGCCTGTCGAGCGCCACGCTCAACGCCTTCGCCCGCGGGCTGCTCGCGGGTTACCAAGACGCGCTCGACCGCGACGTGGACGAGGCGTTTATGCACCGCGCGGTGCAGTGGCTGTCGACCGCGCTGCTCTTCTACGTCTACGGCATGACCCACTACGACGGCGAGCTGTCGACGCGCGCGCGGCGCATCGCCCACGCGGCGACGCAGGCGCTCGGCGCTCCCCAGGAATGGGCCGCGCTGCTCTGGGGCGGCGTGTGAGCGCGCTGCTGAACGAGCTGGTCGAGCTGTCGCACCGCATCGAGCACGACCCGGCGCGGGGCTTCGTGCTCCGGCTCGAGAAAGGGGCCCTGCCGCTCTTTCGCACGCGCGCGCAGGCCGAGATGCTCTTGGGGCCGCACCTGCACGCGAAGCTCTTCGCGCGGGGTCCAGGGGCCGCATCCGCCCGGGTGATGGCGTCGGGCGACCTGGCCTTCGTCGGGCGTCTGCGGGCCACCGCGGCCGGCGTGTCCACGTGGGACGAAGGCTGGCGGGTGGTGAAGGCGAGCAGCGAGTGGGCGTTCGTCGTCAACGACCAGGTTTGTCTGTTCGTCGATGACCGCGACGACCTGATGCCGCCGGACGCGCAGGTGGGTGAGACCGCGGCGGTGCGGCTGCCGTGCGCGCGCGAGAACCGCTGGCCGGGCTACTTCGGCTGGGCGAGCCGCGCGGGGCTGCCGAAGCCGGGCACTGAGGTGCAGGAGGCTTACCTGAACCTCTCGCCCGAGCACGCGCCGGCGCTGGTGCGCGAGCTCTTGGCGCTCTCGAAGGTGCGCTACGAGGCCCGGCTGCTCAACGACCCCGCCGCCTACGCGCGCGTCGACACGGCCCGCGTCGCGAGCGCGCAGATGGACGTGGTGCTCGAGGCGCTGAAAGGCTTCACCCGCACCTGGCCGCGCGCGGTCCGTCCCGGATGTCCGCTGCTCCTCGAGGCGGTGGCCGAAGGCATTGGCCTGAGCGCGCCGCAGGTGGTCGAGCCCGACGGGCGGCTGATTCCGTACGGCCATCTGACCAGCATGCGGTGGGCGCACGCCCTGCTCGACGCGGTGGAGCACGCGACGCTCGTCGATGAGGCGTGGCTCGCCGAGACCTGGGCGCGGCTGATGCCGAAGCGTCAGGCCGGCTGATTCGCCTCGTTCGCCTGGCGCGCGCGGTGAATCCGCGCGTAGAGCCGGGCGACCTGCCGCAAGTCCTGGCGGCGGGTGAAGAGCGCGTCGAACAGCAGGGTGATGCGCTTTCGCTCGTCGGTGACGCGCGCGGCCCGGGCGAGGAGCTTCTCGACCTTCACCGGGCGCTTGGCGAGCTCGACCAGCGCCAGGCTCAGCTTGACCTGGACTTGAATCACCGCGGGGTCCAGCACGCCGTCCCAGAGGCGGAACTCGACGTGGCTCTTCGGGCTGCCGTCGACTTCGAGGAAGTTGATGGTCTTGTCGCCTCTGTTTTGGCCGACGACCTGCGCCAGGGTTTCGTACTCCCCCGGGTACGGCACGTTTGGCCGGGCGTACATCGTGCCGCGGTGGGCGCCGCGCTCGGGATGGATGGCCAGGATGTGCAGGTCCTGCATGAACGCGTGCACCAGCCGGAGCAGGTTGGCGTGCGGACGAACGGACGGGCCGTAGTCGCCGATGCCCACGTGCACGTGCCCGCCGGTGCTCGTGTTCGACGTGCCGCCGTGCTTCTTGATGGTGGCGACGATGTCCTCGAGCTCGCTCCAGTGTTGCTTTCGGTCGTGCAGGATGGGGCTGATCACCTCGCCGTCGACCGACCCGTCGACCTCGAAGCGCCACGCCGAGGCGTTTCGGGTCGAGTGGTAGCCGGACTGCTTCGGCTGCTCGAGGTAGCCGCGCTCGAAGAGCGATTCGGCCAGCGTCTGCCGCGCGCTCGACTGCTCGAAGTGGTCGGGGAAGTCGAACTCCAGCTCGACGCCGAAGCCGCGGCCCGAGTGGGGGCGCGCCATCCCGTGGGTGGCGTTCTCGCGCAGGTAGGGAATCGGCGCGTCGGAGAGCAACGCGCGGCGGATGGCCCGGTGCGCGCCCAGCCCTGGTGGTCGAATGGGGCTTCGGGCGATGTGGCGCGGAGCGCTTCGGCCGATGAAGGCCACCAGTGGGACTCCCGAGGAGGTCGGGGAGTTATCCGCGCGGTCGAGGTGGGAGTTGTTTGGTTTTCGCGCATCCGCGCACGCAACTTGGGTCGCCGCGTCTTCGAGAACCGGTTGTTCCAACGACCGATTGAGGAGCGTGCCGATGTCCGCCATTCGCAACCTGTTTCAGCAGCTGTCCATCGACAAGAAGATCAGCCAAATCGACGCGTTCAAGCTGCTGCGCATCGCCACCACGGCGAGCGAGAAGGCCGAGCTGTCGAAGCTGGTGGACGAGCACCGGGACCTGTTCTCGGAGGCCGCGCTGAAGACGCTCGGCAAGCTGCCGAACCTGGACGGCGCGCCCAAGCCGGCTGGCTCCGAGTTCGCGCAGATGATCAAGGACGGCATCTTGGATGTGACGGTCGGCATCGGTTACGACGAGGTCAACTCGGACTCGATCGAGCGCTCGCAGTTCAAGCAGGGCATGGAGAGCCGGGGTTTTCGCTTCGTGGAGCCGCGGAAGATGTCGGCGCGCGACCTGCAGTCGCTCGGAATCGACGCGAAGATGCTCGACCCGGAGTGCTCGTATTTCGTCAAGAGCGCCAAGCTGGAGGGCAAGGACGTCAAGGTTGTCGTGCGCTACATCGACCGCAACACCAAGGCCGCCGCGCAGAACTTCGGTCTCGACGCCCACCCGGCCCACGCCCAGCGATAC
>CAZEDU010000008.1:19790-22241 GCA_964511185.1 uncultured Myxococcaceae bacterium | reverse complement strand
GGTGAGGGCTTCGCGACGAGCGACATCGTGATGTACGGCGGCCATGCCCGCTACGGCTCGGGTCCCGACTTCGACCACAAGGACTCGGCGGACGGGAACTTCGTCATCGGCACGCCGTATGACTCGCACATGGCCGAGATCATCCGCGGCAAGCAAAACCAGCTGAAGGTCGTCAAGATGAAGGACGACTACCAGATGATGTTCTTCTCGGCGTGCACCTCGCTGAACTACCGCGACGAGCTTCGCAGCATGCTGCCGAACAAGAACGCCGAGAACCTGGACCTGATCATGTCCAACAAGGAGCTCTACTGGAACGTGACGTCCGAGAACCTGCTCGCGGTGCTCGACGGCGTGCTCGGCCAGCAGTCGAAGAAGGACATGGAGGCGAAGCTTCAGGCGCTCAACAACAACGCGGGCTTCACCTTCGACGGGTTCGCCTGAGCTTTGGGTGTCTATGGGTCAGAGGGCAACGGGTTCACGCAGGGCTTGAGCAGCGCGGCCCGGGATGACGACGCCTTCTGGCCCACCTCGACCGAGATGTTCGACGTCGGCGTCTCTTCGCGGATGTTGATGTCGTAGTACGCCTTGTGCGTTGGGCCGAAGGTGTTGTTGCGCACGCAGACGTTGTCGGGGTTCGAAGTTTTTGGGTTCGCCGCGTCGCCCCACCAGGTGAAGAAGATGTGAGCGGTGGTGCCGTTGTTGTCGAACGTATTGCCTTCGATCAATCCATCGATTGCATAGCCGTTGTAGATCGCCTCGGAGTGGACGCTTGGATCGGCGGCGTCGTAGAAGTTCTTGAGGACGTTGTTTTGAATCCGGTACCGCCGCGCGGGTGAGCCGGCCGGCCGGTCCCAAATCAGGTTCTGCGACACAATTCCTTTTCCGTCGAAGTTGTTGCCCTTCAACGTCACGTCTTCGGCGCCGAAGATGTAGAAGCCTTGGGCCGCGCCATCACGAAACGACGACCCGTCGGCGTTTGAGTTCATCGTGATGGTGCCGGTGAGGTGCGCACCGATGATGGTGACGTTCGCGCGGTTCACCGTCAGGCTGCCCGATACGTTGAAGCTGGCCGCGCCGGCTTGCGGCCGAACGGTGACGGGCCCCGCCGGGCTGCCGTTGATTTGCGCCATCAGCGCGCTCGCGGTGACGGTGCCGGAGAACTCGAGCACGGTCCCCGGTACGGGTGCGCTACAGCCTGCCGTCTTCGACTGAAACAGCGACCGCTCCGAGACGTTGTTCGCGGCGTCGTACGCTTCGACGCCCAGGACGTAGGTCGTGTCGCAGGCGAGCCCGATGAACCGGTGCTCGAGCCCGCTCGTCGTCTGCACCAGTTGACCCGCTCGGTACACGCGGTAGCCCGCGACCTGCGTGTCGTCCGTCGACGGGGCCCAAGCGAGGGTGAGCGCTGTCTTCGTGACGTCCGAAACGGCGAGCGCGCTCGGAGGGCTCGGGGCGGTCACGTCTGGGCCTGGCCCGGTGGGGGGCAGGCTCGGCTCGGCTTGGGTGTCTGGCTGGCCCTCGTCACCGGGGCCGCTCGACTCGTTCGAGGGCGTGTTGTCGATGCTCAGCCCACCCACTTGAGCAATGTCACATCCAGCGGTGAGCGCCAGCGCAACGGCGATGAGGAAGTGAGTTCGCATGTGCCTCTGGAGTGCACAGCACAGGCCAGCGGAAGGTGCGGAAACGCCTGAAATGATTAATGCTTACAATCGTCAGCCAATGTGTCTGGTGGTAACGAGTGGTTGCAGTGGAGCAAACAGGCCCACTGTCAACGTTGATGTCACGTGCGCTCGGCCGGCGTGGCGGCAAGAAGAGCAGGCGTCGGCTGGACAGTGAAAGCGCCCGCCAAATGGTGCGCGTTCGCGAGGCGCGTCGGGCTTACCGACGGTTTCACACGCAATGCTTCTGGTCCTATGACCCGAACAGAGCCATTACGACGCAGGACGTGCCCTGGGTCGCCGAGCAGCTCATGAAGCATGGCGGCCGAGAGGCGTGGGAAGTCGGGGCGCGGCTATGCCGCTAACCGCGTATCAAGCCGAAGTCGCCCGCGCGCTGGCGAAGAACCGCACCGAAGACAGCCATCTGGCCGGCGGCGCGGCGCTGCACATCGAGCCGAACAGTCGCCGCTACAGCAACGACCTCGACTACTTTACGGCTTTCGCGGCGGATGAGCAGCTGCTCCATCGCCTCGGCCACCAGGTTGATATCGAGATGAAGCAGCCCGGCTACATTCGGGCGGTGGTTGGGCGTGGTCCGAACACCACCAAAGTGGAATGGGCCCACGATTCGGCTTGGCGCTTCATGCCCGCAATCGCGTCGCCCGACTGGGGCTACACGCTTCACCCCATCGACCTTGCGGTCAACAAGGTCCTCGCGTTAGCGGGGCGTGACGAGCCTCGAGACCTCTTAGACATCTTGGACATCGACGAGCGCATTTTGCCGCTCGGCGCG
>CAZEDU010000008.1:0-19690 GCA_964511185.1 uncultured Myxococcaceae bacterium | reverse complement strand
CGGCTCCACTTGCGCGAGCCGGTCCATCTGCCAGAGATGAAGACGCGCTGGTTGCGCATGCTGGATCAGGCGGAATCCTTCGTCCGTCGCGCGCCGGCCCACGCGCTGGGTTGTCTGTTTTATTCACGGACGCAGGGCAAGTTCGTCGAGCCGCCAGTCGCCGAGCATGGCCAAGACATCGTTCCGCACTTCGGGCGACCTGGCGGCGTGTTGCCCCGCCTGCTGGATGCGCCTGACCCGTAACATCGCTGGACGAAACTTCGATGCTCCACATCAGGCCGCTGGGTTTGAGTTCGATGCCAGCGGTGTCAAGCTGATTCGATGCGAGTCGGTGCCAGCAAGACCCGTGTTCGACGTCGAGGGACGTCGACCGCGCCGCAGCGCCAAGAGAGCCCGGGTACGCGGCGGCTGCGCCAAGCGCTCGCGCAAGTGGCCGCGCCCGAGCGCGAGAAGTTCGTCCAGCGGCTGCACCGGATGGTGCCCCAGAGCCGGCGCAGCTACCTTCGCCTGTTGGGCACCGCTGGGTGGCGTGAAGCCACGAGCACGGAGCGCATGCAGCTCATTCGTGTTTTCAATGCGCTGCAACCCCATGTGGCCGACGCCGTCACGGGCGCGCTGGCAGGGGGGCTCGCTCGCTTCCGCTCGGTCGATAAGGACAAACGCACGCTGCTTGCCAACCTGGCGGAGGCGGCGACGATGCGGCACAGCGCCTTCGTGGTGAAGAACGTCTGGCGAGACGCCTGGTTCAACGGCCTCGTCGCCGAGACGGCGAATCCGGCGCACATCAATCAATCGGTCTACGGCACCTGCGGGGCAACGGCGATTCAGTACGCGTTCGTTCAGAGGACTCCGTCGGAGTACGCGCGAATCGTCATGGCGTTGAGCCGCGACGAGGCGGCGGACATGCGCGGCGGCGGCAGGCTCGAGCTGCAGCACGAGTACTGGACGAGCCCCAGCGCGTCCAAGCTCCGACGGCACGACGACAGAACGCCGAGCGAGCAGATGTTTCAGGCCGCGGTGATGGCCTACGCCAACGGCGGATACGACGCGGCGAAAGACGAGTCGCCGATGAAGCTCCTCGGCGTCCGCTTGCGAAACATGTCAGGAATGAAGGAGAAGGCCGCCGAGAAGGCGATGGAGAAGCTCTTCGGCACCTCGATGAAGCTCGTCGTCAGCTACAACCCGTGGGAGAAAGACGGCGACACGGACGTCATCGAGCGCATTCGAAACAACAAGGGCGCTCCCATCATCGTCGGCATGGACATCTCGCGCGACGGCAAGTGGGCGGGGGTGCTCGCGACGACGGGCCACTTCTTCAACGTCATCGGCGTTCGGGACGGCCGCGTCTACCTGCGCAACCCGTGGGGCCGCAACGCATCGCAGCTGCCCGGCGAGCTCTACAACGGCGCCTTCCGCGTCGAGCGCGACTCCGACGTCTGGTCCCTTCCCGAGAAGGAGTTCCGGAACCGGATGTCGATGGCCGTCGTGTCCGAGAAAAACTAGCGCCACTGTGGGCTTCGCGGCCGGGCCTGGATGGGGAGCGTGGACTGGGTCACTGGTTCGCTTGCGCTTCAATGGCCCGTGCGCACGCCAAGACGCGACCGCTGAACGGCGGTGGGTGCCCGTTCGACCGGGAGCGCGCAGTGGGCGTGAAAAACGTCGCTGGAGCAACCGATTTCACGCCCACCGCCTGCCAAGCCGCGACAAACCCCCGGCCCGAGACGCGGCACCGCTCGTCGGCGTTCGCCCGAGCGCCTGACAATCCAGCCCCCCGCTCCCTCAGGGCCCTCAGCCGCGAAACTTCTTCGGAATTCAGACGGATAACTCAGAGTGCCGCCGATTCTTGCCACCGCCGTGCCCACCGGCCGCGTCGCCGCCAAGGTCCATGCCGCGGCGGTGGAGTCGCTGTCGCCGCGCAGCCGCTTCAGCGCCGACTTCTCGTCGTGGCTTGGAAGCCGTGGGCGGAGCGCGCACCGATTCGCGCAAGGGACGCACTCGGCTTTCGGAGGCCGCGCCCGGCCCGGCGAGCCGGTTCGCCGGCAGCCGGTCATCTTCGTGCACGGCAATTCGGATCAAGCCTCGGGGTGGAACGCGTCGTACCGAGCGTTCCGCGAAGCGGGCTACCAGCCTGCCGAGCTCTATGGCTTCACCTGGGGGCCCGCCAATCCGCTGCTCGCCAGCCGACAGACGCATTCGCGCGCTTACCTGACCGAGCTGCGCGCGTTCATCAAAGCGGTGCTCGAGTACACCGGCGCGAAGAAGGTCGATCTGATCAGCCACTCGATGGGCGTGACGCTGGCGCGCAAAGCGATCAAGGGCGGCGAAGGGCGCGCGCTCGATGGCCGCTACGACTTGGGCCCGCCGCTCACCTCGCGCGTCGACGCTTTCATCGGCATCGCCGGAGCGAACCGCGGGCTGACTTCGGCGTTCTTCGCGCCCGCCGTGCCGACGGCGAACGCGGTCGACGGTTTCTTCCCAGGTGTGTGGACGCCGCTGGGCGTCACGGGCCGCTCGCGGTACCTCGAGTCGCTCAACCGAGATTCGACGCGCGAAGGCCAGCGCGTGTATTCGATTTGGTCTCCCAACGACGAGCTGGTGAACCTCGGAGCGCCGGCGGGCCAAGGGCTCGTTTACGGCGCGCCGACCTCGCGCATTCCGCGCCAAGACGGCGAAGTGGTGCTGCCCGGGATGAAGCACATGGCGCTCAGGGACAAGACCGCGGCCGAGCAGCTGCGTTTGGTGACGGGCAGCTAAGCTCTCAGGTCACGAAGGCCGCTGCATCAACGCCTGACGGAACGCCCTCGCGCCCGTCAGCGCCTCTTCGCTGCTCTGCGCGTGGAGCAGAAAGTGCCCCATCTTCCGCTTCGGCCGGGGCTCCTTCTTCCCGTACAGGTACAGCTCGCGCACTTGCGAGAAGCCACGCCACGCCGACACGTCGAGCGCCTGCCGTCCCTGCGCGAGCCACACGTCGCCGAGCAGGTTCCCCATGCAGAATGCGCCGGGCGCCACCAGCTCGGGCACGAACAGCGGCGCGCCCACCAGGATGCGCGCGAGCACGTCGAACTGGCTCAGGGTCGTGGCGATGCGCGTGACGTGACCGGAGTTGTGAGGCCGGGGCGCCAGCTCGTTCACGTACAGCGCGGGCGCGCGGCCTTGGCTGCGGGCCCAGAAGAACTCGATGGTGAGCAGCCCTTCCAGGTCGAACGCGCGCGCGAGCTGGAGCGCGATGCGGCGCGCCTGGTCCTGCACTTCGCGCGGCAGCCGCGCGGGCAGGAGCGTCACGTCGAGCACGTGCGCGCGGTGCTCGTTCTCGAAGACGGGGAAGGTGACCTCCTCTCCCCGCCGCGACCGCCCGACGATGCACGACAGCTCGGCCATCAGCTCGACCTGCTCTTCCAACACGAAGCCCATCGGCGCGGCGCCGTCCAGGTCCTTGGGCAGGTCGGCTTCCGACCGCAACAGCCACTGGCCCTTGCCGTCGTAGCCGCCGCGCGCGGTCTTCAGAATGGCGGGGAAGCCGAAGCGCTTCGCCGCCTCCCGGACCGACTCGCCCGCGGCGACGGGCGCGTGCCGCACGCACGGAATGCCGTGGCGGATGAGGAAGCCCTTCTCGCAAATGCGGTCCTGACAGACTTGCAGCACCTCCAAGCTCGGGACGAAGCGCGCCTGGGACAGCGCTTCGAGCGGCTCGGAGGCGATGTTCTCGGACTCGAAGGTGAGCACGTCGACGCCGCCGGCGAACGACGAGAGCGCCGCCACGTCCTCCACCCGGCCGGCGACGAAGCCGCGCAGCCGCTGGGCGGCGGGGCAGTCGACGTCGGAGTCGAGCAGGCGCACCTCGGCGTCGAGCCGCTGCAGCGCTTCGGCCAGCATCAGCCCGAGCTGTCCGCCGCCCAGAATGCCGACCCGCATCTAGCCCTGCTCCGACAGGTCGGTGCCGAGCACGCGGCCCTCCGCGTCGGTGCGGTGGTTCTCGAGCCGGGCGGCCAGCTTGGCGTCGTGCAGCGCCAACACCCGCGCCGCGAAGAGCGCCGCGTTCGCCGCCCCCGCGTCGCCGATGGCGAAGGTGGCGGTCGGCACGCCGGCCGGCATCTGCACGATGGACAGGAGGCTGTCGAGCCCCTGCAGCGCCTTCGACTTCACCGGCACCCCGAGGACCGGCAGCGGCGTCAGCGCCGAGACCATGCCGGGCAAGTGCGCGGCGCCGCCCGCGCCGGCGATGATGACGCGCAGCCCGCGCGCGGCCGCCGTCTTCGCGTACTCGAACATCCAGTCGGGCGTGCGGTGCGCGCTGACGACTTTCAGCTCGTAGGGCACCTCGAGCCGGTCGAGCGCGTCGGCGGCGTGGCGCATCGTCTCCAGGTCCGACTGGCTGCCCATGATGATGCCGACGATGGGCGCGGCGCCTTCGGCGCGTCGCTTCTTGTTCTTGGGCTTGGCGGCCATGAGAAGGACGGCGTCTTTAGCACGGGGACCCGCCCTCGTCCCCAACCCCGTCACGCCTCTTGGCGGAGCGTCCCGTCGTAGCGGACCTCGCCGGTCGCCGGGTCGATGAACCGCACCCGCATCGAGTTTTCCTCGGGGTCGAGCGTGAAGAATGTCGTGCCGAGCGCCCCGGAGGCGTACTCGAACTGCTTGGCGGGGAACGCGTAGGCGCGGTTCTGCGGGTCGTTGAGCAGAAGCGAGAGCGGGTTGTTGGCGTTGCCCCCGGGCCCCGCGCAGATCTCCCACATGCGGCGGCGCGGCCCGTCGGCCTCCACCCGGTGAATCATCCCCATGTGGAAGTCGCCGGCGATGAACCACACGTTCTCGATGGCGTGCTGATCAATGAACGAGAGCAGCTTCTCGCGCTGCGCCGGGTAGCCCTGCCAGCGGTCTCCCAAGTCGACCCAGACGGGCGGCAGCGCGGCGATGGGCACCGAGTTCAAGACGATCTTGAAATGCGCCGGGCTCGCTGCGAGTCCGGCGGTGAGCCATGCGAGCTGCTCGGGCGAGAGGTACTCCGCATCGGCGGTCTCGCGCGTCGAGGGCTTCCGCTCGGTGCGGCAGTCGAGCACGAAGAACTCGGCGGTCTGTCCCCAGCGGTAGCTCTTGTAGTGGCGTCCGCTCTCCCCGCGCTCCACCGCGAGCGCCTCGTAGAACGAGTCGACCGCCGCGTTGAGCCGCCGCGGGTCGTGCGCCTCGCGCTCGGGGTTCAAGTTGTTGCTGGTCTCGTGGTCGTCCCAACACGCGTACCAGCCGGTGCTCGACAAGAGCGCGCGGTAGCCTTCGTCCTGCAGCGTCCGGCGCCACAGCCGGCGGAAGTCGTCCGGGTAGTTCGCCTCGTCGTTGTACGAGATGTCTCCCAAGTGCAGGAACAGGTCCAGCTCCTCCGACGCCGAGCGCGCGAGCGTCCTGAACGGCATGTTGCGGTAGTGCGTGCAGGCGGTGGCGCTGAAGGTGAGCGGCTCGCGCCAGTCGTCCGGGTACGCGGTGCGGAAACGGCCGAGGCCGCCGCGCACCGTCAGGTCGTCCGAGAAGAAGCCGTAGCGGTACACGGTGGCAGGCGCGAGCCCTTGCGTCGGGACGTGGATGAAGCCGTTCGCGTCCGCGGCGACCGGCTCGTCTTTCACCAGCGCGACCTGGCCTTCCTCTTCGACCTCGCGCCACACGCGCAGCCGGGTGGGGGCCGTGCTGTCGGTCTGGGTCCACAAGAGCACCGACAGCGCGCGCATCGCGCCGGCCTGCACGCCCATCGGGAAGCGGTCGCCGTCCTCGGCGATGGCGGCGGGAGCGAAGGCGACCCGCACTGCGTTGTCGTACGGCTGGGGGTCAATCGTTTTCGGGACGCGCCCGGTCGGTTTCTGCGGGCCGCAGCCGAACAGGCCGGAAGGGAGCGTGAAGGCGGCAGCTGCCGCGGTGCCCGCCTGCAGCACGCGACGGCGCGGGAGTCGAACGAGGCTCTTCTTTTTCATCGAGCCCACCATGCCCGAAGAGGCGTGTCTTCGGCAAAGCGGTGCCGTTTCAGGCGGCGACGAACGGAGCCTTGCCCCAATACGTCTCGCTCGTCAGGCACGACAACAGGAAGCGCGCCAAGTCAGCGCGCGGCAAGGTGGCGCCGGGCGAACGCTCGAGGCCGACGCGCGGCGAGCCGGTTCCTGCGGCATCCACCAGCCGAGGCGCGCGAACGAGCACGAAAGGAACGTCGCTTGCTCGAATCAGCGCGGCCTCGCGCGCCTTGTCTTCGAAGACCTCTTTCGCGAGCAGTCGAATCATCATGGAGATCAGCTTGGCCGGCAGATCTTTCTTGTCCCCCGGCCAGTCGATGCCGGCGCCGGAGACCGCGACGTACCGCTTGGGCTTTGCCGCGAGCACGTTCTGAGTCGCCTGGCTGCAGATGTCTTTCTGCGTTTTGGTCGGCCCGAGCGCGGAGACGACCGCGTCGGTGCCCTCCACCAGTCGAGCGACGGCTGTGGCATCGGCCGCGTCGCCTTGAATGATTTCGAGTCGAGCCTGCTGAGCCGGCAGCGCCGCCGGGTTGCGCGCGAGCACCTTGAGCTCGTGACCCGCAGCGAGCGCCTGCTCGACAAACAACCGGCCTGTCTTTCCCGTCGCGCCGAGCACGGCAATTTTCATGGCTCCGCCTTTCCGCCGACCCTAGGTTTTTGGTCCGGCGGGTGGCAAGACGCTGCTTCGCATGCGCCAGCACTTTCGTTCCTTGTCGATTCGAACGCGGGGCCGCGGGCTCACCGCGTTCACCTCGGACGCGGCGGCGTTTTTGAGCGCGCACCAGGCGAAGGACGGGCTGTTCACTGCCTTCGTGCGGCACACCTCGGCGAGCTTGCTCATCCAAGAGAACGCCGACCCGGACGTGCGCGCCGACCTGGAGCGCTTCTTCGCCAAGTTGGTGCCGGACGGCGACCCGATGTTCCAGCACGACGCGGAGGGCCCCGACGACATGCCCTCGCACGTCCGCGCGGCGCTCACGCAGACGCAGCTGTCCATCCCGGTGCGAGACGGCCGGCTGGCGCTCGGCACTTGGCAGGGGCTGTACCTGTACGAGCACCGAACGGCCGGACACACGCGAGAGGTCGCGCTTCACTTCATCGGAACCTGAGTGCTATTCGCCCGGTCATGAACGAGCTCTCCGAGCGGGTCTCCCGCGCGTTCCAGGACCGGGCGCTGCTCCAGGACAAGGCCTACGCCGACGCGGTTCGTCAGACGCTCGCGCTGGTGGACCAAGGCAAGCTCCGCGTCGCCGAGAAGGGCGCTGAAGGCTGGCGCGTGAACGCGTGGGTGAAGGAGGCGATCCTCCTCTTCTTCGCGGTGAGCGACATGCAGGTGATGGAGACGCCGCCGTTCGAATTCCACGACAAAGTGCCGCTCAAGAAGAACCTGAAGGCGGCGGGCGTGCGGGTGGTGCCGCCGGGCACGGTGCGCTACGGCGCCTTCCTCGAGCCAGGCGTGGTGGTGATGCCGGGCTACGTCAACATCGGCGCCTACGTGGGCGCGGGCACCATGGTGGACACCTGGGCGACGGTCGGCTCGTGCGCGCAGGTCGGCAAGAACGTGCACCTGTCGGGCGGCGTTGGCTTGGGCGGCGTGCTGGAGCCGCCTTCGGCTTCTCCGGTCATCGTCGAGGACGGCGCCTTCATCGGCTCGCGCTGCATCGTGGTGGAGGGCGTGGTGGTCGAGGAGGAGGCGGTGCTCGGCGCCAACGTGGTGCTCACCGCTTCGACGCAGATCATCGACGTCACCGGGCCCACCGAGGTGGTGCACAAGGGGCGGGTGCCGGCGCGCAGCGTGGTGATTCCCGGCATGCGGGCGAAGAAGTTCCCCGCCGGTGAGTACCAAGTGCCGTGCGCGCTGATCATCGGTCAGCGCAAGGCGAGCACGGATCAGAAGACCTCGCTCAACGCCGCGCTCCGCGACTTCGGGGTGCAGGTCTGACCGTGGGCGACTCGGACCTCGCGGCGGGTTTGGCGGAGCGCGCGCTCGCGCTCTGCCGCATCTCCAGCGTGATTGGAGATGAGAAGGCCATCGCCGACCACGTCGAGGCCTGGGCGCGCGGGCTGCCGTCGAAGCCGGCGGTGTTTCGTCGCTCGCACTCCCTGGTGGTCGGCGACCTGGACGACCCGCGGCCCGCGGTCGGGCTGGTCGGTCACCTCGATACGGTCCCCGCTCACCCGGGCGACGGCCCGCCGCGCATCGAAGGCGACCGGCTGTTCGGCCTGGGCAGCTCGGACATGAAGGGCGGGCTCGCGGTGATGATGGCGCTCGCCGAGGCGCTCCCGCTCCCGTCGCTGCCGTACAACCTGGTCCTCGTCCTCTACGAGCGCGAGGAAGGGCCGTACCTCGAGAACGGGCTGGGGCCGCTGCTCGCCGCGGTGCCCGCGCTCAAGCGGCTGCGCCTGGGCATCGCGATGGAGCCGACCGACAACGTGGTGCAAGTCGGCTGCGTCGGCTCGCTCCACGCGAAGGTGAGACTTCAAGGCAAGAGCGCGCACTCCGCGCGTCCGTGGCAGGGAGAGAACGCGGTGCACAAGGCGGGGCCGCTCTTGGCGGAGCTGCTGCAGGCGCCGCGGCGCGAGGTCACCACGCACGGCTTCACCTACTACGAGGTGATGAGCGTGACGCTGGCGAGCGGTGGCCGCGCGCGAAACGTGGTGCCGGACGCGTTCGAGCTGAACCTCAACTACCGCTTCGCGCCGGGCAAGTCGTTGGCCGAGGCGCAAGAGGACGTTCGGCGCTGGGTGGCCGGCCGCGCCGCGCTCGAGTTCACCGACCTGTCTCCTTCGGGCCGCGTGTGCGCGGACAATCCGCTCTTTCAAAAGCTCGCCCAGGTGAGCGGCGCGGCGCCGCAGTCGAAACAGGCGTGGACCGACGTGGCGCGCTTCTCCGAGCTCGGGGTAGACGCGGTGAACTTCGGGCCGGGCGAGACCGCGCAGGCGCACCAGGCGAACGAGAGCGCGTCGATTCCCGCGCTGCTCCACGCCTACCGCATCCTGGAAAAGTTCCTCACCGGGGACCGTCCCTGAAGGGGACTGTCCCCGGTTTTCCCGAGGCCAGTCCTCCCTTCCACTCCGTCGTGCGCCTCGAAGGTTTCGGGGACTCAAGTGACCTGGTGCATGGCGTCACACGCCGCCGCCACGAGCGGATCCCGAAACGTCAGCCCCCCGGCGTCGTGCGTGGTGAGCGACAACTTCACCTTGGAGAAGCGGATGTCGATGTCGGGGTGGTGGTCGTGCGCCTCGGCCACCTGGGCCACGCGCGTCACGAACTCGATGGCCTTGGGAAAGCTCGGCAGCTCGTACGTGCGCTCGATCGCGGCGCCCACCTGCCGCCACGCCGGGTGGGCGCGCAGAAACATGGCCAGCTCCTCGGCCGGGAGCGGCGTGCGGTCGTAGCCCATGGTCAGCCCGCCCTCCCTGCCAGCCGCTGCGCGAGCATCTTTCCCATCTCCGGTTCGATCAGCACCGTCTCGCTCGCGCCCACCGCGGTGAAGATGCGCGCCTCCCGCTCGGAGCGCGCCCGCGCGACGATGGACTTGAGCCCCAGCTCCTTGAGCGCGGCGACGGAGAGAATCGCCGACTCGAAGTCCTCGCCGATGGCGACCAGCGCCGACTCACACGCGCTCGCTTCGATGGAGTCGAGCGCCCGCGGGTCGGTCGAGTCGAGCTGCGCGGCCATCGACACCGCGTCCTTCACCCGCTCGATGGCGGCCATCTCGCGGTCGACCGCAATCACCTCGACGCCGTGCTCGGAGAGCTGCGTCGCCACCGCCGCCCCGAACCGTCCCACCCCCACCACCAGAAAACGCTTCGCCATCTCGCTCCTCCATCAACCAACGATGAGCCCTTCCTCCGCCAGACGGTAGCGCGCGCGGCCATCGGTGGCTCTGGCCGCGAGCGCAATGGTGAACGGGCCGACACGTCCGACGAACATGGTGACCGTGAGGACGAGCCGTCCGACACCCGACAGCTCGTCGGTGATGCCGGTCGAAAGCCCGGCGGTGGCGAACGCCGAGGTCGCCTCGAACAACACCGCGATGAACGGGTGGCTCTCGGTCAAGGTCAACAGCACCGTCGCGCCGAGCACCACCGCGGCCGACAGCGTGAGCACCGCGCCGGCCCGCTGCATCACCTCGGCGGGCACCGCGCGCCGAAACAGCGACACCGGACGCCTCATCAGCTCGCCGCGCAGGACCGCCACCAGCACCGCCGCGGTCGTCACCTTGATGCCGCCCGCGGTCGAGGCCGGCGCGCCGCCGACGAACATCAGGATGCAGACGATGAGGAGCGAGGCGTTCCGGAACGCGCCGACCTCCACGGTGACGAAGCCGGAGCTGCGCGAGACCGCCGACATGAAGAAGGCGTTGAACACGCTCTGCACCGGGCCGACGCCCGACAGCGAGGCGCTCCACTCGAGCACGGTGAGGAGCGCACCGCCGCCGACGAGGAGCAGCGCCGAGCCGAGCAGGACGGTGCGCGCGTGCACCGACAAGCGCAGCACCCCGACCTTCCCGAAGCCCAGCCGCCTTCGGAGCCGCCGCCAGCCGACCCGCATCAGCTCGAGCAGCACCGGAAAGCCCAGGCCGCCGAGGACGGTGAGCGACGCGATGACGAGCTGCACGAACGGCGCGTCGCGGAAGCGCATCAGGTTGCCGGTGAGCGGCGAGAAGCCGGCGTTGCAGAAGGCGGACACCGCGTGGAACACCGCGTTCCACACCGCGGAGGCGCCCTCGAGCCTCGGGTCGCCGCGAAAGGCGAGCCACAGCAGGACGCCGCCGAGGGCCTCCATCACCAAGGTGCCGAAGACGACGGCGCGCAGCATCCGCTTCAGCTCGCGCAAACCGTCGACCTCGAGCATCGTGGCGAGCTGCGACTGCTCCTCGAGCGAGCTGCCCGTGCGCGACACGGTGACCAGCCCGGCGATGGTCATGATGCCGATGCCGCCGAGCTGGACGCAGCCCAGAATCACGCCTTGCCCGAAGCCGGTGTACGTGCCGCCGATGTCGTTGACCGCGAGCCCGGTGACGCACACCGCGCTGGTGATGGTGAACAGCGCGTCGATGAGCGAGATGTCTTCGAGCCGCTGCACCGAGACGGGCAGAATCAGCAGCAAGGTGCCGACGCCGATGAGGGTGGCGAAGCTGAGCATCAGCGCCGCCGCGGGGCGCAGGGTCGCCGCGACGAGCAGGGACGAGACGCGTCGCGGCGCGGTGGTGGACGACATCGCCACCAAGGAGGCGAGCACGAACAGCGTCAGGTACGTGCGCACCAGCCCGCTGTGGTCGACGGGCGCGGCGGCGCGCGCCTCGACCCAGCTCAAGTGCGCGCGCGCGGCGAGCGCGCCGAGGCCGGCCAGCGAAGCGAAGGCCCACAGGTTCCGACGGAGCCGCCAGGCGCGGCTGTGGCCGCGGTGCTTCACGAAGCGCACCAGGCTCCAGAGCGACGTCGCCAGCATCGCGGCGGACGACAACAGCCCGGTCACCCAGTGAAAGAGGACCGCGTCGAGGGTGAGCGCCACCGCGGCGACCGCGGGGACGCTCCACCGCATCAGCTGCTTGCGCTCCACCCGCGCTAGCTAAAGCGGTGATTGGGGCGCGGCGCAACGTTTTGGCGAGCGCTACTTCCAGACCAGAAACGCGACCGAGAGGTTCTGGTAGTAGCGCGCCACGTCGAAGGCGAGCCCGAAGCTGGTGCGCTGCGGACCGAGCTTGAAGAGGAACACCTCGCCGCCGAACGTCGCGTGCGGCCGCAGCTTGGGGCCAATGGAGACGAGCGGCGGCTCGATGTACGCGCCCCCGCGCAGCCGAAGCCGGTCCTCGATGACTTCCTTTTCGATGGCGACGCGCGGCTGGAAGGCGATCTGATCTCCCGCGTTGAGCGCCGGGACGCCGGCGTTCTGCTCGAGGAACGCGGCGACGTAGGTCGCGTTCGAGACGGGGAAGTAGACGTCCACCTGCGTGGTCAACAACAGCTTGCTCATCGCGGTGGTGTACGCGGGCGTGCCGTCAGGGTTCGGGTCGGGCAGGGTGCCCCAGCCCTTCTTGCTGGTGATGTTGTAGGCGCGGCCGTCCTTGCCGAGCGCGAAGCTGGCGCCGAGCGACAGGCGCGCCGGCGCGACGATGCGCGAGAACGGCACGTAGCCGCCCACGTTGTCCCGCTGCGAGGCGGGAAACCCGATGGTCTGCGGCCGGAGCGCGAAGCCGACCCGGTAGTCCTCGCCTTCGGGCCGCCACAGCCCGCCGACCTGGATGCCCCAGCCATGGTAGCCGACCGAGTCTTGCGGTGACGGCAACGACTGACCGACCTCTTGCACGCTGTAGATGAAGAACGCGTGCGTGCTCTCGACGCCCAAGCCCAGGAGAATCTGGTCGCGCCAAATCGAGACCGCGAGCGACCCGAACGCGTGCGCCAGGTTCAGGTTGTGAAAGTCCTGCGGCAGCTCGATGCCGGGCACCCGCTGGCGCTTGACCAGCGAGTTCTGGAAGTCGACGCCCAGCCCCAGGCCGACCGCTTTGTATTGCAGCGCGCCCGCCAGGTAGAGGACCTGCGAGCCCAGGAAGTCGAGCTCGGTGCCGGCCTGCCGCTCGACCTGGTCGAACCGGCCGTCGTTGTCCCAGTCCTGCTCGCCGACCGCCCACGGCGGCAGGAAGTGCATCGCCGCGCCGAAGTCGTAGTTGAAGTCGCGCTCGAAGTGCGGGTCCTTCGCCGCGGCCGCCGCCGGGTTGCGGGTGATGCCCTCGGCGCCTTCGGCCACGCCGACGAACGCGCCGGCGATGCCGAGCAGGCGCGGGCTGCCGCGCAGCACCCCTTCGGACAGGAGCAGCCGCTTGTCGGCGGTGAACGGCGCGACCTGCGCGAACGCCGGCAGCGAGAGCAACAGAAGGGCGAGCGAGAGCGTCTTCAAGCGACGCCTTCGACCTTAAACGAAATGGGGGACTGTCCCCAGAGGGGACTGTCCCCGGGTGTGACGAGGCCCAAAGCCGAGGCGGCGTTCGTACGAAGCACCTCCTCGACCCTTGGGAAGACCGGGGACAGTCCCTTTCAGGGACAGTCCCCCTCCGGCGCCTTTACGTGGGTTGGCGGTACTCCACGCGCACGCGTTCGCCGTCGCGGCGCAGCACGATGCGCGTGCCCGCGCGCTGCCGGGCGAGCTCGAGCTCGAACCGGTGGGGCACCTCGCCCGCGCCGCCGTCGGCGCGCCGCCCCAGCTGCCAACCTTCCGGCAACGACACCACCTTCCACTCCGTGCCGGTGAGCAGGTTCACCAGCTGCCACACCAGAAAGTCCGCGCGCTCTGGGCTCGCCGTGTACTCGACCTCCACGACGAACGTCTCGTCGAGCAGCTCGCTCCCGGCCGGCCGCGGCAGCATCGCGGCGAAGTGCTGCGTGGTCAGCGACGACGACGCGTGCAAGAGCGCGGTCACGTCCTCCATCGTCAAGGGCAATCGGAGCGTCTGCTCCAGCACGTCGCCCTGCCGCGTCTCCTCGATTCGAAACGGCGCGGGCGCCAGCCCGCCATCCGTGTGCCCCGCGCCGCGCGAGCGCCGCACCAGCCGCGCCTCGGCCTGCTCGAGCCGCGTGAAGCGGAACTCCGGGTAGATGGTGAAGACGGCGCTCCGCACGTCGGTGACGCGCTCGGCGGGGCTGCCGGCGTCCGGCGCGGGCGCGCTCTTCTTCGCGCACCCGAGCGCGAGCAGGCACGCGAGCCCTACGGCGTGCCGCGCGCTCACGCCCGTTCCACCGCCTTGCGCCACTTGTCGAGCGCGCGCTGCCGCACGTCGGCGCGCATGCGGGGCTTGAACACCTTGTCCACCTTCCAGGCCCGCGCGATGGCGTCGGGGCTCTCCCACACCCCCGCGCCCAGGCCGGCGAGGAAGGCCGCGCCCAAGCTGGTCGTCTCCAAGTTCTTCGGGCGCACCACCTCGGTCTCCAGCACGTCGGCCTGGAACTGCATCATCAAGTCGTTCGCCGCCGCGCCGCCGTCGACCTTGAAGGCGGGAATCGTGCGGCTCGAGTCGCGGCGCATCGCCTCGGCCAGGTCGAAAATCTGCAGCGCCACGCCCTCGAGCACCGCGCGCGCCAGGTGCGCCGCGGTGGTCGAGCGGTCCAGCCCCGCGAAGAGACCGCGCGCGTCGGGGCGCCAGTGAGGCGCGCCCAACCCCGCGAGCGCCGGCACGAACACCACCTCGCCGCTGTCGTCGACCTTGCGCGCCAGCGCCTCCACGTCCTTCGACTTCTTGATGACCTTCAAGCCATCACGCAGCCACTGCACCGCCGCGCCCGCGATGAACGAGCTGCCCTCCAGCGCGTAGGTCACCTCGCCGTCGAGCCGCCACGCCACGGTGGTGAGCAGCCCCGCGCGCGATGGAATCGGCTCGCTGCCCACGTTCATCAGCAGGAACGCGCCGGTCCCGTAGGTGCACTTCGCCTCGCCCGGCTCGAAGCACGCCTGGCCGAAGAGCGCCGACTGCTGGTCCCCCGCCATGCCCGCGACCGGGATGCCGTCGGGCAGGCCCTTCACGCCCTTCGTCACGCCGTAGACCTCGGCCGAGCCGCGCACCTCGGGCAGCACCGAGCGGGGCACCGACAGCATCGAGCACATCTCGTCGTCCCACTCCAACGAGCGCAGGTGGAGCAGAAGCGTGCGGCTCGCGTTCGAGACGTCGGTCACGAACGCGCGGCCGCCGGTGAGCTTGTGCACGAGCCAGGTGTCGATGGTGCCGAAGCACAGCTCGCCCGCGTCGGCGCGCTTCTGCGCGTGCTTCACGTGCTCGAGCATCCACTCCAGCTTGGTGCCGGCGAAGTACGGGTCGAGGACCAGGCCCGTCTTCTCGCGCACGCGCGGCTCCAGCCCTTGCGCCTTGAGCTCGGCGCAGCGCTCCGAGGTGCGCCGGTCCTGCCACACGATGGCGTGGGCCACGGGTTTCAGCCGCTCGCGCTCCCACAGCCCCGTCGTCTCGCGCTGGTTGGTGATGCCGATGGCGGCGATGCGCTTGGCGGGAAGCCCCGCGTCCTTCAGCGCGCGCGCGATGCAGCGAACGACCGTCGCCCAAATCTCGTCCAGGTCGTGCTCGACCCAGCCCGGCTTCGGGAAGTGCTGGGTGAATTCCTGGTACGCCTTGCCGACGACTTTGACCTGCTCGTCGACAATCGAGACGTGGGTGCCCGTGGTGCCTTGATCAATCGCGAGGACGTAGCGTTTGGCCATGGGCGCGAACCCTACAACGGGTCCAAGGCTTCACCACCGACTCAAAAAGCCTCTCGCCTCCTCGAACAGCCGGGCCGCGTCCCTGTCCCTCGGCACGATGTGAAACCCGCGCTCGAGCTCGACGAGCTTCACCGTGCGCGCCGAGGTCAGCCCGCGCGCCAGCTCCCGCGCGCCCCGCATCGACACCACGTGGTCGTGCTTCGCGGCGACCACCAGCGTCGGCGCCCGCACCCGCTCCAGCGCCTCCCGCGCGCGCGCCTGCACGGTCCACAAGTCGTGCAGCCGGGCCGACGGAAACGACGGAAGCATCGGCGCCTCGGCCCGGGCCACCGGGTCCTCGATGTCGGTGCTCACCTTCTTCACCAGCGGCCGGACGAGCGGCAGAAACGGCAGCGCCTCGAACGCGCTGAGCAGCCGCAGCATGCGCCCCTTGAAGTGCATCGCCGGGGCAATCAGCACCAGCCCGCGCACCGCCTCGGGGTGCTTGGCCGCCACCAGCACGGACAACAGCGCCCCCATCGACAGCCCCGCAAGAAACGCGCCCCCGTCGCGCGCGAACGCAAGAAACGCCTCCTCCACCGACTGCTCCCAGTCGCGGAAGGTGACCGGCTCCATCGCCGCGCTCGTCCGCCCGTGACCTGGCAGCCGCACCCCGCGCACGCGGTGGCCCGCCGCTGCCAGCGCCTCGCCCAACGGGCGCATGTCCCAGGGGCTCCCGGTGAAGCCGTGCACGAGCAGGCACCGCCGCTCGCCGTCTTCCGGCCCCAGCTCGAAGGGAGCGGTCTTCTCGAAATCCATCACGTGATATGGACTTTGCCATGGCCGACAACCCTGCAAAGCCCGCAGAGCTCCCCATTCAGCTCGACGAGGACGTGGCCAATGGCCACTACGTGAACATGGCGCTCGTCAACCACACCGAGACTGAGTTCACGCTCGACTTCATCTACGTGCAACCCCAGCAGCCGCCGAAAGCCAAGGTGCGCTCGCGCATCATCACCAACCCCAAGCACATGAAGCGGTTGGTGCTCGCCATGCAAGACAACCTCACCAAGTTCGAAGCCAAGTTCGGCACCATCGAGCTGGGCGAAGGTGACAACCCGATTCACTAAACGCGAGCAGTCATGGCGACGCAAAATCCCCTTCACGAAGCGCTCAAGGAGCGCATGCGCGCTTTCGTCGAGTCGCTGCAGAACGACATCTGCGCGGCGCTCGAGGCGGCCGACGGCAAAGCCAAGTTCCGCGAGGACCCATGGCAGCGGCCCGGCGGCGGGGGCGGAAAGACGCGCGTCATCGAAGACGGCGCCGCGCTCGAGAAGGGCGGCGTCAACGTCTCGGCGGTGTGGGGCGAGCTGGAGGAGCAGTTCGCCCGGAAGCTTCAGGGCGAAGGCCGCACCTTCTTCGCCACCGGCTTGTCGATGGTGCTGCACCCGAAGAATCCGCTCGCGCCCACCGTGCACGCGAACTGGCGCTTCATCGCGCAGGGGAGCAAGGCGTGGTTCGGCGGCGGGGCCGACCTGACGCCGCACTACCTGTTCCCCGAGGACGCCGAGCACTTCCACCGCGTGATGAAGGCGTCGTGCGACCGGCACGACCCCAGCTACTACCCGCGCTTCAAGAAGGCCTGCGACGAGTACTTCTTCCTCAAGCACCGCGGCGAGACGCGCGGCGTCGGCGGCATCTTCTTCGAGAACGAAGGTGGCGACCTGGAGAAGCAGTTCGCCTTCGTGCAGGACAACGGCAAGAGCTTCATCGAGGCGTACGTGCCGATTCTGAAGCGGCGCGCGAGCCTGCCGTTCACCGAGGCGCAGAAGACCTGGCAAGAGATTCGGCGGGGTCGCTACGTCGAGTACAACCTGCTCTACGACCGCGGCACTGTGTTCGGGTTGCAGACGAACGGCCGCACCGAGTCGATTCTCATGTCGCTGCCGCCCCGCGCGCGCTGGGTCTATGACCACCACCCCGCGCCTGGCAGCGAAGAGGCCAAGCTCGTCGAGGTCCTCCGCGCGCCGCGTGCCTGGGTGTGAGCGGCCCAGAGGGGTAACTTGTCCCCCTCGGGCGGGGGATGAGTTACCTCACTCATGAACGCGACAATCCCCCGGCTGAGACGCGGCACCGCTGGCGGCCTCTCGCTCGAGCGTTCGCCATCCAGACCCCGTTCCCTCCAGGCCCAAGCTGCGCAGGTTCGGCCGCCGGACTCAGTTGCAGGCGCCGGCCGCGGGGCTCGTCACCGCGGCGTTGTCGCGCGAGCAGGTACCGCCGTGCAGCAACACCTCGATGCGCCCGAGCCCGCCGCCGCCACCTCCGCCGGAGTGACGGCCAGGGGCGGACTGCGCCGAAGCGCCCGGCTGCGCGACCGCGTTCCGGGCCGCGCCCGCCCCACCCGCACCGCTGAACGGGTGGGTGGTGCCGCCGGCGGCGGCCTGCGCGTCGCCCGTGTGGCCATCCTCGCCGTTCTGCGCCGCCGCGCCGATGGTCATGCTGCTCGAGCCGCCGCTGCCTCCGCCGCCGTTGGCGGTGAGCGCGGCGTTGGCGGCGAGCTCCACCAGGGTCGCCTCGAGCACCAGCAGCCCGCCGCTGCCTCCGCCGCCACCCCCCGACGAGGCGGCCGACGAAGGCGCCCGCCCGCCGCCGCCTTGCGCGGAGATTTTCCCTTCGACGCGAATCTTCCCGCTCGCGGAAATCTGCAGCGCCCCGCCGCCCGCGCCGCCCATCCCGCCCGCGTTGCCGCCGCGGCCGCCCGAGCAGCCGCCCCGCAGCTGCCCGCTCGCCAGGGGTGAGCTCGGCTTTCCACCCGAGTCGCCGTTCTCGCTGTCTCCACCCTCCGCGCCGCTCGAGCCGTGCGCCGCGCCGCCGCCTCCGCCGCCGGTCTGGTTGTTCTCGGCGCTGGTCTCGTTCGGCTGGCCCGGGTTGCCCGCCGCGTCGCCGCAGTTGACGGTGCTGCCCGCGCCGGCCGCGGTGCCCTGCGCGCCGACGTCGACGTGGCCCTGAATCAATACGTCGCCGAACACCGCGAGGACGACCGGCTTGTCGCCGGCGAGCCGCAGCGTGCTCCCCGCTTGGAGCGTGAACGACGCCATCGGCAGCACGTAGGCGTTGCCGATCGGCACCGCGGTCGGCGTCGGCTGCCCGGGGCAGGTGGTGAAGACGCCGGTGGTGGAGTTGAAGGACGCGAAGCCGCAGCCCAGCTCGATGGGCGGCGAGACCTGCGTCGCCACCGCCACGTCGGTGAAGCGCGTGGGCGTGAAGCTGAACGGCCGCGTGCACTGCCCGTTGCGGCAGCTCTTTCCACCGGAGCAAGCGCTGCCGGTGTTCGGCACCAGGCCGCAGCCGGCGTCGCCCTGACACACGCCGTCCCAGCACTCCTGGGGAGACGGACACACCGGGCTCAGCGTGCCGCAGCCGTTCGGCGACACCGTGCGGCACGTCTCGTCGGTGGTGCAGACGTTCTTGTCGTCGCACTTCTTGTGGAGGCAGTCGGGGTCGGCGCAGTCGGCCACCGAGTCGCCGTCGTCGTCCAGCTGGTCGTCGCAGATTTGCTCGGTGGCGGGCTTGAGGCACGTGGCCGCGTTGCAGATACCGCCGTCGCAGACCTTGGCGTTGCAGTCGCTGTCCAGGCAGTCGGCCAGCCCATCCCCGTCGTCGTCGATGCCGTTGTGGCAGACCTCGCTCGGCGCCTGGCACTGAGGCAGCGCGGCGCAGTCGGGGTCCTGGCAGTCGGCCTTGCCGTCCAAGTCTTCGTCGCCCTCCACCGCGCAGTTCTCCGGCAGGCTCGGGCAGCCGCCGTCGCAGCTTTGGTCGGCGCTCAGCTCGAGCGCGACTTGCCCGAGCTGCCCTGGCTCGAAGCGCGCCGGCACCTTCCGGGTCTGCTCGATGGCGACGCCCGTGCACTCGGCGTTCGCGAAGCCCAGCGCGTGCAGCTCGACCTCGTCCGGCAGGCCGCCTTGGTGGACCGCGACGAGCAGGCTCCGCGGCAGCCGCGCCAGGGCGGTGCTCTCGACGCGCTGCCCGCCGCCTTCGACGACCACCTTGGCGCACTGCGACAACGACGAGGGGGCGAAGGACAGCGACACCGCCAAACCCTGAATCGGCTTCGCGCTCGTGCAGCCGGCCCCGACCACGAGGAAGACCCACAGAAGCCGATGGCCGAACGATGGGGCGCGCATGGGGGCAAAAGGGCGACGGGGCGACGGAAAAGTCTAGCAGAGGGCGAACACCTACTTCGAGCTACCCCCCGCACGACGGCGGCATGGGGCTGCGGCTACACTGTCGCCAGGCTTTTCACTCGGGTGTTCGCGGGGTTCTGAGGTGAGTAACAGCGTCACGCTCAAACCAGGGCAGGGGCAGACGCAGGCCACCCAGGCGGGCTCTGAAACCAAGAGCACTCCAGCCGCCACGTCGGGGCAGGCCACCCAATCGCCCGAAGCGCAGGAGCTGGTGGCCATCCTCGACAGCGGCGAGGCGGTCGACGTGCCGGTCTCGTCCAGTCGGGGGA
>CAZEDU010000007.1:62385-65936 GCA_964511185.1 uncultured Myxococcaceae bacterium | reverse complement strand
AGCTGTCGCTGCTGCTGCGCCGCCCGCCGGGCCGTGAGGCGTACCCGGGCGACGTCTTCTACATCCACTCGCGTCTGCTCGAGCGCGCCGCGAAGCTGTCCGACGAGGAAGGCGCCGGTTCGCTCACCGCGCTGCCCATCATCGAGACGCAGGCCGGCGACGTGTCCGCGTACATTCCCACCAACGTCATCTCCATCACCGACGGGCAGATCTTCCTCGAGACCGACCTGTTCTTCGCGGGCGTTCGCCCGGCCATCAACGTCGGTCTGTCGGTGTCGCGCGTCGGCTCGGCCGCGCAGATCAAGGCGATGAAGCAGGTGGCCGGTACGCTGAAGCTCGACCTCGCGCAGTACCGCGAGCTCGCCGCGTTCGCGCAGTTCGGCTCGGACTTGGACAAGAACACGCAGGAGACGCTGGCCCGCGGCGCGCGCCTGGTCGAGCTGCTCAAGCAGGGCCAGTACGAGCCGATGCCGGTGGCGCGGCAGGTCATGCAGCTCTACGCGGCGACCAACCGCGACGACCCGGGCAAGCGCGGCTGGCTGCGCGACATCCCGGTGAGCGACATCGTTCGTTGGGCGAAGGAGTTCGTCGATTTCATGGACGGCAAGCACCCGCAAGTGGAGAAGGACATCACCACCAAGCGCGAGCTGACGAACGAGATCAAGGCGGCGCTGAACGCGGCCATCACCGAGTTCAACCAGGTGTTCCAGGTGACGAAGACCGCGGCGGCGTAAAGCCCCTCGGACTCGGAGAAGCAAGAACGCGTCGCTCGAAAGGGCGGCGCGTTTTTCTATTTTATGAGCTGCTTTTCGCAGGCCAAACCGCTGAGGTTGAGCAAACCGCGGGCCACGACGAATCGTCTGACACCTTGTCTCTCGGTCTCGTGTCTCAGGGCCAGGGCTCTTTGTGGGGCGACAACTCCCCCGCGAGCCATTGGCCGGCGGCGTTGAACCGCATCCACGGCGAGATGGTTTCCTGGGTCTTGAACTGCACGACGACGTGGTAGCCCACCGTCTCGCCTCTCACCGCGACGGTCTGTAGCTTGATCGCGGTGATGGGGTTCGGCCCTCGGGCTTGTTTCGCCATCGCGGTTCCAGCCTTCTTCACGAAGTCCGACAGGCTCACCGCGGCGGGCGCGGGGACGCCGGCCGCCTTGAAGGCCGTGGTGAACGGAACCGAGAGCGACAGGCGGCGGCTCTTCACCGCGACCGGTGCGACGGCCTGCAGCTTGGCGTCCAGGTTGAGCAAATCGAACAACATGACTTGCTGGCGGCTCTTCGAGAGCTCGGAGAACGACTTCGCGTCTCGCAGCGGAGAGAGCACCGAGAACGCTGTCTCGACCAGCCGCTTGCGGTCCGCGGGGCGGATGTTCGCGTCGTCCGCGCGCGACAAGAGCACGCGGACCTCTTCGGGCGTCACCTTCTTGCGGTCGTTCGCGCTTCGAATGGCTTGGGTGGTCGCCTCGCTGGGAATCTTCCCCGCGTAACGGTTGGGATAGTCATACGCCGAGTAGGCGGCGGTGATGCCTTTGACGCTCATGCGCGACTCCTTGGCAAGCCTGTGGGTCAGCGCTGGCAGTTATCGACGCATGCGCGCGCGCGTTGCGCGGTGCCGAGCTTGTTCACGCAACGGTGACACCGCCGCTTCAGGCGATGGCGTGTTCCCACGTGTTCGCGCGACCGGTGACGCGAGGCGCGGGCGGGCGGACGTCGGCGAGCCGCAACGTGCAGCCATTCTTGGCCGCGAGCCAGTCGAGCGCACGGCACCAGGCGGCGAGGCTCTTCGCGTCACGGTAGTCGAGCTGGCACACCACCAACGCCCAGCCCAAGCCCGAACGCTGCGGCGCACGCACCGAGTAGCCTTCCCCCCGCAAATCGTCGCCGAGCTTCACCAGGGCGCCGCGACGAAAGGCGTGGAACTCGAACCGATACGCGAGCGCGCCGTTCGCGGTGATGCCTTGCGCGTGCAAGAGCGCGTAGCCGACTTCGAGCTGCTCGACGAGCGGAGCGAAGCGTTCGCGGCGTCGAGTCCGGGCAGCCAACGACAGCGCGACCCCGGCGAGAACGACGGCACACAACAACGCGAACAACGGCTGCCAAAACATAACCACGACCCCAAAAAGCAGGGACAACCCCGCTGAATCATTTATCGCGCGCGATTTGGCACGGGTTGTGGGGGGCTTCCAGCCCCGCCGAGGAGCCCTCCGAGGGCACCGTCAGGCTCCCGACATTGCGCGGGGTTAGCCGCTTTACTTGCGCTTCAGGGTGCCGACCAGCGCGTCAATCCACCGGTGGCTGATGCCGAAGTTCTTGTCGGTCGCCGCGAAGTGGTGGGCCATGTGATGGGCGCGCAGGGCCTTGCCCCAGCTCGACTTCGGGGTCTTGGCGTGGGTCCACCAGTGCAGGTAGTCGTAGATGAGGTAGCCGGTCACGATGCCGCAGAAGAGCGGCAGCGTCGCCGACGGACGACCGACGAGCCAGAGCAGCCCCGCCACCACGATGCCCAAGGGAATGCTGGCGCCCAGCGGCATCACCAAGCGGTCCGCGTCGTCGGGGTACTTGTGGTGGTAGCCGTGCACAATCTCGTGCAGCTTGCGCGTGAAGGGCCCGTTGCCTTCCCAGTGAAAGAAGAAGCGGTGAATGCAGTACTCCATCACCATCCAGGTGAGCCAACCGAGCGGCATGAACGCGGCGACCGAGACCCAACGGGTGGTGCCGGAGAGAAGGCCGTACGCCGTGAGCCCCAACACGATGGGGACGTAGAAGAGAAACGGCGTCGCCGGATGGACCTTGGAGCAGGTCTCCAAGAACGAGTTCTCGAAGAGACGCGAGGAGGCGTGGCGGCTGTATTCCATCTTCATGGGCGCGCTGCTTAGTCCAACTCGGCGGCGGCTTCCAGTCGGTGAACCCCTGAAGATGTCGAAGGAAAACGAATCGTCTGACACTTCCGAAGTCTCGAAGTGTCCATACGAATCGTCTGACACCTTTACCCGGCCGGCCGGCCCCGGCCTGTGCTACCGCTGGCCGCCCTGGGCGCCGCCTTCGGGCTCGGGCGCGGCGGGCGTCTCGGGCGCCGCTTGTGCCAAGAGCTTCTGCCGCAGCTCCCAGCCTTCCTTCGTGTTGCGCAGCTCGATGAGCGACTGGACGTAGTAGACGAGTCCCCACAGCTTCTCTTCGCCGGTGCCGTGCTCGTCGTCCTGGAAGACACCCTTCCAGCCCGGCATCGCCGCGCCGCCGATGCCGACGCCGATGGTGCGGTACAGGTCCTCGCGCTGCATCTCGGCGGTGTACACGACGTAGCTCGACTCCTCGCCGGTGTACTTGAGGTTGTTGTCGTTCACCTTGGTGCCCACCGGGTAGACGCTCTTCACCTTGTGGAAGAGGAAGTCCGGCGGCAGCAACCGGTGCGAACGAACCGCGAGAACGCTCGCGCCGTGCGGGTCGGCTTGGATGGCCTCACAGGGCTTCCCGTAGAAAACAATCTTGTGCCACGGGTAGTGGTCGCCGGTCTTCAGGACCTTCTTGCCGCCCTCCGCCTCGGCGTGCTTCTGC
>CAZEDU010000007.1:24620-62375 GCA_964511185.1 uncultured Myxococcaceae bacterium | reverse complement strand
GAAGGCTGCGCCGGCGGCGATGACTCGCAGCGGCGCCTCGGCGTGCTTCTGCGGCTCGGCGTAGTCCCACCCTTCCTTCTTCTCGGTGTCGCGGTCGATGACCTGACCGTTGAGCTGCAGCGACAGGTTCTCCAAGTCGTGCGGCGCGTCCACCATGCGCACCTCGCAGCCCCGGAGCTGACCGTCCAGACGCGTCATCACCGGGTACTCGCTCTCCTTCTTCTCGGTGCGGTGGAGCGGGAACGAGATGTCCGTGTTGGTCGGATCGACCTTCTTCCACATCGCGGTGATCTCCTCGTTCGTCGCGTACGAGGCGTGGCAGCCCGCGCAGCCGGCGCCACCGACGGGGATGTGGTAAATCTGCTTGCCGAGCGCGATCGCCTCGGCCTCCTTGCCCTTCCACGGGTCGGGCGCGATCTCGAGCTCCGGCGGAATCTCCTCCTCCAGCCAGCGCGGCGAGAGCGTCTTGATGTACGCGATGATCGCCTTTCGCTCCACCACCGGGATGTCCCACGGCAGCATCGGCGTGCCGTGCAAACCCCGGCGGATGGTGCGGTCGAGCGCGGAGTCGACGGGCAGCGCGCCGAACTGGTTGCCGGGGAACTTGAAGGTGCCGCGCACGAAGTTGCGCGGCGGCGGCCGCATGTACGGCGCGGCGGGGCCGAACCCGTCACCCAAGTCGGAGTGGCAGGCGTAGCAGTACTGCATGAACGCCTCGCGGCCCTGGTTCAGCAGCTGGGGCTCGAGCACCTCGCCCGAGTGCAGCTTGATGGCCTGCGTGAACTCGACCTTCTTCTTGTCCTTGCAACCGCTGAACAGCGCGACGGCGGCGAGCGCGGCGACCAGCGCGGGACGGGTGGCGAGCATCTTGGCGTTCTCCCTCACAACATGAAGATGGACACGAACATCAGTGCCCAGACGATTCCGACGAAGTGCCAGTACAGGGTCCACAGCTTCACTGGCAGGTGCTTGGCGGCGAGGTACTGGCCGCGAAACGCGTTGAACGTCACCTTCGACAGCCCGAGCACGCCGACCAGCACGTGCGCGGCGTGAAACAGCGTGAGGCCCCAGAAGACCGCGCCGTACGGGCCCGATGCCTCGGGCGTGAGCCCCTGCGCGTGCAGCGTGAGCCAGGTGAAGACCTGCAGCCCCAGGAACAAGCTGGCGGTGACGAGCGCGCCGATGAGCCCCAGGCGCAAGGACGCCATCCGGCCGCGGCGCACCGCGTGGAGCCCCCAGTGCAAGCTCGCGCTGGAGAGGATGAGCACCAGGGTGTTGACGCCCGGCAAGAGCACCGGCAGCGCCGGCACGCCTTCGGGCGGCCACATCGGCGAGCGCGAGCGCAGGAACGCGTACGAGAAGAAGAGCGCGGCGAACAACATCGCCCACGAGCCGAGGAAGATGATCATCCCCACGTGCGCGGTGGTCTCTTCCTTCGCCCGCGGCGGGCGGTACGGCAGGAGCTCGCCCATGGTGTGAGGCGCGACGCTGGCGCTGGACTTCGACATCGCGGCTTAGGCCTTGGTCCCCGTCTTGGCCTCTGCGGTCGCCGCGCCGGCCGACTCGGTCGACAGGCCCTGGAGCGCTTCGGCCTGGCCAATCCAGTCGCGGCCGAGCAGCCGCTTCACCTCGGGGTTGGCGTACTCGTGCGGGCCGCGCAGCACCGTCGGAATCGGGTGGAAGTTGTACCACTTCGGCGGCGACTCGCAGTGCGTCCACTCGAGCGTGCCGACCTGCCAGGGGTTCTTCTCCGCCTGCTTGCCGGCGAAGACGCTCTTGAAGAAGTTCACCACGAAGAGGATCTGCGCCGAGCCCAAGCAGAACGCCGCCCAGCTGGTGAGCCGGTTCAGCGGGAGCAGGTGCTGCAGGTACACGTACTGGTACGGGTCGTAGAGGCGGCGCTGCTGGCCCGAGTAGCCGGCGATCAGCTGACCCGAGAAGACCAGCGTGATGAAGATGACCGACAGCCAGAAGTGCGCCTTGGAGAGCCGCTCATCGAGCTGACGCCCGAACATCTTCGGGAACCAGAAGTGAATCGCGGCGAACGACGCCAGGTACGTCGACGCGGCCATCGTCAGGTGGAAGTGACCGACGACCCACATGGTGTCGTGCAGATAGATGTCGGTCATCACCGTGCCCAGGTACAGGCCGGTCAAGCCGCCCAACCCGAACACGAACACGGTGCCGAGCGCGAACAGCATCGGCGAGGGGAACCGCGCCGCGCCCTTCCACAGCGTGTAGAGCCAGTTGAGGAACAAAATCTGCGCCGGCACCGAGATGATCAGCGTGAACACCATGAAGCCGCGGCCGAGCAGCGGGTTCATGCCGGTCTGGTACATGTGGTGGCCGTAGACGATGGCCGAGAGCACCGTCACCGCGACCATCGCGTAGACCGAGCCGCGGTACCAATAGGCCGGCTTGCGCGCGAAGAACGAGATGATGTCCGAGATGTAGCCCCACGCCGGGAGGATGAGGATGTAGACCTCGGGGTGGCCGAAGATCCAGAACAGGTGCTGGAAGAGCAGCGGGTCTCCCCCGCCCTTCATGCCGACCGCGCTGGCGATGAAGAACTGCGTGCCGAAGTGGCGGTCGAAGAGCAAGAGCAGGCCGGCCGAGCCCAGCACCGGCACGAACAGCACGTTGAGGATCGCCGTCAGCCACAGGCCCCAGACGGTGAGCGGCATGCGCATCCACGTCATGCCCGGGGCGCGCATGCGGATGACGGTGGTGACGTAGTTGACGCCGCCCATGATGGTCGAGACGCCGGTGACGAAGATGGCGGCGACCATCAAGCTCTGGCCCATGCCCGGCGTGCCCACCGCGGTGGCGAGCGGCGGGTAGGTCGTCCAGCCGGCGCCGGCCGCGCCCAGCTCAGAGAAGAAGCTGGCGACCACCAGCGCGAGCGAGAGGACGAAGACCCAAAAGCTGTACATGTTCAGGCGCGGGAAGGCCATGTCCTGCGCGCCGATGAGCAGCGGGATGCAGTAGTTGCCGAACGCGCCGATGAGGATCGGCGTGATGGCGAAGAAGATCATGATCAGCCCGTGCATCGTGAACAGCTGCTGGTACACGGCCGGGGTGATGATGCCTTCGGAGCGGGTGAGCAGGAGCCCCAACACCGGCACCTTCTCGCCCGGGTAGGCCCACTGCCAGCGGATCATCATCGCCAGCAGGCCGCCCAGGGCGAGGAAGATGAGCCCTGCCCAGAGGAACTGCTTGGCGATGACCTTGTGGTCGATGGAGAAGACGTACTTGCTCCAGAACGTCGTCGGCTCTGGGTGAACGCCCGGAACTTCCTGCCCGTCGATGATGGCCCAGTGAGACATGTCGCTTATTCCTTCCACTTCCAGCCCCAGCGGGCCGAAGCGTCGTCAGGGTCGTACGCGCTCTTGGCGATGGTCGAGGCCTCGGTGAGCCACCGCTGGTACTCCTCTTCGGTGACCACGTTCAGCTTGCCGCGCATCTTGTAGTGGTTCGTGCCGCAGTGCTGCGCGCAGCCAATCTCGAACTCGCCGGTCTGCGTGGCCTGGAACCACAGCTGGTTCAACATGCCGGGCATCGCGTCGATCTTCACGCGGAAGTTGGGCAGGTAGAACGCGTGGATCACGTCGGTCGAGGTGATCTGCAGATGAACCGGGGTGTTCACCGGAACGGTGAACTCGTTCCAGGTGATGACGTCGTCCTCGGACGGCTCCAGCGGGGTGGAGAACTTCTTGTCCGGGCCGGCGTAGCGGCCGTCCCACGCCCACTGGTGCGCGTTGATCTCGATGCGGACCGTCTTCTCGTTCTTGTTGGGGATGTCCCAGTTCCAGAACGCCTCGTCGAGCCCCTTGATGCTGCTGTAGAAGAGCTCGACGTCGGAGAGCACCAGCGCCGCGACGAACACCGCGATCAACGCCGGCTTCTTCGACTCGCCGTGGTCGTAGACCGCCTCGTGCTTCTTGCCGTTGTGCTTGAAGATGGACCAGGCCATCCAGCCGCACATGATTCCGAAGAAGACGATGTTGACCACGTGGGTGATGTTCATCGCCTTGTCGATGCGCCAGCCATCGAGCGAGACGTCGCGCGGCAAGCCGATGCCGGCCTCCGGCTGAATGGCCGCGAAGGCCGCGTGGGCGACCAGGCCGCAGGTGGCGAGCGCCAACCCCATCGCCGGCGCCTTCCATCGGTTCGGCTTTCTCATCTCAGAGCTCCGTCGGAGGAATTCGAGTTGTCGTCGCGCGCGGCGCGGCGAAGCACGCCCAACACCACCGCGACCGTCGCAAAGGGAAAGAGGATCATCAGCCCCAGCGCCACCAGGGTGAAGGTGCCGTTGCCGTCGTCACGACCCGCACAGACCGGGCAGGCGAGGACCCACTTGGGCGCGAGCGTCGCGACGAGCGCCGCCACGGCAGGCAAAGCCTTCACCACTTCGCGAACCTCCAGATCGCCTCGGCGATCAGCACGAACGCGTAGAGCGCGGGGAAGGCAAAGGGGATGACCACCGTGAGCTTGAGCGCCTTTCGCTCGTGGCCCAGGTGCATGAAGTAGTAGCCGACGAAGCCCGCCTTGATCAGCGCCAGCAGGACGAGGCTGACCTTCGACAGGAGGTGATGGGAATAGCCCAGCAGGACCTCGACCGCCGTCAGCACGAACAGAATGCCGAAGACGATGAGGTAGGTCTTCTTGCTGCTGCTGTGCCCCTGAGCGTGGGCGGCCGCCGCGTGAGCGTTGTCTGCCATGAAAGGTGGCCTCGAGTCCGTTTAGAGCAGGTAGACGAAGGTGAAGACGAGAATCCAGACCAGGTCGACGAAGTGCCAGAAGAGGCCCAAGACCTCGATCTCGTTCGCGTCGGTCTTCCCCAGCTGCGTGCGCAGCGTCATGACGAGGATGTAGATGACGCCCGACAGCACGTGCAGGCCGTGGAACGAGGTGGTGATGTAGAAGGTGCTCGCGTACGCGCTCTTTCCGAAGTCGAGGCCTTCGTTGAGCAGGCCGTGCGAGAAGATGCCGAAGACGCCCCAGTACTCCTCGAGCTGTCCGAGCAGGAAGAGGATGCCGCCCAGCGCGGTGAGCACGAGCCACTTCACCGTGGCCTTGCGGTTGCCCTCGGTGGCCGCCTGAACGGCGAACACCATGGTGACCGACGAGCAGATGAGCAGGAACGTGAGGAGCGCGGTGAACTCGAGGCCGAAGCCCGGCTCGCTCGCCGAACGCCAAACTTCCATGCCGCCGCGCAGGATGCCGTACGACAGCAGCAGCCCGCCGAACGAGAACGCGTCGGAGAGCAGGAAGATCCACATGCCGATCTTCCCGGTGGTCGCTACACCAAAGTGCGCATCCGGGGGCAGAACGTGGGCAGCGTGTCCGCCATGATCGGCGGTCGCGGTCGCAGTCGCGCTCATCCTAGGGTCGTCCTCGCTCGAAGTCGTTCGATTGGCGAAAAACGGACGCGGGCGTAACACGCGAGCACAGGCGCAGCAACCTGTTTCCCGCCTGCCGGCCAGGCGGCCGCGCGAGCGAAGGCATTAGTGGAATTGATGCGGACTACTTTCGATTGAGCTGCGACTTGAGCTGCGCGTTCTCGCGGCGCAGCTGCTCGTTCTCGCGCTCGAGCTGCTTGAGCCGCTGCTCCTGACCGCCGAGCTCGTTCATCACGCCGCGGACCTGCGCGGTGACCCGGCCGGGCTCGACCGCGCCGACCGCGCGCAAGGTCTCGGGCGGAGCGAAGGTGGCGTGCGCGTCGGACTCGAGCAGCGGCTGATCCGGCGCGAGCACGCCGAGCAGCTCCTTGATGCGCCCCTGCGCGTCGACGTCGAGCGGATCAAACGCCACGCCCATGCCGGGCACGCGGCGGGTGGCGCGCGCCTCCTCGCCGGTGACGATGGTGACGACGCGGCCGGTGACGCGGATGACCTTCTTCAGGCCCGGGCGCACCAGCTCGAGCACCACCGCGGTGCCCGGCGCCATCGGCTGCGCGGTTCGAACGTACGCGCCGCCGAGCGAGAGGTTCTCGACCGACAGGCCCGGCAGGAAGTCGGCCCCGGTTCTCAAGTGACCAGCGACGCCCTGCGCCCGAACCCGCTTGTGTTTACGCCTCTGCACGCGCGTCGAGTGTAGTGGAGCCAGAGAAAAGCATCTTCGGGGTGCGAGTGGGCGGCTGGCCCTGTCTTGCCGCCTTCCACTTACAGAATCTCGGGGTCGCCGCCGTCGGAGCCGCTGCCCGGACCGCCGGGGCCGCCGCTGCCAGGGCCTTCCTCGAAGCCACCATCGGAGCCGCCGCCCGGGCCGTTGGAGCCGGGGCCTTCGACCAGGGTGTCGTCCGGGCAGCCGTAGACGATGTTCACCTTGCCGCCCGACGCCTTGGTCATCGCGTCGCAGGCGGCGCCGTAGAGCGAGATGCGGGTGGGCGAGCCGGCGTAGTCCCAGCCGCTCTTCTTGCTCGGGTCGCGCGGGGTGAGCTGGCCGTTCACGTAGACGAAGAGCTTGTTCGGATCCGGCGGCGCCTTCTCGAGCTGGTAGTCGCAGCCGAGCGCGCCTTGCGCGATGGCGTCGAACGCGCTGGAGAGCGAGGCGGCGTCGTTGGCCTGGTAGTACTTGGTGCCGCCGGCGCGCGCGGTGCCGCCTTCGACCGCCATGTTCGAGAGCATCTGGCCGTCGACCTGCGCGCCGAAGCCGACCACGAAGGTCTTCACGCCGGCCTGGAAGAGCTTCTTGGTCTCGTCGACCGGCTTGCCGCCGCAGTTCTCTTTGCCGTCGGTGACGAGCATCACGTAGTTCGCGCGGGCCGGGTCCTTGAGCTCGGCCACGGTGGCCGCGGTGGAGAGCGCCGCGCCGATGGGCGTGCGGTCGCCGTCGGCCTCTTGCGGCAGCGCCGACGAGATGGCGGCGGCGGTGCTGGCGCCCACCGGCACGACCACGCCTTGCACCGCGCACTGCTTGGTCGCGATGGAGAAGATTTCGAGGCCAAAGCGGATCTGCTGATCATGCTTGGCGGTCACCGAGCGAATCGCTTCCTTCGCGGCGTCCCACTTCGACTTGCCGCTCGCGTCGGCGCGCTCGCGCATGCTGCCGGAGTGGTCGAGCACGATGAGCATGTTCGACTCGACGCGCTTCGACTCGAAGAGCTGGCCCCCGCAGGCGGGCGGCGCCTTGTCCGGCACGTGGCAGTGGCCGTTCGACGCGCAGACGTCGCCGGCCGGGCAGCCCGCGGTCTGACAGGGCGCGCCGCAGCCGCCGCCGGGCTGACAGACGGTGCCCACCGCGCAGTCGCCGTCGCCGCCGCACTGCGACTTCGCCACGCACCCGCCGGCGGTCGAGCACTTCTCTTCGGCGGCGCACTCGGCGTCGGTGCTGCACTTGACCGCGCAGACCTCGGCGGTCTGCAGACAGACCTGGTCGCCAGCGCAGTCGGCGTTGGTTTCACACGGCGGTCCGCCGCAGTTGCAGCCGGCCAGAATGGCGGCGGCCCAGAGGGTGATCAGGAGGGAAGCGCGGAATGCCATGACTCTTTCCAGTCGGAGCGGTGACAGGTCCGCTGCAACTGCCTTGCCTGGCATTCTCGAGAGCGGGCGGGGCCTGGTTTCGAGTGTGTGGGTGTGCTGATCCGCTCCGGGCGGAATCGAGGAGTGCCCGAAAGTTGGGCATGCGCGCGCGCACGCCTGCTCCACTGGCGAGCGGGTGTTCCGTTGACCGGGCTTCGTCGCATCCGTTACTTACGCGGCCGCCATGGCCACCACACACGTCAGCCACCCGGGGTTGGGCCGCCGTCTGGAAGGACACCTGGGGGCGCTCGTCGCGAGCAAGTGGTTTTGGCTGGTGCTGATTCTGGCGTTGGTGGGGATGCCGATTCTCCGGTCGGTCCGCACCGAGCTGCCGCCGCCGTTGCCGGTGTTGGGAAAGGTGCCGGCGTTCTCGCTGACGGATCAATACGGCAAGCCGTTCGGGTCGAAGGACCTGGAGGGCAAGGTCTGGGTCGCGAACTTCATCTTCACGCGCTGCCCGACCATCTGCCCGCTGTTCACGCAGAAGATGGGCGTGGTGCAACACCGCGGCCGCAACCTGGGCGAGTACTTCCACCTGGTGAGCTTCACCGTCGACCCCGAGCACGACACGCCGGAGAAGCTGTTGAGCTATTCCAAGGCCCACCGCGTGAGCCCGCGCATGTGGTCCTTCTTGACCGGCTCCCGCGAGGAGCTGAAGGCCCTCATCGTGAACGGCCTGAAAGTCCACATGGACAAGGGCGACGACGACGACCTGATGAGCATCGCGCACGGCAGCCACTTCGTGCTGGTGGATACGAAGGGGCAGATCCGCGGGTACTACGCGCTCGAGGATGAGCAGACGCTCGACAAGCTGATGCGGGATGCGGGGCTGCTCGCGACGCGCGGGGAGTGAGAGTTGGGGACAGTCCCCCCAGTTAGCGTGACTTGGACTTCTTCGTCTTGGCCTTCTCCCGGCGGACGCGGATGGCCTCTTTGAGCGCTGGGTCGGACAGGTCGACGCGGGCGCGGGCGAGCCGAAACGCGAGGTCCTCCCGCAGCTGACCTTTGGTGCGCGCGGTGTCCGGTGCCATGGGCAGCGCGACGATGAACTTGGGCTGTTCGTCGCGCTCGACCAGGCAGCGCACCAACTTGCCCTGCGCCTCGGACGACAGCTGCGTCAGGTCGCGAATGAAGACGACCCCGCTCTTGCGCTCGAGCGCGCGGTCCAAGTCGGGGCCGGCGCCGACTTCGACCAAGGCGCCTTGGGTCAGGCGCTGCGCGACCTCGTCGGCCCAGGCGCGGCGATCTGCCTCGGAGCCGCCGTACACGAGCACGCTCGCGCGGTTCTGCACCAAATCTGCTTCCGAGTAGACCGACACGCGAACGTCATCATGGTGCATGTGAAGTTTGGTGTCGACCAGGACCGTTCAGTATTGAAGGCTTCACCCGCCACACGCTGACGTCCTGGGCCTTGCCCTTCAGCCGCACGGGCGCGAGCGCCTCGAAGCGGCCGGCGCCCACCCGCTGCACCGTGCGCTCGCCGCAGAGAATCTCCCCTCCGCCCGCCACCCCGCACAGCCGCGACGCGACGTTCACCGAGTCGCCGATGCAGGTGTACTCGGTGCGCGCCAGGCTGCCGAAGGTGCCGGCGATGACCACGCCGGTGTTGATGCCGATTCCGAGCTCCAGCTCTCGAGGGCCGTGCGGGTTGTTCCTCAAGTCGACCAGCGAGCTCATCATCAGCTCGGCGGCCTGCACCGCGCGCAGCGCGTCGTCGGGCCGGCTCACCGGCGCGCCGAAGAGCGCCATCACCCCGTCGCCCAAAAACTTGTCGAGCGTTCCACCGCACGTCAGCACCGCGTCGGCCAGCTTCTCGAGCACCAGGTTGAGCACGCCGACGACCTGCTCGGGCGGCACCGCCTCGGCCAGGTGCGTGAAGTTGCGGATGTCGGCGAACAGCACGGTGACCTCACGCTTCTCGCCGGTGAGCACCACGTTGCCGCGGCTTAGCGCCTCGTCCACCACCGCGTCGGAGGTGTAGCGGGCGAACAGGTGACGCACGCGCTCGGTCTCGCCCGAGCGCCGCACCACGCCGTCGATGCGCGCCGCGAGCTCTTCCAGCGAGGCGCCTTTGCTCACGTAGTCGTCGGCGCCCGCGCGCAGCCCGCCGACGCGCTGCGCGTCTTCGTCGTTCGCGGTGAGGATGATGACCGGGACCGCCCGCCCGCCGATGCCCTTGAGCTGGCGGCACAGCTCGGCGCCGTCCATCTGCGGCATGGTGAGGTCGGTCAGCACGATGGACGGCCGCGAGGCGCGCGCCAGCTCGAGCGCCCGGGCGGGGTGGTCGACCGCGACGACCTCGTAGCCGAGCCCGGTGAGCCCCTGCTCGATGACGGTGCGCGCGATGTCCGAGTCGTCGACCACCATCACCCGGGTGGGGCCCTCGCCCGGACCGCTGTCGGGTTGGGTGGCCTTCGATTGCAGCGAGAGCGCCTCGTAGACCTGCTTCAAGCCGCACGCCTGGAGTTGGACGAGCAGCTCCCCCAGCCGCCCGCCGTGCGTCTTTTGTCGGGCGAGCGCCTCGTCGACCTGCGCCTGAGTGACGTGCCGGAGGCGAACCAGAATCTCGCCCAGCTTTGGCGTGGGCTGGGCGCGGCGCAGGCCCAGCGCCTCGAGCAGCCCCGTCTCGAGCTGTGCGGGCGTCAGGTGTCCGAGCGCGACCAGCGCCTGGCCGATGCGCTCACCGGTCTTCCGGGCGCGCTCGAGCGCCGCTTCGACCTGCGCGGGGCGCGCGAGCTGCAGGCGGACGAGCACCTCGCCCAATAGCTGCCCCGGCTCGGTCATGCTCCTATTTGAGCACTTGCAGCGCCGCCATGAGAATCTCGCTGATGATCAGCAAGACGATGGTCAGCTCCAGCGTCACCGACCGGTCGGTGTCTACCTCACCCTTGAGCAGCTGGTAGGTCTGCGACAACAGCTGCTGCTTGCGCGTCACCTGGGCTTGCCAGGCGGGGATGCGCAGCTGGTGCACCGCGCCTTCGTAGACCTTCGCCAAGTAGAAATCGCCGACGATTTTCAGGCTGTTCTCGACACGCTCGATGAACTCCGAGAGCTCGAGCAGCGTCGCCATCACCCGGCGGGCCATCACGCGGTAGGGGCTCCAGAAGAGCGCGTACCAGCGCGTCTTGCGCACCGACACCTCGTCGTAGTTGCGCTTGAGCTCCTCGTCGAGCACGTCGTCGTAGTAGCGCAGCTCGAGCAGCTGCGCGTTGCCGATCTCGAGCAAGTCGGGGATGTCCATGCTGCCCGACGGCTCGTAGACGAAGGCGCAGTTCCAATCGATGACCACCAGGTCGCGGTCGCTGTAGCTGTAGTGGTGCTCGAGCACGTCGCCCCGCTCGCGCGCCGAGAGCGAGCGCAGGCCGGCCTCGCCCAGCATCAGGCGCGGCAGCTCGGGCACGTCGAGCAGCGCGGAGGCGGTCGGCGCGCCGTCGATCTCCTCGGCGAACACCACGGTGTAGCTCTCGTTGGTCTTCCACAGGTGCGGCTGGCTCACCGCGGGCTGCAGCGCGGGCCTGAGCCTCTCGATCTGCTCGAGCGCGAGCGCCTCCAAGGAGGCGGCGTCGAACAAGTCGTCCACCACCGGGATGAGCGCCTCGATGGTGGTGCCCGGCTTCACCGGCACCGAGACGATGATGGAGAGCGCGCCGTGGTCGAAGATGCGGGCGCGGATCTCCACCTCCACCTCGCCCGACTTGAGCCCGAGCGGACGCCGGCCGAGCGCGACGGTGAGCGGCGGGTTGGGCAGCTCGAGGTACTCGCTGCCTTCGCGCGACAACTTGAGGCGGCGGATGTCGGCGGCGAGGAGCGCGCTCGCGCGGGCCAGGTCGATCTCCTCGGCAACGTCGAAGATGCGGTAGCAGAGGACCTGCGCGCGCCGAAAAACAAGCTCTGACATGGCGTGGACTAGGTCCCCGCCGGCGCCGACAGCGTGGTGCGGACGTCCCACAGCTCGGGGAAGAAGCTGAGCTCGAGCGCCTTCTTGAGAAAGCCCACCCCCGAGCTGCCACCGGTTCCGACGCGAAAGCCAATCACCCGCTGCACCGTCATCATGTGGCGGTAGCGCCACAGCTGGAACCGCTCCTCGACGTCGACGAGCTTCTCGCACATTTCATACTCGTCCCAGTGGGCGTCGGTGTCCGCGTAGATGTTTCGAAACACCGTCATCACCCCTTCGGACCGCTGGTAGGGCTGCGACCAGTCGCGCTCGATTCGGTCGGACGGCACGTCGTGGCCGTTCCGCGCGAGGAAGCGGAGATACTCGTCGTAGAGCGACGGGCGCCGCAGGTGCCCTTCGAGCCAGTCGTGGATGCGGGGCTGGTGCGCGAACGGCCGGAGCATCGCGGGGTCCTTGTTGCCGAGCATGAACTCGATGGCGCGGTACTGGTAGCTCTGAAAGCCGCTCGCCTGGCCGAGCGCGCCGCGGAACTGAAGGTATTCGTTCGGGGTGAGCGTCTCGAGCACGCTCCACTGCTCGAACAGAATGCGCTGCACCTGCCCCACCCGCGCCAGAATCTTGAACGTCGGCTCGAGCTGATCCGCCTGAACGAAGCGGAGCGCCGCTTCGAGCTCGTGAATGAGCAACTTCATCCACAGCTCGGAGGTCTGGTGCTGAATGATGAAGAGCACCTCGTCGTGCTGCACCGGGTTCGACGCGGGCTTCTGCGCCGACAACACCTGCTCGAGCTGAAGGTACTCGCCGTAGCTGGTGTGGCCCTTCATGTCGAGGTGGATGCCCTGCTCGAGCTCTCGCTTGTTCATGTCGGCCGTCTTCGAAAAAAAGAAATGGGCGGTGGACCCGGTTCAGGCCCACCGCCCAAGTACTCGTTTCAACCCAGAATGGGAAGGCTACTTGGCGCGCGCGGCTTTCAACGCCTTGGCCGCCGCCCGACCGCGCGGCAGCACCAGGTCCTTCACCGAGTTGGGCGGCGCGTACTCCTTCCAGTCGGCCGGCAGCCGGTGGGTGCGCGCCAGGTTGCGGAACTTCTGGTAGTGCGCGGCGCAGTAGCCCTTGCTGCGCGCCTGGCGCTTGCAGCCTTGCAGGGCACAGGGACGCTCGTTGGCGCCCGCCTCGGCGCGGCGGCGACGGCCGGCGCGGACCTTCTTGTTGCCGCGCCCCGAGCCCCGCGGGCGACCCGGCCCGCGGCGAGGCGTGCCGAGCAGCGCGCCCAGCGGCGCGAGGCGGTCGGCGAGGTTTCGCAGCGAGTTCAGCTCGAGCGCGCCCTGCTGCAAGCGCTCCACCGCGTCGTGCAGCGGCCGCAGGCGTGACTCGATTTCATCGCGAATCATATCGCGAAAGGCTCTATCGACAGACATGGGGCTCCTTGAGTCAATGATGTAGGGGTCTTTAAACACAGCCAATTCGCCATGTCTATGTTTGTTCTGTCGCCGCCGAGTCGATGTTTGATTCCTCACGACCGTGCGCGGCGCCCTGTCCCTGCGCGGTGACCCACGCTCGGCTCATCCGCTCGGTGTTGAACGCAATGCCCAACCTGCCGGCCGCGTCGACCACGATGACGCCCGCTTCGCCGTGAATGGTTTCGAGCTCGGCGATGGCGAGCGCGGCCGCTTGACCCGCCGTCTTGCCCGCAGCGAGGTGATCACACACTCGCCGTGTGAGTTGCGCGCGCAGAATCGACTCCCCGTGGCCGGTCGCCGAGGCGGCGCCGCGCGCGTCGGCGTAGGTGCCGGCGCCCGGGATGGGCGTATCGCCCACCCGCCCCACCCGCTTGAGGAAGGTGCCGCCCGTCGAGGTCGCGGCGGCGAGGCGGCCTTGCGCGTCGAGCGCCACCGCGCCGACGGTGCCGTGGCTCTTTCGCGGCGGCGCGGCGCGGGCGGCTTCGAACTTGCGGCGCATTCGCTCGGTGACGAACGACTCGCGGTCGGCGCGGGGCGCTTTCACTTCGTCCGCGAAGGCCTCGGCGCCATGGGCCACCAACAACACGTGCAGCGTCTTCTCCATCACCGCGCGGGCCAGGCGCACCGGGTTCTTCACCGTGTGCACCGCGGCCACTGCGCCGGCGCGGGTGGTCGCGCCGTCCATCACCGACGCGTCCATCTCCACCTGACCCGCCTCATTCAAAGTCGAGCCGACGCCGGCGTTGAAGCGCGGGTCGTCCTCCAGCGCGACCACCGCCGCCTCCACCGCGTCGAGCGCGGAGCCGCCGCGGGCCAGCACCTCGTGGCCGCGGCGGGCAGCCGCCAGACAACCTTCCTTCAAACCAGAGACGTCGTCGTCTTCCTGTGCGGGGCCTGCTCCGCCGTGAACGACGATGGCCGTGGGCATGACGCGCTCCATACCGGTTTGCGCGAAGCGCTCTGGCTGAACTTTTGTTCAGCCAGAGGTTTGCTCTCGCGGCGCGGGGCTACTTCGCGCCGGCGGCGATGGGCGTCGGGGCCGCCGCGCTCTTCTCCGACTTGCCCTGCGAGAGGTTCTCCATCTTGCAGGTGCCTTCGAAGATGACGCCGCGGTCGATGGAGAGCGCGGGGGTCTCGATGCTGCCCTTCACGCGCCCCGGCTGGTGCAGCTCGACCGACTGCGCGGCGCGGATGTTCCCTTCCACCGCGCCGTTGACGATGACGGTGCCCGCGGAGATCTCCGCGGTGACCTTGGCGCCTTCGCCGATGACCAGCGTGTCTTTGGTGCTGATCTGTCCGCTGAACTTGCCGTCGATGCGAACCTGACCTTCGAAGCTCAGCTTGCCTTCGAACTCACTGCCTTTCCCCAGAAGGGTATGAACCTCACCAGCACGAACCGACATCGTTTCCTCCCGCCGAGCCGGCTGGCCCGGTTTGTCGTCTTTCTTCTCGCCAAAAATCGCCATCACCCCAGACCTACTTTCGTAACAGCGCCAGCAATCGATCGAGATCTTCGTACGAAAAGTAGTGCACCTCGATGACCCCTTTGCCGCCGCGGTCGAGGAGGCGAACCTTAGTCCCCAACCGCCGCTGAAGCTCTTCCGTGACCTGCCGGACCTGCGTGCTCCCTCGACTCTCCTTCTTCTTCGCGGTGCTGCCTCCACCGCGCCCCAGCTTCACCCGGCGCTCGGTCTCGCGCACCGACAGCTTCTCTTCCGACACCGCCCGGGCGAGCTGCACCATCTCGCTCGCCTTCGGCAGCCCCAGAATCGCACGCGCGTGGCCCATGTCGATGGCGCCTTCCGCCAAGAGCGCCTTCACCTCCTGCGGCAGGGCGAGCAGGCGCAAGGCGTTGGCGACCGAGGAGCGGTCTTTGCCCACGCGGGACGACACCTGCTCCTGCGTCAGCCCGCGCTCCTCGATGAGGCGCTTGTAGCCCTCGGCCTCTTCGATGGGGTTCAAGTCGGCGCGCTGCAGGTTCTCCACCAGCGCCAGCTCGAACGCTTCGCCGTCGGTCGCCTCGCGCACGATGGCGGGGATGTCTTTGAGGCCCGCGAGCTGCGCGGCGCGCCACCTCCGCTCGCCGGCGATGAGCCGGTACGCCCTTCCCTCGCGACGGACCAGCACCGGCTGAATCAACCCCTGCGCCTTGATGGAGGCGGCGAGCTCCTGCAGCTTCGCCTGGTCGAACAGCTTGCGCGGCTGGGTGCCGTCTCGCTTCACCTCTTCGATGGGCAGACGGAGCACGCCCTTGCCCGACAGCTCGCCGGTCGTGGGCACAGCGCCCGCCTGCGGGATGAGGGCCGACAGCCCCCGCCCGAGCGCGCGCTTCTTCTCGCCCTGCATCATGTTCGCGGTGCCACGCATGGTCGATGGGCTCCCTTGCTTCAAAGGCCTGCGGCTTATGCCACGCGGCGCGAGCCTTGTCCCGGCCGCTGGGCCTTGCTCGCGCGCATCCGCTCGCGGCGGATGATCTCCCGCCCGAGCGCCAGGTAGCTCTCGCAGCCCTTCGACCGAATGTCATAGAGCACGATCGGCTTGCCGAAGCTGGGGCACTCGGACAGGCGCACGTTGCGCGGCACCACCACTTTAAAGACCAGGTCCGGGAAGTAGCCGCGCACCTCGTCGGCCACCTGGTGCGCGATGTTCGCGCGCACGTCGAACATGGTGAGCAAGATGCCTTCGACTTCGAGCCGCGGGTTGAGCGCGCTCTTCACCAGCTCGATGGTGTGCATCAGCTGCGAGAGCCCTTCGAGCGCGTAGTACTCGCACTGCAGCGGAACCAGCACCGCGTCGGCGGCGGTGAGCGCGTTGAGGGTGAGCAGCCCGAGCGACGGCGGGCAGTCGATGATGACGAACTCGTAGTCGCGGGCGATGGCGCGAATCGCCTCCTTCAGGCGGTACTCGCGGCGCTCCATCGAGACCAGCTCGATCTCCGCGCCAGTCAGGTCGGCGTTGGCCGGGATGACGTCGAGGTAGCGCAGCTCGGTGTGGTGGACCAGCTCCGGCATCGGGCGGCCCTCGATGAGCGTCTCGTAGATGGTGCCGTGCACCGCGTCGCCGGTCAGGCCCAGGCCGGAGCCCGCGTTGCCTTGTGGGTCCATGTCGACGAGCAGCGTGCGCCGCTCGGCGGAGGCCAGGCTCGCCGCGAGGTTGATGGCGGTGGTGGTCTTGCCGACCCCGCCCTTCTGGTTGGAAACGCAGATGATTCGACCCACGGTTCACCTCGTCGTCGCGAAGGTTCGCGGCCGTGTATCGGTCCGCGGGTTGGGGCTCAAGGATTCGTTTTCTCCGCCATGCGTGACCATACATCGCGTGGGGGACATCCAGGAATGTTCCACGTGAAACAGCGAGGCTGCGCTGAACCGAATCGCGTGCGCTTCATCGCGCCTTGGGTAAACCGGGGACAGTCCCCTTTGGGGACGGTCCCCCCCCCTTGGTGTGTTTCACGTGGAACGTCAGCGGCGGCGGAAGACCGCCAGCGCGCGCGGATCGCCGGAGAAGGGCAGGGCGTACTCGACGAGCTGCTCGAGCCGCAGGCCGTTCGCGGCCGCGAGCGCGTCGGCCTGGGCGTCGCCGGGCGAGCGGCCGAGCATCGAGACGATGCGCCCGCCCTCCGCGACGTACGGCAGCGCGGCCGGAAGCCAACGCCCCAGGTCGGTGAAGGCGCGCGAGACCACCAGGTCCGCCTGCGCCAGCCCCTCGGCCTCGGGCCTCCCTTCGACCCGCGCGTGCACGGCCTTGGCGCCCGGCGCGAGCTGGAGCTGCGCGATGACGTGCTTGATGAACCCGACCTTCTTCGCCACCGCGTCGACCATGCACACCTCCAGCTCGGGTCGGGCGAGCTTCAGCGGCAGGCCGGGAAAGCCAGCCCCGGACCCGATGTCGAGCACGGTCCTCGCCACCCCCAAGTGGGGCACCACGGCCAAGGAGTCGACGAAGTGCTTCTCCACCACCTCGGCCGGCGCGGTGACCGCCGTCAGGTTCACCTTGGCGTTCCACCGCACGAGCTCATCGCCCAGCCACCCGAAGCGCTGGAGCTGGTCTGGGGTCAGCGAAACCGCCCAGCGCAGCGCGCCTTGGCTCAGTGCGGCGAGGCTGTCGTTATCCACATCGACTCCGGGGCTTGGCGTTTGTAAGCGCCGGGAAACAGGGTGCGCTTCCCGGCGCGCCCGCCTTCAAACATCTTTTCCACAGCCTGTTGGCGGCTGGAGGCGGCGCAGGTGGACCAGCAGCAGCGAGATGGCGACGGGCGTGAGCCCCGGGATGCGTCGGGCCTGGGCCACCGTGCTCGGCCGAAGCCGGCTCAGCTTCTCGATGGCCTCGGTCGACAATCCCCGAATCTGGTCGAAGGCGAGCTGGTCGGGGATGGCCCAGCTGTCCCGCGGGTCGCTCGACCGGAGGGCGAGCCGTTCGGCGTGGGCGACGTACCCTTCGTACTTCACCTCGGTCTCCACCTCCTCCCAGACGTGGGCCGGCAGCGCCGGGCGGAGCGGGTCGGGCAGGGCGTCGTAGGTCATCTCCGGCCGGCGGAGCAGGGCGGCGTAGGGACCGCGCTTCAGCCGCGCGACCTCGGCGTCGATGGCGCGGCGCCGATCCTCAGTGCGCCGCCACAGCGCCTCGTCCACCAGCCCGACCCGGTGCCCGTGGTGGCGCAGCCTCAGGTCGGCGTTGCCCTCGCGCAGCCGCAGCCGGTGCTCGGACCGCGAGGTGAGCATGCGGAACGGCTCGTCGACCCCGTGGGTGGTGAGCTCGTCGATGAGGACCGCGCCATGGGCGTCCCGCCGCTCGAGGACGAGCGGGGGCTCGCCCTTGACGGCGAGGGCGGCGTTGATGCCGGCGATGAGCCCTTGAAAGGCGGCCTCTTCGTAGCCGGAGGTGCCGTTCAGCTGTCCCGCGAAGTACAGGCCGCGCACCCGCTTGGTCTCGAGCGTGGCGTGGAGCTGGGTCGGGGGCGCGTAGTCGTACTCGACCGCGTAGCCGAAGCGCACCACCTCGACCGCCTCGAGCCCGGGGATGGTGCGCAGGAAGTCGAGCTGCGCGTCGGCGGGCAAGCTGGTGGAGAGGCCGGCGGGGTAGACCAGGTCGGAGTCGGGCCCTTCCGGCTCGAGGAAGACCAGGTGCCGGTCGCGGTCGGCGAAGCGAACGACCTTGTCCTCGAACGACGGGCAATAGCGCGGCCCCCGGCCGACCAGGTCTCCGCGAAAGAGCGCCGAGCGCTTCAGGTTCGCGCGCACCACCGCGTGGCCGGTCTCGTTGGTGTGCGTGATGGCGCAGGTGACCCTCGGCTGATGCGGGAAGGGCTCGCTTCCCGACTCGAGCGCCCAGAAGGTGCGCCACGAGAAGGGGCGCGGCCGCTCGTCGCCGGGCTGCAGCGCGCAGCGCGCCCAGTCGATGCTCGAACGGCGCAGGCGCGCGGGGGTGCCGGTCTTGAAGCGGCCCAGCGCGAAGCCCAGCGCCCGCAAGCTCGTCGAGAGCCCTTGCGCTGCTTCGTCGCCCAGGCGGCCGCCGACTTCCTTCTTCTCGCCCACGTGCATCACGGCCTGAAGGAAGGTGCCCGTGGTGATGACCACCGCGCCCGCGAGCCGCTCGCCGCCGGGCTTCAAGCGAACGCCGCGGATGCGGGCGTCCTCGACCAGGAGCGCTTCGGCCTCGGCCTCCTCCAGCGTCAGGTTCGGTTGGGCGGCGAGCGTCTTCTGCATCGTGCGCGCGTAGACGTCGCGGTCGCACAGCACGCGGCTCGCCTGCACCGCCGGGCCCTTGGAGGCGTTGAGGACCTTGAAGTGGGTGCCGGCGAGGTCGGCCGCGCGGGCCATCTCGCCGCCGAGCGCGTCGAGCTCGCGCACCAGGTGGCCCTTCGCGGTACCGCCGATGGCCGGATTGCAGCTCATCACCGCGGCGCGGTCGGTGCGCAGCGTCACGCCCAACGTGCGCAAGCCCATGCGCGCGCAGGCGAGCGCCGCTTCGCAACCGGCGTGGCCCAAGCCCACCACGATGACGTCGTACTGCTTCATGCCGCGCGTTCTTTTGCCCGGGCCGCCCGCGGAAGGGAAGGGGCTGGCTCGGACGCGCCTTCCATCCAGCGCGCCGCCGGCGCCAGCGCGCTCGGCACGCGCTCGACCGTTCGGACCCGCCCCGCCTTGCGCGAGCGCACCAGCCCGCACGCCTCCAGCACGTCGAGGTGCTGCAGAAAGGAAGGCAGCGTCATTCCGAACGGCCGGGCCAACGCGCTCACGGGCAAGGGCCCGCGCGCCAGCCGGCGCAGTACGGCGCGGCGCGTGGAGTCTCCCAATGCTTGAAATATCCGGTCGAGTCGATGCGATTGCTTAGGCATTTGCCTAAGTTTATCTGATTGGGCCTGGAGGGGACGGGGGCTGGGCTGTCGAGCGCTCGCGCGAGAAGCTACCGGCGTCGCCGAGCTTCGGGCGGGGCGCGTCGAACCGCGGAGAGAAAGGTACCGTTTCTGGTACTCAGGACTCCGCAGTTCGGACCGACGTCGTCGTCGAAGCTGGCAACGGCGTGCCGTGAAGCGGTCGCGTCTTGGCGATGGGCCGCTTCTACTTGCCGATGCAGAAGCGCTGAAAGATGGCATCGAGCACTTCGGCCGAGACGTTCTCGCCGGTCACCTCGCCGATGGCCAGCAGCGCGATCCCGACCTCTCCCGAGACGACCTCCAACGTGCTGACGCGCTCGGCGTCCCGGGCGCGCTCGAGCGCCTGCTCGGCACGGCGAAGCGCGTCGGCGTGCCGCTCGGACACGAAGGCCACGGCGCCGGCCGCCTCGGGCGCGAGCTTCTCGGTCAAGCGGGCCTTGAGGTCGGCCACGCCCGCGCGCGTCTTCCCGCTCACGGGCGTGAGCGTCCGGGGACAGTCCCCCAGGGGGACAGTCCCCAAGTCGGCCTTGCTGAGCACGCACAACAGCTCGCACGGCGCGGGGACCAGGCCCGCTGGCGGCGCCTCGAGGGTCGGGCTCACCCAAATGGCCAGGTCTGCTTCCTTCAGCGCCGCGCGCGTCCGCTCGATGCCCAGCGCTTCCACCCGCCCGGCCGCGCCGCCCGCACGGAGCCCGGCGGTGTCGACCAGCGTGCACGACAGCCCGCCCCATTCGAGCTGCGCCTCCAAAACGTCACGCGTGGTGCCGGGCTCCTCGTCGACCAACGCACGCTCGGCCTCGAGCAACGCGTTGAAGAGCGTCGACTTGCCAGCATTCACCGGGCCGAACAGCACCACCTTCGCGCCCCGCCGCAGGAGCCGCCCCTCGCGCGCCCCCGCCGTCAACGCGCGCACCGCCTCGAAAGCGCCCGCGAGCCGGGTCCGCAGGCCGGCTTCGGCCCCTTCGGCTTCCTCTGGAAAGTCCAGAATTCCTTCGAGGTCTGCTCGGAGCGACACGAGCGCGCCGCGGACCTCGTCGAGCCGCCTTGAGAGCACGCCGTGCAGCTGCGCGGCGGCGGCGCGGACGGAGCGCTCCGACTGAGCGGCGACCAGGTCGGCCACGGCTTCGGCGCGGGTGAGGTCGAGCTTGCCCTCCAAGAACGCGCGCCGGCTGAACTCGCCCGGCTCGGCCAGACGAACGCGGTCATCCGCCAACACCGCCTCGAGCAGGAGCGCGAGCAGCTTGGGCGAGCCGTGCGTGTGCAGCTCGACCACGTCTTCCCCGGTGAACGAGCTCGGGCCGGCGAAGAACAAGAAGAGGCCTTCGTCGAGCAGCCGCGCCTGCCGGTCCACCAGCCGCGTGAAGTAGGCGTGCCGCGCGCTGGGCTGCTCCGGCACGTCGGGCGCCACCGCCTTGGCCACCTCGAGCGACTTCGGGCCCGACAACCGCACGACGCCGATGCCACCGGCGGCGGGCCCGGTGGCGATGGCCGCGATGGTCATCGACGACACGCCTGCTCCTGGCGGGTCAGCTCCCGCGCCGGCCCGGAGAGGAACTGACGCAGCTGCGCGAGCTTGTCCGTATGAAGAAAGTCGACGCCCGCCTGGTACGACGCCGCCCAGTACGGCTCGGTGTCGGGCCCGGCGTAGAGGCGCAGCACCCGGCCGCGCTGGTGCGCGCGCCCCACCAGGCACTCGAGCGTGGCGCGCTCGTCCTCGGGCATCGCGCCGCGGCCGTCCCACGAGAAGTAGTCGCCATACTTGAGGGCGTACGCGACCCACTTCCCATCCGCGTCGGGGTCCGACGCGTCGAGGACGTTGCTGTCGCGCACGCCCAGCTGCGGCGACCGCTCGACGAAGGCCTCTTTCGCCTTCGCGCGCCCGGTGAGCATCACCACCACCGGCTTGTCGTCGCCGCCTTCGCCGTGCCGCCGCACCATCGACATCGACGCGAGCGTCTGGTGCAGCGCGCTCACGATGCCGGGGTGGTCCTCCTTGAAGTCAATCCACAAGTAAAACGGCAGGCCGTCCCCGTGCACCGAGCCGCGCGCATCGACGCGCTGCTGCAAGGGGTCCAGGTACAAGCGCTGCAGCGACCCCTTGAAGAAGATTCCGTCGTGGGAGACCTGCAGCGCGCCATCGCGCTCGTAGATGTCGACCTCGACGCTGCGGAAACCTTGGGCGAGCGCGTCCTCGAGCGGGCGAGGGTGCTCGTAGTCGTTGTGGGCGTGCGCGAGCGGCTCGGGGCGGGCGGGCGCTTCGTCCCGGCACGGGCTGGGACCGAGCGGCGTGCAGACCTTGGCGGGCCGGCAAGCCGCCAGGCTGATCAGGATCAACGCCCACGCGAGCCGAACCGCCACCCGCATCGCCCGTCACTCACCCGGCGCCTTGACGCGCGCGGCCTCCTCGACCTCGGCGCGGTGCTCGGCGATGTACTTCTCGACCGCCTCGTCCTCGAGCGCCAGGTCGCGCAGCACGCCGGGGTAGATGGCGCGAAAGGCGGGCGAGTCTTCCTGGTCGCGCAGGCGAAAGCTCATCTTGAGCACCGCGGCGCCCCACAGCTTGTCCTTGAGCGACTTGGGCTTGCCCATCCGCGCTGCCTCACTCCTCGTCGTCGTCGTAGTCGGGCATCGCGCGCTTGGGCATGGGCGCCGGCTTGTCCGGCACGAACACCACCCGGCGGTTGCGCCCTTCGCCTTCGAGCTTGACGCTCATTCCTTTAACGCCCTGCGCCGCCTGCGCCAGCCGCGCGCGGTCTTCCACCTTCATCGGCGAGACCGCGAAGTAGCGGCCGAACTGCGCCGACTTCTCGGCGAGCTGCCGGCCGGCCTTCGCCAGGTCCTCGTCGGGGGTCACTTCGAGCTTGAGCTCGTCGACCTGCGCCGCGGCGACCGACGCCTTCGACGGGGTCGGGCGCTGGGCCTCCGCCTTCGGCGGGCGCGGCGCGCTCGGGGCTTGTCCGTTGCCGTTGACCGCCGGCGCGGCCGGCTTGGCGCTCTTCTCTGCGGGCGCGGGCCGCGGCTCGGGGTGACCGCCGACGCCGAGGTTGATCCACCGGCGCTCGGTCTGCGGCCGGTTGACGATTTTGTTCACGATGAACTGCAGCGCGTCGATGACGTGCGAGCGCTTGCCCGGCGCGACGCCCGGGACTTCCTTCTCGAAGAACATCGCCACCGAGATGGCGCCGTCGGCCGCGTCCTTGAGCTCTAGCCGCGCGGGCATCTCCATCCACTTCAGAATCTCCTGAAGCACCTGCTCGGCCTGCGCGCGCTTGTCGATGGCGGGCGCAGCGGGAGCGGCCGCCGGCACGGGCGTCTGAACGTCACTCATCACTTCCTCGACTCATGCTGTGGCGACCTTCTTCTTGGCCGCGAGGTATCGCTTGAGCCCTTGCTGCTGGGCAATCGACAACAAGTTGTTGGTGAAGATGTAGAGCGCCAACCCCGCCGGCGTGGACAACATCAGCACGGTGAAGAACACGGGCAGCACGTAGGTCATCATCTTTTGCTGCATCGGGTCCACCATCGGCGGCTGCAGCTTGGTGGTGATGATCATCGAGATGCCGAGCGCGACCGGCAAAATGTACGTCGGGTCCTTCACCGTGAGGTCGACCCAAATCGGCGAGATGAACGGCTCGCGGTACAGCTCGAAGCTCGCGCGCAGGGTCGCGTAGAGCGCGTACCAGACCGGCATCTGCAAGAGCAGCGGCAGGCACCCACCGAGCGGGTTCACCTTCGCCTCTTGGTACAGCTTCATCATCTCGATGTTCTGCCGCTCGCGGTCGTTCGCGAACTTCTTGCGAATCTCCTCCATCTTCGGCTGCAGGCCCTTCATCTGCTCGGCCGCCACCATGCCCTTGTGGGTGAGCGGCAGGAGCACCAGCTTGACCACCACGGTGAGCAGGATGATGGCCACGCCCCAGTTGTGGGTGAGCCGGTGGAAGAACTTCATGATGCCGAGCAGCACCTTGCAGATGACCGCCCAGATGCCGAAGTCGACCGAGCGCTCGAGCTGCGGCGCGCTCAGCACCGCGCCGGGCGGCAGCTGCGCCATCTGCTTGAGCTGGTCGCTGGGGAGCAGCGCGAGCCGCTCGCTGTCCTTCGGGCCCAGGTAGCCGCCGAAGCGCAGCGTGGTGGACTGCCCCGGGCCCAGGCTTAAAGGAAAGAACACGTCGGCCGAGCGCATGGTCTGCGTCGCCGAGAGGAGGCACCGCCCCGCCGGCGGACCTTCGAGCGGGAAGAGCGCGGTCAAGAAGTACTGCTGATCAATCCCGAACCACTGGATGGGGCCCTGGAACGGCTTGGGCGGCTTGTCGTCGGGCAGGTGTGTCTCGATGTCGTCGCCCACCAGGCACGCCGAGCGCGCGAGGTTGCCGACCGCGCCCAACATGCTGCCCTTCTTCTCCCGCGCCGGATCAACCCCGCGGTTGACGATGAAGCGCAGCTCGCCCGCCGCCGCCGCGCTGCCGGTGTTCGTCACGTCGACGCGGTAGAGGAGCTCGTAGCCCTCGGCCGCCCACTCGAAGGTCTTCTTCACCTGCCAGGGCCCTTCGCTCGCCGTCATCACCAGCCTCTGGGCGCCTTCCTCCTCGAGCCGGTAGCGCGCCTTCGCCGAGAGCGGCTGCGCGCCGTCGATGGCGAGGGCCAGCGGCAAGGGCTCGTTGGCCGGCGGCACCGCGACGTCCATCTGCGGGGCGGGCTCGTGCTTCTTGCCGAAGATGCGCTGGATGGCTTCGACGAAGCTGACCTCTTCATGCTCGCGCATCTTCTCGCCGAGGAGCACCGCCTGGGTGAGCCCGCCGCCTTCGGTGGAGAAGCCCAGCACCATCGTGTCGCGCGAACGCTCGAGCTTCTGAACCGGCGGCAGCTCGGCCTGCGTCGGCGCGCCGCCGTCCACGTCTTCTGGGGCCGCAGCCACCGGTGCGGCGACGCCCGCATCGGCTTGCGGCGCGGCCGCTTCGCCGCCATCGAGGGTGAAGGTGGGCGGCGGCTTGCCCAGGCCCGCGAAGTACGACCAGCCCATGATGAGCAGGAACGACGCGCCCAACGCCAACATCACTCTACGGTTCGACGAGTCCATCGCGGTCACTCCGCCACGCGCGCGCGATGCGCCGAAGGCAGTGCTGGGGGAACAGGGTCAAGGCCGCCGGCCGCGAACGGCTGACATCGGCACAAACGCCAGAAGATGAGCCCCAGCGCGCGGTGCGCCGGGTGTCGCTCGAGCGCGTCGAGCGCGTACTGCGAGCACGACGGGTGGAACCGGCAGACGCGGGGGAGGAGCGGCGAGAGCGTCACCCGGTACAGCCGAACGGGCAGCGACAACAGCCGGCCGACGACGCTCACGGGAACTTCCTCGCGAGCTTGGCGGCCAGCGCATCGTACGCCGCGGCCAACGCCGCGAAGTCGGCTTGGGCGGCCTGCGGCTTGGCCACGAGGACGACGTCCAGCCCGCACGGCAACGCCGCCTTGCGGTGTCGGTACAGCTCGCGAAGCCTTCGCCGAATGCGGTTACGAACCACCGCGTTGCCCACCTTGCTCGAGACGGTGATGCCCACGCGGGTGGCGCCCTGGTCGTTCTTTTGGGCCAGCGCGAGAAGGCAGTCGGTCGACACTTTCTCGCCCCGCGCTTGAACGTCGAGGAACTCGCGCCGCTTTCGAAGCCGCTCCGACTTCGGAAGGCGACGGTTCACGTTGCTACTTCTTTGCCGCCCTCACCACCAACCGCTTACGGCCCTTCGCGCGACGACGCTTGATGACGGCGCGGCCCGCCTTGGTCGCGTTGCGCTTGCGGAAGCCGTGCGACCGGTTTCGCTTGAGCTTCGACGGCTGATAGGTGGGCTTACGCTTGGCCACGAACGTGCTCCTTCGAGTGAAGAGGCGCGGCTCCTAACGCGCAAGTCCGCCACGTGTCAACGAATCCCGGCGTGCGACACCGCGTCCAGCGCGGCGGGTTTGACCGATGGTCCTGGGGAAAAGTCTGTGGATTGCTGTGGAAAGCGCGTGGAGCGCGTGTGGAGCGGCGTTGCTTTCGCCTCTCGCGGCGCTTGTGGACGCGCGCGCGATGCGTCTGGTTTTTGCGACGCCAACACATTCAGCAAAGCGAAGAAATCGCGCGCCACAACGGCTGGTGTTCACTCGATGGATCAGCACAATTCGAGATTTCGACGAAACGCGAAGCCGGCCGCGAACGACAACACTTCGCCGTGGTTTTCCAAGGCTTTCGTCAAGTCGCTTGATCCGCCGTTTCTCGTTCGGTACACACCGCCGGCTTCCGAACGACTCCATTTTTTTGTTTCGAGGCGATGCGTGACGGCTCTCGCTGAAGTGGCCTCCCTTTCCCTAAATCATGAAACCTTATGGACCAAAGTTCTCGATACCTTAAGGGCTGAAGGGAAGAGCTACGCGTTGAGCTGGTTGGAGCGGCTCAAGGCGCTCGAGCTCAAAGAAGAAGCGTTGGTGTTGGGGGTGCACGACCGGTTCTTTCGGGACTGGGTCGATGATCACTACCGGAAGCTGATCGAAGAGACGCTCGCGAGCCTGGCGGGCGCGCCGGGCAAAGTGGCCTTTCAGGTGGTCGAAGGGCTGGCCGAAGAAGCCGCTCCACCGCCGGTGCCGGCCGCGAACTCGAACGCCGCGGGCGGCCCGCGGCCGAACCGTCTGAACGAGCGGTTTACTTTCGACACCTACGTGGTGGCCGACTCGAACCAGCTGCCGGCCGCCGCCGCCGCGGCCGTCGCCGAGAGCCCGGGGCGTTGTTACAACCCGCTGTTCGTCTACGGCGGCACCGGGTTGGGCAAGACGCACCTGTTGCACGCGGTGGGCAATCGCATTTTGCAGCGCAACCCGAGCGCGCGCGTCGTTTACCTGTCGAGCGAAGAGTTCACGAATCAGTTCGTCGAGTCGGTGCGCGACCACCGCATGCCCGAGTTCCGGCGCAAGTTCCGCGAAGAGTGCGACGTGCTGCTCATCGACGACATCCAGTTCCTCGGCAAGCGCGAGGAGACGCAGAAGGAGTTTTTCTACACCTTCAACACGCTGCACGAGATGTCGAAGGCCATCGTGCTCACGTCCGACGCGGTCCCCTCCGAGATTCCTGGCCTCGAGGAGCGGCTGCGCTCCCGCTTCACCATGGGGCTCATCACGGACATCCAGGAGCCGAACTACGAGACGCGCGTCGCCATCCTGAAGAAGAAGGCGCAGGCCGACGGCTTCGCGCTGCCGGACCGGGTGTGTCATTTCATCGCGCGGCACGTGCAGAAGAACGTGCGCGAGCTGGAAGGCGCGCTGATCAAAATCTCCGCGGTGCATTCATTGACGGGCCAGGCCATCACCGAAGAGTTCGCGGCGCAGGTGCTCAAGGACATTTTGCCCACCAACCGCCCGGTCGACGTGGACCAGATTCAGCGCGAGGTCGCGCGCTTCTACAAAATCGCCGTCGAGGATTTGCGGCAGGACCGCCGCACCAAGCAGCTCGCCCACGCGCGGCAGGTCGCGATGTACCTGGCGCGCCGGCTCACCAAGAGCAGCTACCCTGAAATCGCCAAGCGCTTCGACAAAGACCACTCCACAGTCATTTCGTCGGTCCGCAAAATCGAACAGCTGCGCGAGACCGATGACTCGGTGAAGCGGGAGCTGCAGGAGCTGGAAGCCAAGCTGGGCGTGGCTTAACCCAGCTCAGTGGGTCACGGCGCTTCGGGGATGTCTTGGAGCTCGAGCCGGAACTTCTCGGTCTTTCCGGCCGCAATCTTGACGGACAGCTGGCGCCTCTTTCCGTCGGGCCCTTCCAGCGTGAGCAGGTGCGTGCCCACGGGCATCGGCGCGTTCAACAGCGGCGTCACGCCGAGCTCCTGCTTGCCTCGATAGACCTTCGCGGCGGGGAGGGTCACCAGGGTGAGACCGCCTTGCCGCGCGCTCTTGGGACGCGGCGCGGGTTCCGGCGGCGGCTCCTCTGCCAACGGAACCGGCGCAGGGGAAGCGCCGCGCGGCACCTCGGGCGGAAGCGGGCTTTCGGCCGGCGCGTTCAGCAGGCGCACCAGCGCGAAGCCGGTCACCAGCACGACCACGACGACGATGCTCGCCATCCACCAACCGAGCCGGCTCCAAGCCTGGGGGCCGTCTTCCGACTCGAGCGCCTCGACCGTCAGGGTGGGCAACGCGGGCGGTGGCGATGGCGCGCGTTTGGGCGCGCTGGTCGTCTTCGGCCGCTTGGGCGTGGGCAGCGGTTGAAAGGGACCGGTGTCGGCATCGGCGTCGCTCGCTGAATCGAGCAGCGCGTGCGTCTTTCCGAGCTCGCCTTCGAAGTGCTCGCGCATGAAGGCGGAGCGTTGATCCTGATCAAACAGCAGCTTGCCTGTGGCCTTCTCGAGCGCCCTGGCCAACTCTTTGGCGGAGGAGAAGCGCTCTGTCTTCTCTTTGGCCAGCGCCTTCATGACGACGTCCGAGATGGCGACAGGCACCAACGGCTCCAACTCGACGGGCGCGGCGACCTTGCCGTCCAGCACCATGCGCATCTCGTCGATTTCTTTTTCGGCCGAGAAGAGCCGGCGCCCGGTCACCAGCTCGTGCAAGAGCACGCCCACCGCGAACACGTCGCTGCGCGCGTCGAGCGGCTCGCCCCGCACTTGCTCGGGCGACATGTAGCCGGTGGTCCCTTTCACGGTCCCGGTTTGGGTGCGCCCCAGGCTGCCGCGCGCCTTGGCGATGCCGAAGTCGAGCAGCTTCACTTGACCTTCGAAGGTCACCATCACGTTCTTCTGCGTGACGTCGCGGTGAATGACGGGGAATGGCCTGCCGGTGGGATCAGCGAAGGTGTGCGCGTAGTGCAAAGCCAAACAAACATCCCGCGCCACCGAGACGGAGAAGCCGATGGGCAACACGGCGCGCTTGTCGGCGCAAGCGCGAACGATTTCGCTCACGTTCTGCCCAGCGATGTACTCCATCGCCAGGTAGAGCCCGTCCTCCTCTTCTCCCAGGTCGAAGACCTGCGCGATGTTCGGGTGGCTGAAGGCGGCGGTGATGCGCGCCTCGTCGAGGAACATGCGGACGAAGTGCTCGTTCTCCCGCACATCCGGCAGGATGCGCTTCACCACCACGTATTTTCGAAAGCCGCCGGGTCCCGCGGTGAAGGCCAGGAACAACTCGGCCATGCCGCCCACCGAGAGCCGCCGCAGGACCTCGTACTTCCCGACCTTCATTCCGCGGTGAAAGTCGGGGTCGAGCTGCACGTTCGTGGGGGACGCGCGCGGCATGAGGCCCTGGGAGCGTAGCGGACTTCGAGGGTGAAGACCTGTCGTCTTCCTGTGGGTTTCGACCGCGGGGTTGTGTGTGCCGAGCGTACCTGCACACGGGTTGTGGGAAGCAGGGGAAAAGTGCGCGGGTTTTCCTCAGCCCACCATCCGTGCATCCTGTCGAAGGGATTTGTGTTTTGCCGTTTTCCCCAAGTTTTGCCGACCGACTGCCATCACGATTTAGATCAGATCACTTTTCTAGATCGTCGATGACAGTGGTCCTGGGTGGAGAGCCCATCAAAGGGAACACGATGAGCCGTGCGTTGATCTTGATCACCTTGACGTTGTCCTTCGCGGCGCATGCCGCCAGCGCGGCGGTGAAGAAGGCTGAGAAGGCGTTCGCGGACCTGGAGTTCGAGCAGGCGACGAAGTTCTACCAAGTGGCGCTGCGCGAAGGGGCGTCCCGCGCGGAGCGGGTGCAGCAATACAAAGGCCTGGGCCTGTCGCTCGCGTTCATGGGCGACTCGAACAAGGCGCGCGACCACTTCGTGAAGATGCTGATGTTGGACCCCAACGAGAAGGTCGACGCGTCGATGGGCGCGAAGATCGTCAAGCCGTTCGAAGCGGCGAAGAAGCTGGTCGAAGGAAAGCGGAACGAGCTCGTCCTCAGCCGCGAGCCTTCTGGCAGCCTGTCCGCGATGCTGCACGAGGACGTGCCGATGGCGCCCGAGCTCACGGTGTACGCGCGCTTGGAGAGCGAGAACCGGTTCCGGCAGATCACCGTGCTGGCGGGCCAGCCGCTGTCGATGAGCTTTCCGCCGGAGCAATCGATCGAGGTCTACGCCGAGGCGCGCGACGCGAACGACGGCCTGCTCTACGCCCAAGGGACCGAAGACGAGCCCTTGTATTTCCCTTCGCTGATCAACCCAGCGGCCAAGCGGCCGAAGGCGACGGTCGCTGCCAACAAGGCGGTGGAGTCGGCCATGAGCGACGCGCAGGCCCGGCAGCGCGAGCAAGGGACGGCTCCCGCGAGCGACGAAATCGAACGGGAAGAGGACAGCGGCTTCAGCAAGTGGCCAATCATCGTGGGGGCGGTGGTCGCCGTCGGGGCGGGCACCGCGGCGGCCTTCTACTTCGCGCAGCCTCCACCGCTGCGCCTTCCTCCAGCGGATCGCACCGGTCAACTTCCCTGATCCGCCGCGCCGGTGAGTACGACCGGCACACCTAGAGCACCTACACCGCGAGCTGCTTCGATGCGCTCGAAGCCCACGGATGTGACTCGCGGTCGTTGGGGAGGGCTCCAGGGTGACCTGGTCGCGGCTTTCGTCTCTTCTCCTGATCATCGCTCTCGCCGGATGCCGTGGTGAGACGATTCAACGGGCCAACGCAGAGCTGGCCTTCGACGTCGAGAGCCTCACGTTGGGCCCCGTCTACCCTGGCCAAGAAGCGCGGTCGCGGATCTGGATCCGCAACCTGGGCAAGGCGCCGCTGTCGCTCTCGTGGGAGGTGCCTGGCGCGCCGTTCGGGTTCTCCGAGCTGCCGCGCGAGCTGCCCACCGGCGCCATCGGCATCGACGTGGTGTTTCGCCCCGACGCGGTGGGCTCGCACGCGGTGTCGCTGACGGCGCACGCGGAGGACTTGATCGGCCAGCTGCACATCGAAGGCAACGCGCTGGACGTGCCGAGCTGCGGCTCGACCTCGAGCTGCCAGAGCGCGCGCTTCGACATCACCACCGGGCAGTGCGAGGTGACGGACCTGCCGGACGGCACGGCCTGCGACCCGCACAACGCCTGCATCGAAGGGGGCAGCTGTCTTCAGGGGCGGTGCGTGGGCAGCGAGAAGAGCTGCGACGATGGCAACGCCTGCACCATCGACGCCTGCAACGCGGTGAGCGGCTGCGAGCATCAGCCGGCGCCGCCTTGCCCGGGCGACGGCAAGTGCCAGGTCGGCACCTGTGACCCGAAGCTCGGTTGCGGCCTGGCGCCGGCGCCCGACGGCGCCACGTGCGGCCCGACCCGCACCTGCGACGTCGCCGACGTGTGCATCGCTGGCAGCTGCGTGCAGCGCGACCCGCCCGATGGCTTCATCTGCGCCGACCCTTCGCCTTGCCAGGCGGAAGGTCGCTGCCAAGCCTCGACCTGCGTGCGCGGCGCGGCGACGTCGCTCACTCCCAACTGGTCGTTCGACTCCGCGACGACGGGCGGCGCGTACAACGAGCTGCACGACCTGGTGCTCGAGAAGTCGGGCGCGGTCTCGTTGATGGGCTTCTTCAGCGTGCCCAAGCTGCGCGCCAACCGCGCCGCCGCGAAGGACGGCGTCACCCCCGCGCGGCGCTGCATGCTGTGGAACGGCAGGCTCGTTTGCGCGGATTACCCGTCGACGACGTCGGGCAAGGTGTCGGCCATCGACCTGTCGACCGGCAAGACGGCCTGGACGTTCGACCTGCCCAGCGCGCGGCCCGACTTCGTTGCCTTGACCGGCGTCGGGCAGCTCTTCATGGCGCGGCTGGGCGCGCTCGGCTCGGACCGGCTCGCCGCGCTCTTCGAGGGCTACCCGACCGGCAGCTCGTCGGGCACGCAGTGCCGCCTCTATTTCCTGGTGCTGCTCGACGCGGCGGGGGCGTTGGTCAGCGCGCAGCAGATCAAAGACCCCATGCTCGAGGTCTGCAACCACCCGCACCCCTTCGGTATGGCGGCCGACGTGGTGGGCAACTTGTTCGTCTCTTTCTCACCCTCGCAGGAAGGCCAGGCGCCGTTGGTGCCGCACTCGCCGACGCTGCTCGTCTCGTTCACGCGCGATGGGCTGCTGCGCTGGAAGCGGCTCGAGCAGATGGTGGGCGGTGAGCTCGCGCTCGGCCGCGGCAAGCTGTACCCGGAGAAGAGCAGCCAACCGTTCCTCACCGCCGACGGCTCGCCTTTGCCTATTTCCATCTCGACGTACCAGACGAGCTATGGCCGTCCGGTGGTGACGGCGGACCGCGTGATTCCCAGCCCGACGCCGGGTTCGACGTTGGTGCGCGGGCTCGATGCGTCGACCGGCGTGGTGGTGTGGAACCGCGTGCTGCCGACCGGCGCGAGCGTCGAGTCGCCGGTGATTCGGCTCGCTTCGTGGCGCTACCGCGCGGACCTTCCGCCGCAGACGGTGCTGCTCACCTTCGAGCGGCGGCAAGGCGCGCTGCAGCTGGTGGGCAGCAACCCGAGCGATGGCGTGGAGCGTTGGGCCTGCACGCTCGACTACGCGCAGAAGACGGCGCCGCAGCTCGCGGAGATCGCCACCGGCTCGATGGCGCTGATGGACGGCGCGTCGACCTGCATGAGCTGCGACCCGCCGTTCGCGCAGAGCGCGGGCAGCTTCCACACCTTCGCGCTCGAGGGCATCGACGTCGCGCAGGAGCCCTGGGTCGGCACGTTCGGCGGCGCGGATCACGACCACCGCGAAGACCTGGGCTTCTCGCCGGGCTCGCCCCACGGGCAGTAGCGGCTAGAGCGCATCTCACAACCCCGCTCGGTCGCCGCCGTCCCTCGGGGGACTGCCGGCTCCGCCTTCCTCGATCTGCTCGCGTCTCTGCCTTACTCGGTCTGCAGCTCGGACAGGTCGACGCGCAGCTTGGTCGGCTTGCCGTCGGCGATCTCCACCGGCAGCAGATAGGTCTTCTTGTCGGAGCCGATCAGCTTGAGCGTGTGCTTGCCCGCGGGCAGCGGCGCGTCGATGAGCGGCGTGATGCCCAGGCTCTTCGACCTGAACATCACCGTCGCGTCCGGAGGCGAGGTCACCAGGCGGATGGTGCCCGCGCCCGCGCTCTTGCTCTCGGGGGCCGCGCGCGCCTCTACCTTGGGCGTCGGCCGGCGCGCTGGCGGCTTGGGGGCCACCGCCACCGGCGCGGGTTTCTTCTCGGGCTCGGGCGTCAAATCCAGCGCGGCATGCGGCGCGGCGGGGGCCTCCGGAATCGGCGCGGCGGCCACCTCGGTGGACGGCGGCTCGGGCGCCTGAGGCGCCTCGGCGATGATGACGGCCGCAGGGACGGGCGCGGGCTCGTCCTTCGGTGCGGGCGGCGGCTGGACGGCCTGCTCGGCGCGCGCCGGCCCGACCGGCTTGGGCGCGGGCGGGGTGGAAGGCTGAGACACGCGCCACAGGAGCACCACCACCGCGCTGATCACCAGCGCGACTCCCAGCCCCAGCCCGAACATCAAGGACCGGTTGAGCGGCTTGCCCCCGGGCTCGGTGCGGTCGGCGCGCGACGGGCGGGCGTTGCCCATCGGCGGCGTGGGGGGCGCGAGCGCGGTGCGGTCGCTCGAGGCGAGCGTGCCGCGCAAGAGCTGCTCGGGGCTGACCGCCACCGTCTTCTCATGGGGAGGCAGGAGCCCGACGATGGCGGCGGCGGGCACCGTCTTCAGCTCGGGCTCGAGCTGATCATCCACCTCGTCCGAGAGCGTCTTGCTCGGGTCGCCGACCACCGTCCGCTCTCCGGGTCCCATCGGCGGCAAGGTCGGCGAGTCGCGTCCGCCATCGGAAGCGGGCTCGGGCGGCAGGGGCGTCTCGCCGCTCTTGCCGCGGATGCGCACCGTGCGCCCCGGCGGCGCCGAGGGGCGCTGCAAGGGCGTCGGCTCCGTCTGCTCCGGCGTGCGGTCGGGCACCTGCTTGCCGCGGTACGAAGGCAGCGGCGTCACCACCGGGCTCACCACCGCCGAGCCGGAGTTGGTGCGCCGGCCCTCGGGTTTGGCGCCGTTGATCAACGAGTCGAGCAGCCCCTTGAGCCGCGTCTCGCCGGTCACCTCGTCGGACTGCGCGCGCGACAGCAAGGTGCGCGTCTGGGTGCGCCGGTCGGAGAAGAGCCTTTGCACCAGCTCGCCGCTCTGCTCGGGGTTCCAGATTTGGTCCAACATCGTGCGGTCGATGGCGCGCGCGAACTCGAGCGCGTTCGTCCAGCGGTCGTCGCGCTTCCGGTTCAGCGCCTTGAGGACCACCTGATCCAGCTCGGGCGGCACCTGCGGGTTCTGCCGCGACGGTGGAATCACGTCCTCTTTCAGCGCCGCCATCATGCCTTCCTCGGGGTTCTTCCCGTGGAACAGGCGCATGCCGGTGAGGCACTCGTGGAGCACCACGCCGAGCGAGAAGATGTCGCTGCGCGCGTCGAGCGGCTCGCCGAGGATCTGCTCGGGCGACATGTAGCCGCTGGTCCCCTTCACCATGCCGACGGTGGTGCGGGAGGCGCGCGAGAGGGACTTGGCGATGCCGAAGTCGAGCAGCTTGGTGGTCCCCTCGTAGGTGACCATGATGTTCTTTTCGGCCACGTCGCGGTGGATGACGACCTGCTTGCGGCCGAGCGGATCGGTGAAGTTGTGCGCGTAGTGCAGCGCGAGCGCGGTGTCGCGCACGGCGGCGAGCGTGAGGCCAATGGGAATCGGCTCGTTGTTGGCGCGGCAGGCGCGGGCGATCTCCACCAGCGTCGCGCCCGGCACGAACTCCATGGAGAGAAAGAGCGCGCCGTCGTCGATGTCCAGGTCGAAGACCTGGGCGATGTTGGGGTGGTTGAACGCGGCGGTGATGCGCGCCTCGTCGAGGAACATGCGGACGAACTCTTCCTCGCCGCTGATGTCCGGCAGAATCGACTTGAGCACGACCAGCTTGCGAAAGCCGGCGAGGCCTCGCTGAAAGGCCAGAAAGATTTCCGACATGCCTCCCGTCGAAAGACGGCAGAGCACCTCGTACTTTCCCATCTTGCGACCCGTGTACGAGTCGGCACTTAAGGGAAGCGTCGCGCCAGCCATGACCAAGTGACGGGAGGATACCTCGGGAGGTTCCAGCGACCCACGGAATCGCTCGGTGGTGATGTAGGAGAGAAGGCGTCCTAGTCGGCGCCCTTGATGCAAGCGACCGGTCGAAGCCTGTGTGCCACCTTCGCGAGGTCGGCCCGCTCCACCGCCTCGAGCACGCGGTCGAGCGGTTTGTAGCAGGGGCCCGACTCGTCGATGGGTGTGGAGCGGGTGTTGAGCAGGATGCCCGCGCGCTTCATGCGCTCGTCGGTCTGGCGCTGGTCGAGCACGCGCTTGGCTTCGCTGCGCGACAGCGCCCGGCCCGCGCCGTGGTTCACCGTGTAGAGCGCCTTCGCCGCGCCCGCCCGCGCGAAGAGGATGGCCGAGCCGGTCTCCATCGAGCCTGGGATCAGAATCGGGTGGCCGGTGCCCTCCCATACGGTGCCGCGGAGCGCGGGGTGGCGCGCCGGGAACGCGCGGGTCGCGCCCTTGCGTGAGACGAAGCGGCCGTGCTCGCGCTGAATCAGGTTGTGGGAGATTTCATAGTAGATGCTCGCGGTGCCGCCATAGACCTCCTCGAGCGCCTCGCAGGCCGCTTCGCCGATGATCAGCCGATTGGCGATGGCGTAGTTCGCGGCCATGTTGTGCAGGTTCCAGTACGCGCGCCCGAAGGGTGAGTCGGCGTCGATCCAAATCGAATCCTCGCTGCCTCTGCCCGACAGGCCCAGCCGCGCCGCGCCTTCGACGAAGAAGTGCTTGGCGATGTTCCAGCCGAAGCCGCGGCTGCCGGTGTGGAGCATCACCCAGACGCGGCCGGTCTCGTCGACCTGCATCTCGCAGAAGTGGTTGCCGCCGCCGAGCGAGCCGAGCTGATCCGCCTTCTGCGCGGCGCGCGCGGGCACGTCGACGCGGTCGTCGTCGACGGGCAGGAAGGCGCGCTCGGCGACGTCGGTGGTGCGGCCGAGCGCCTGAGCGCCGTAGCGGATGACCTCGGCGAAGCGCCGCGACTCGAGCGGCTTGGGGCGGCGCGCCGGCGCCTGGCCCACCCCGACGCCAATGCGCGAGGTCACCGCGTCTATCCACGTCCGCCGTTTTTGGACGTCGCGCACGTCCTCTTCGGTGAGGCTCGTGCGCAGCTGCACCATGCCGCAGCCGATGTCGTAGCCGGCGGCGGTCGGCAGCAGCGTGCCGTCGGTCTCGATGGCCGTCCCGATGGGCACCCCGTAGCCCAGGTGGCAATCGGGCGTGATGACGACGCGCGTGGCGCCGGGGAAGCTGGCGGCGTTCACCACCTGGCCGAGCGTCATCTCGTCGAGCCCTGGCAGCTGCCCGTCCCCGAACAGCAAGGGCTCGGTGAGGAACAGGTCGGCCTGCGTGCGCATCGTGCCGTGCTTCTCGAGCACGTAGTGCGCGTCGGAAACCGGATGGAGCTTCGACTTCAGGTCCATGCGATGGAGTTAACGCGCCGGATCCGCCAACGACGCGCCGAAGGCCAGGCGCGCGACGAACCGCTCGTGCGCCCGCAGCTCGAGCGGCCCGGTGCGCGCGGGCGGGAGGAAGGCGGCCACCTGCGGCGTGAAGGAGAGCGACAGCCAGAACGCGCGCGCGCCGTAGCTCACCGCCGGCCCCAGGTAGAACGCGCTGCCTTGGTAGCCGCGGGCGTAGAGCGCGTCGTGCACGGCTTCGATGCCGGTGGTGAAGCGCTCGTGCACGAAGTAGGCGGCGCCCACCGACGCGGCGTGGCGGAAGTCGGGGTCGTACGCGCGCGTGCGGTGGGTGACCGCGGCGGCTTCCCAGCTCGCGGCGAGGAGCAGTTGGGAGAAGCGCCGCTCGAGCATGAGGCGCACGCCGCCGTCGACGCCGCGGGCGCCCACGCCGACCTCGCCTTCCAGCGCGAGCGAGACGGGGCGGGTGTCGTCGAGCAGCTGGTACTTCCAGGCGTTGCGCGCCGAGGAGAAGAGGGCGCGCTGGCCGCCCGTGGCTTCGGCGTCGATGGCGAGGACGAGCGCGGTGTGCAGCTTCCTCGCCACCCCGAGCTCGAGCGCGGCGCGGTTGTCGAGGCGGAAGTACTGGCCCACGCGGAGGAGCCGCGGCGCGGTGTCGACGGTGAACGCGCGCGCGCCCGGCGCGGTGACCTGGGTCGACGGCGTGGCCCCGAAGCGCCGCTCGACGGCCAGGGCGGGGAGGCTGAAGAGGACGAGAGAGGTGAGCAGCGCGCGCATGACGGGGCCGTGCATGGGTCTTAGCCCTTCGCGCCTTCGACCAAGCAGCGGGCCAGCGCGGCGCTGATCGGATGGCCGAGCTTGAGCTCCACGTCGAGGTAGATGGGGGAGCTGTTCAGCTCGAGGAACACCCATTCGTCCCGGGTTCGCTTGATGTCGATGCCGGCGAAGGTGAGGCCGCAGGCGCGCGCGGCGTGGCGGCAGAGCGCGGCCACCTCGGTCGGCAGCGTCACCTCTTCGTACTGCGCCTCGCCGCCGCTGTAGACGGGGTCGTCCCGGAAGTCGAGGTGCTGGGTCGGGGTGCGAATGGCGACCGAGGAGACGATCTCGTCGCCGATGAGCATCACGCGCAGGTCGTCGCCTTCGATGCGCTCTTGAAAAATGACGGGCGACTTTTTGATGTCGTCGAGCCGTTCGAGCGCGTCGCCGTCGAGGCGCCGGGTGACCGCCCCGCCCATCACCGGTTTGTAGATGACGTCCTTTTGCGCGGCGAGGAAGGCGCGCACCGCGGTCGGATCATTGCTGATCAACGTGCGCGGCACCCGAGCGCCCAGGCGGCGCAGCACGTCGAGCTGAAACGGCTTGAACTGGAACACGCTCGCCGCGTGCGGGCCGTTCACCAGGCGCACCCCTTCGTGCTGCAGGCGGAGCAGCCAGGCCATGACGAAGGTCGCGCGCTCGCGCCGGTGCATGTAGTGGGTGAACCAGTCCTCGAAGAGGACCAGCGCATCGTCCCGCTCCATCGCCGGCGCCATCGTGCTGGGGGTGTGGCGGACGTAGTAGGCGCGCACGTCTTCGAGGCTCTCGGCCCGATACTCCGCGCGGCCGTCCTTCATCGAGAAGGGCTCTTCGCGCTCCAGCGCGTCGGGGCTCACCCAAACCGGGGTGGCGCCCAGCGAACTCAAGGCCTTGGCGACCGTCGCGGATTGCAGGTCTTCGGGGTCGCCCAGGATGCCGATGCGCATGGAGAGGGGAGCTTAACAGCCGCAGGGGAAGCAACGTCGGGGACCTCGGCGCAGAGAATAAGAGAAGAGGAACACCTGCCATGTGCAAGAAAGTCATCCGTGGGTTCATCGACTACGCGCTGCCGGCTCTGGTGGAGGGCAAGGCGAAGAAGAAGCGCAAGTCGCAGGGCAAAGCCGGCGGGGAAGTGGGCAGCGTCCGGAAGGGTCGCGGCCGCCGGTCGGAGGACACGTTCACCACCATGGCCCTCGGTGAGGAGGGCGGCGGCACCAAGACGTCGCACGCGCTGGGGGAAGAGGGCGGCACCAAGGTCACCACCCTGGCGTTGGGCGAAGAAGG
>CAZEDU010000007.1:0-24520 GCA_964511185.1 uncultured Myxococcaceae bacterium | reverse complement strand
TGGGCGAAGAAGGGGGTGGCGACATCCAGGCCACCACGCTCGCCATCGGTGAAGAGGGCGGGAGCAAGGCCTAACCTGCGCGCAGCCTCCGCGCGATGCCGTGGGCGAGCTGATCCGCCGCGCGCGGGTGGAGCCGCAGGAACAACGACGGCTCCACCAGCTCGAGCTCCATCAAGCGCGGCTCCCCGGTGTCGTCGAGCACGTAGTCGACGCGCGCGTAGAGCAACTCGTCCTTCCAGGGCGCGACCACGCGGTGGGCGAACAGCTCCTCTTGCGACGAGATGTCCACCGGCTCGATGGCGTCGAGCGGCGGGGCATGCGCGGCGAGCACGGGCGGCCGCTTGGCCGCGTGCGTGAGCGCCCCGTCGATCCACAGAATCGAACGCTCGGCGCTCGTCTCCACCTGGGGGGCGTAGGGCTGCACCAGCACGTCGCCGCTCTCGCTGAGCGCGCCCAGCCAGCGCTGCGCTTCCTCGAGTTGATCCGCGCCGAAGCGCTTGGTCCGGTACGCCCCCGCCGAGACCGCCGGCTTCACGACCAGCTCTCGCCACCCGCGCCGCTCGCACAGCTGCGCGAGGCTCAAGGACGCCGCGCTCACCCATTCGGTCGGCAGGACGGGGACGCCGCGCCGCTCGAGTTCGCGCAGGTACCCCTTGTGCGTGTTCCAGCGGACGACGTGGGCCGGGTTGAAGAGCCGCGTTCGCTGGCTGATCAGATCCGCCCAGGCCAAGAATTCCTCGCGGCGCAGGTGGTAGTCCCACGTCGAGCGCAGCACGCACGCGCGCGGGGCGGCCCAGTCATACGGCGCGTCCCACGCGACGACCTCGCTGCTGAGCCCGCGCGCGCTCAAGGCTTCTTGAATCGGCGCGTGCTCCGGGTCGAAGTCGGGCATCGCGCGGCACGTCACCAGGACGACGTCCGGCATCGAAGGTGGAAAAGCGTCGCAGCGCCGGGCGGTTAGCTAGCCTTCTTCTGGCGGTGGCAGCTGTGCGAGCACTGGCCCGCGCCGATGCAGCCGACCCGCTCGCAGTCCTCACACGGGGGACCGCTGCCGTACTTGAAGCGGTCTTTGCCGTAGTACGAGTCGTAGGCGTTGATGCCGCCCAAGTCCGCCTGGGAGACGTTCGAGCCCCCGCCTCGGGTGGACGAGTACAGGGCGACCCCGACCAGGACCAGAATGACGACGCTGATGACGATGGTGAGCATGCTTGGCCTCGTGCTACACCGCGCTTCAAACAGCTTCAAGCTTTCGAGGGCACCATGGAATTTCGTATTGCGGCCGACGAGCTTCGTCGAGCGCTCTACCGCGCGCAAGGCATCGTGGAGCGCAAGACCACCATGCCCATTCTGGCCAACGTGCTGCTGAACGCCACCAAGACCGGCGTGACGGTGACGGCGTTCGACCTGGACATCGGCGTGGTGAGCGAGCACCCGGCCGAGGTGACCAAGCCGGGCGCGGTGACGCTGTCGGCCAAGTACCTCTTCGACATCGTGCAGAACCTGCCCGAGCCGCACGTCACCATCCGCAAGCTGCCGAACAACTACGCGGAGCTCTCCTCGGGGGCGGCGCACTTCAAGATTGTCGGCATGGCGCCGGAGGAGTACCCGAAGCTGCCGAAGGAAGAGAACGCTCCGCTGGTGAAGGTGCCGGGCACCACGCTGCTGGAGATGATCAAGAAGACCCAGTTCGCCATCTCCTCGGACGAGACGCGCTACATCCTGAACGGCGTCTTCTTCGAGCCCAAGGAGCAGGGCAAGGTGCGCATGGTGGCCACCGACGGCCACCGGCTCGCGATGATCGAGCGCGAGCTGCCGGGCGACTTCAAGCTCAAGAGCGGGGTGATCATCCCGCGCAAGGGGCTGTACGAGCTCAAGCGGCTGCTCGAGGAGGCGCCCGAGGCCGAGTGCCACCTGGGCTTCGCCGAGAACTCGGCGCTCTTCAAGAAGCCGGGCCTCACCATGGTGATGCGGCTCATCGACGGGCAGTTCCCCGAGTACCAGCGCGTCATTCCCAAGCAGGGTGAGAAGCAGCTGCTCGTCTCGAAGCTGCGCTTTTTGGAGGCGCTCAAGCGCATCTCGCTCCTGTCGGCCGACAAGTCGAACGCGGTGAAGGTGTCGCTCGCCGAAGGTCAGCTGCGCATCGCGGCGAACAACCCGGACCTGGGGGAGGCGAAGGATGATCTGCCCGTGCCGTACAAAGGCGCGGACATCACCATCGGCTTCAACGCGCGCTACCTCATCGACGTGCTCTCGGTGATGGACACCGAGGACGTGTCGGTCGAGCTGGGCGACGAGCACAGCCCGGGCGTGCTGCACGCGCCGCAGGACAAGAGCTACACGGCCGTCGTCATGCCGATGCGCGTTTGATGCGCGCGCCCGGACGGTGCGCGAGGGAGCAGGCAGCGGCGCCGCGCCTCGCTGGGTGGTGCGCGCCCGCGGCGTGAACAGTCTGCCGGCAGGAGCCGTGATGGAAGAGCCTGCCGTGTCGCCAGCCCCCGCGCGGGAAGGGTCCCTCGAGGCCCGGGCCAGAAAGCGCGTCCGCGCGCGCAACGACTTTCTGGTCCATGTGCTGCTCTTCGTCTTCGGCAACGCGGGCATGTTCGTCATCTGGTTGCTCACCGGCGCCCGCTACCCGTGGTTCCTCTGGGTCCTCGTCGCCTGGGGGCTGGGGCTGGTGGGACACGCGCTCACGCTGTTTTGGGGGCCGGAGTCGGAGCGCGAGGAGCGCGCGGTGGAGCGGGAGCTGGCGCGGATGCGGCCGCGGCGCGAAGGACGGTAGATGTGGGCGTGATGGCGGCTGGCGCGTGGGGCCCGCCCGGGTAAGCTCGCCCGCGCATGCACGCCCTTGCGCTCGCGGTGCTGGTCGCGACGTCTGCTGCCACCGAGAAACCGAAGCTGGTGGTCTTGGATTTAACGCCCGCGGGCGGCGTCGAGCCGCAGGTCGCCGGCGCGCTCACGGAGGCCTTGAGCACCGAGGTGGCCGCCCGCGGCTTCTTCGACGTGCTCTCGTCGAAGGACATCGCCACGATGCTCGGCCTGGAGCGGCAGCGGCAGATGCTGGGCTGCTCCGACGACACCTCGTGCTTGACCGAGCTGACCGGCGCGCTCGGCGCCCGCTTCGTGATGAACGGCTCGGTCGCCAAGCTCGGCGAGGCGTTCCAGCTCACCTTGCAGACGATGGACTCGACCAAGGCGCAGCCGATTGGCCGGTCGACGCGCATCGCCCCGGACCTGGCCGCGCTGCAGGCGCAGCTGCCGTACGCGGTGGCGGAAGCGACGGGCACCCCGCTGCCCCCGCCGCCGTCGCGCGTGCTGCCGTATGCGCTGATGGGCACGGGCGCCGCGGCGGTCATCGGCGGCGGCGTGTTCGGCATGCTCGCGCTCTCGCGCGAGGCGCAGCTCAACGGCGAGCTCGAAGCGTCGGTCCCGGGCTCGTTCGCGCGCTACGAAGACTACGAGCGGCGCGCCCAGAGCGCCGCGCAAGACAAGACCATCGCGCTGGCGGTCGCGGCGGCCGGCGCCGGGTTGCTCACCGCGGGGATTCTGCTCAACCCTTCGGACGTCCCGTCGAGCGGTGGAAAGCAGCTCAACGTCGTGGCGACCGGCCTGGGCGCTGCCCTCGTCGGGGTGTTCCCATGAACGCGCGCCTGCTCGGGTGGACGGCGCTCGCGTTGCTCTGGGCGGCGTGTCCGACCTGCGTCGACCTGGAGACGCCGCGCGCCTACCGGTGCCAACGCGACGGCGGCCAAGACAGCTGCCCCGAAGGTTGGCGCTGCGGCCTCGAGGAGTTCTGCCACGACACCGCGGTCGCCGCGCCGTACCTGTGCGAGACGTCCGACGACTGCGAGCAGGGCTGGCACTGCGGCGCGGGCGGCCGCTGCTACGACCGGCTGGATGCGGGCGCGGTGCCGTGCCGGTCGGACGTCGACGACTGCGCGCCCGGTTGGCGCTGCGGCCTGGAGGGCGTCTGCCTCGACACGGCGGTTGCGGGCGCCCACCGCTGCGCGGGCGACAACGACTGCACGCAGGGCTGGCGGTGCGGCGTCGACGGGCGCTGCGTCGACCCGGCCCCCGAGGCGCTGCCGACCCACGACATCCCGCTGGGCTCGGTGGAGCGGGTGAGCCCGAAGCTGTTCGCCCAGGCGCCCAGCCACGTCGCCTTCACGCTGCCGTACCAGGAGAGCGCGCTGCCGCTGCCCGACGGCGGCACCCCGCAGGGCGTTCCGTTCAACGGCCGGCCCTACCGGTCCATCGCCTACGCCATCGACGGCCAGCTGGGGTTCGTCACCGGGCTCGGAAACGACGGCCCCACCGCGGGGTGGCTCGTGCACCCGACGCCGCCGGGCGACGCCGGCCGCATCGCCGCGGATGCGGGCTTGGCCGCTTCGGGCAACCGCGTCTACGTGCTCTCGAACGGGCTGTCCGAGCTGGAGTATCCGCTGGACGGCGGCCTGCCGGCGCTGCGCAGCTTGACCTCCGGCGGCACCCCGGTATCCGCCGATGCGCTGCGCCTGTCGCAGGGCACGTCGACCCTGCTCGCGTGCTTCGGCCCGGAGCAAAGCAGCGTCTTCTACCATCGGCCCGGCGCGCCGAACGCGATTCAGGCCAGCCCGCCGCTCTTGCTCGACGGCGGCACCGCCCGCGTCTACGACATGGCGGGCTTCGACGTGGCGGGCGAGCAATGCCTGGTCGCCGCCACCGACCACGGGCTCTTCATCAGCACCGCGGCGACCGCGCTCGAGCCGCCCGGCAATTGGAGCAACTGGTTTTTGCACCGGCTGCACAACACGCGCTGCGGCCCTTCGAACGAGCCGACCATGCTGTACGCGCGCTCCTTCCGCACCAGCGCGAGCGGGCTCTTGGCCGTCGAAGGCTGGGTGGGCGGCGGACTGTCCAGCCCGCCGCCGGTCGGCGACGCGGTGGTCCTCACCTTGGTCGACGTGGCGGGCATGGTCGCCGCGCAGCACTGCGACCGCAGCAACATGAGCGACCTGTGTCGGCCCGCCTGGCAGCTCGACGCGCCGCTCGCCCGGGACTGTCGCGCGTGTCCCGGCACGGCCCGGCTCGTCGACTACCGGCCGGTGCGCGACGAGCGCGGCGCTGGCTTCGAGGTGCGCTGTCAGGCGAGCGCGACCTCGTCCGTCGTGCAGACGTACCGGCTGCTCGCGCGGCACGGCGGCGGCTGCGAGCGCGAGGAGCTCTCGAGCGATTCGGTGCTGTTCTCCGAAGCGACGCTGGCGCAGACGAGCGCGCCGCAGCTGTTCGGCCACGCCGGCCGCTCCGGCGAGCTCTGGTTCGGTGAGCAGCCGTCGACCGCGAAGCCGGTGCTGTTCGACCGGAAGGCGGAGGGCATCGCCGAGCTGCTCTTCGACGCGCCCGACGGCGGGCTGTCGATTCCGGTCGTCTTCACCGACTCCCTGGTCGGCTTCGAGAACGACCAAATCGGCCTCGCCGCGCAGGACGTCGACGTGGAGCGCGGGCTGGTTCCGCTCGCGGCCGTCCACGGCACCGTGCGCTGGGTGGTGATGGGCAACCGGTCGCTGGTGCAGCTGCGCTCGGACCCCACGGTGCCCGAGTCGGAAGGGCTCGAAGTCTTCGGCCGCGTCGACACGACGCCCGACCGCTTCAAGACGCCCGTGCGCGCGACGCTCGCACCGCGCGCCACGGGCGGGGTGCAGCTGCTCGTCAGCGCGCACGACACGCTCTACGCCGCTCCGGTGCCCGACCCCCGCCACTCGCCCAAGGGGACCATCGACATCGCCGACGCTGGGCAGACGGTGCTCCTGCAGCGGCTCACGCCCGCTCCCACCAGCCCCATCCTCTCGCTCGCGGCGGTGCCCCCGATGGCCTTCGACGGCGGCACTTCCTTGATGAGCGCCTACGCGTTGACCGGCACCGCGCTCTATTCGGTGCGGGCGGAGACCGAGACGCGTTGGCGCGCCACCGAGCTGCTCTTGCCGGACGGCGACGCGCTCGAGGTGTGGGCCGACGGGGCCAAGGCGCGCGTCGGGCTGCGCGACGGCAAGGTCTTCTCGCTGCCCAGCCGGGTGCTCTTGGCGCCGCCCGTCCCCGACGAGACGAGCGTCGCGGACTTCGCGCACCTGTGCGGTCAGACCTACGCGCTCGCCAAGGGCGGGTTGTACCGGCTCAAGCCCAGCCAGGACGGCAGCGGGGTGGGGAGCTGGGTGAAGGAGAGCCTCGCGGGCGGCTTCCTCGCGGGGCCGGTGCCCGACGGGCTCGACCGCGGCAGCCTCATCCCGCTGCGCGACACGCTGTACGTCTTCACCGGTCGCGGCGCGGCGACGCGGGTGAAGCCGGCCAGCTGCCCGCCGTGAGCGCGCGTTCGTTCGCTGCGCGAAACAAGCCGGGCGGATTCGTCTCGTAGCGCACGCGCGCGGCGGCGCGGACGTCGAACGCGGCTTAGCTTCCACGGCGCGATGGAGGGCGCGCACCAGACCCAGCTCGAAGACGACGCGGCGCTGCTGTTCGAGGCGCGGCGGCTCTACCGCGCGCTGCTCGACGGCGGCCGCGGCATCTTCTGGCGCGCGCGTCTGTCGCGCGCGTACGGCCTCATCGAGTGGTGTGAGGCCAACGCGGCGCGAATCGACGCGGTGCTCGCGCGCGCGCAGCGCCGGGCGGAGGTCGAGGCGTGGCCGGCGGACGACGCGATGTCTTCGTGCGTCGCCGAGCTGGCGCGCGTGCGGGAGCGGCTGATCCACCTCTGCGCGCGCAAGGCGGGGCGCGACCTGCCCGACGTGGCGTCCGCGCTCGCCGGACTCAAGACGGCGCTGCTCTCCCGGCGGGGCGCTGTCCGGTCGCCTTGGGCGGAGCTGCGGGGGCTGTTGCCCCAGTCCGACGCCGCCGTGCAGCGCGTCGGCGCGCTGGGCGCCTTCCTCGAGGAGCTGTTCGGCAAGCCGCTCCCGCTTCGCCTCGACGAGAAGCAGCTTCGCCAGCTCGAGCGCGAGTGGTCCTTCGCCGAGCGCGACTACCTGGAGCTGTGGGGCCGCATCGCCGCCGCCGACCCGAGCGGGAAGCTCCTGCGCTGGGCGCAGCGGCGGTCGCGGCTCGCGCCGGTGCGGCGGCCGAAAGACGGGGCCGAGGCGCTGATGCACGCCACGTTCTGGGCGGCCTTTTTCGAATGGCGACCCGTCGACCGGGGCGAATACGCTCGCGCCCTTGATGCCACGCGAAAAAGGCCTCCCCTGGAAAGCGGTGCTCTGGCTGTTGTGCGCGCTCGCGGTGCCGGCGCGCGCGGCTGAAGGCCAACCCGCGCAGGAAAGCGAAAAGCCCACCCTGCTCGTCTCGAGCCTGCAGGCCCAAGGCGCCTCGCCCGAGCAGGCCGCCGCCATCACCGACGCGGCGGTGCAGTCGCTCTCGGAGCGCAAGCTCTTCAAGGTCATCTCCGAGAAGGACTTGCAGACTATCGTCGGCGCGGAGCGGCAGCGGCAGATTCTGGGGCTGTGCTCCCAGGACGAAGGCGCGTGCGCGAGCGGCATGGGCGAGGCGGTCGGCGCGCGGTTCGTGCTGTCGGGCGCGCTGTCGCGCTTGGGGACCACGTTTCAGCTCTCGCTGCAGATGCTCGACACGGTGAAGGGGCAGCCGGTGGGGCGCAGCACGCGGCTGGCGAACGACTTGGCGGTCTTGCGCGAGCAGGTCCCGTACGCGGTGGCGGAGGCGACCGGCGCGCCGCTGCCGCCGCCGCCCTCGCGGGTCGGGCAAATCGTCCTCCTCTCCACCGGCGGCGCCGCGCTCTTGGCGGGCGGCTTCTCGATGATGCTCGCGCTCTCGCGGCAGGCCGCGCTCAACGACGAGCTGTGCCCGGGCGGCCCGGTGGGCGAGAACTGCCACGGCGCCAACTTGAGGCCGCGCGACTACTACGTCGCGCAGGACCGCGCGCTCGCCTCTCAGAAGAGCCTCTCCATCGGCCTGATGGCGGGTGGCGCGGTGCTCACCGGCTTGGGCGTGTACCTGATGCCTTCGTCCGGCGCGGGGCCTCGTCTGGCGCTGGGGCCTGCGGGCCAGGGCGTCGGCCTGGCGGGGGTGTTTCCATGAGCCGCGCCGCACGCGCGGCCGTGGCCGCCGCGCTCTGGGTCGCGGGGTTGGCCTGCTCGGGGCTGCTCGTGGACAAGGGCAACGCGTTCCCGTGCGACTTCTCGCTGCCCGAAGGCGCGCGCGACGCGGCGTGCCCGGACGGCTGGGTGTGCGGCGTGAGCAACGTCTGCCACCACTTTCAGTACGAAGGCCCGCAGTTCGAAGGCGCGCCGCCCCTGCCGGTGATTGACGCGGGCGTCGCGCGCTTCCCCGCCGTGCTGCGCGGCCCGGTGCGCGCGGTGCTGCCGGACCCGCGCGGTCGACGCGCGGCGGCGCTGCTCGAGCAGGGCGGAGAGCTGGAGGCGTACCTCCTCGAGGACGCGAAGCTTCATCCGCTCAGCGTGCCCGCGGTCGACGGGGTGGGCGGCGCGGCGCTCGGGGACGCGTACTGGGTGGTGACGAGCGACGGGCGCGTGCTCGAGCTGAAGGAAGGCGCGCCGGCCAACGCGCTGAACGGCAACCCGCTCGACGACTTCGTGGCCTTGCGCGTCTCCCCCGCACCCGACGGCGGATACTTGAAGGCGGTCGGCCGGCAGACGTTCGGGCTGTTGGGCGCCGGCGAGGTGGTGCCGGGGGCGCTCCCCAACGAGCAGCGCTTTCGCCCCTTCGTGGTCGACGGCGGCGCGGACCCTCAAGAGTGGGTGGGCCGCGCCTGGGTGCGCGAGGTGCGGTGGCTGCCGCGCCGCGTGTTCGAGACGGCCAACCCGGGCGAAGAGCTGGTGGTGCCCGTCGTGGTGTCGCCGCGCGCGTTCTACTACCGGGCGCAAAAGGGGCCCGAGGCGAGCCCCGAGCAGGACGTTTGGGTGCGGATCAACGACGAGGACCTGGACCTGGTGCCGCCGTTTTCGTTCCGGCACGACCGGAGCGGCAACCTGTGGGCGGTGACCGCGCCGGGCCCGGCGCTCTACTTTGACGGCGGCGTGCTCCCGCTCGATGGCGCGCAGCGGGTGCTCTCCACGTGGTCGGTGTCGCGCGACGTGTCGGGCGCGCGCGCGACGCGGGCGTGGGCGGACTGCCGGCCGTGCGGAAACGGGCGCATCGTCTCGTTCTCGCCGGCGATTCAGGCGGGCACCTTCGTCGAGGTGCTCTGCGAGGCGGCGGAAGGCCGCGGCCGGGCGCTGGTGAAGGTGGTGGGGCCCGCCGGTCCGCAGTTTCAGGGACCGTGCCTCACCGAGCCGTTGGCCGACCCCATCGACTGGAGCCAGGTCAACGAAGCCGGGGCGGGGGCGAGCCGGCGCAGCGTGGTCGACACCACCCTCGGCGACGTGGCGGTGCTCGGGGGCCGGCGCGGCGAGCTCTGGGCGGGGGAGCGGCTCTCGTTGCTCGCGCCCGCGCGGCTGGACCGGGTGCCGCTCTCGATGGGCTCGATGGACCTGTCCGCCATCGACGCGGGCGCGCAGTTCCCGCTGGTGGTGGCCGACCGCTACGTCGCCTCGCCGCTCTGGCCGGACGGCTTTCTCGCGCTCAGGCTCGAGCAGCTCACCGGCGCGTCGCTCGCGTTGGGGACGTACCCGCGCACCAACATCGGCGAATCGAACGGGTGGCTGGTGCTCTCGTCGGGGGACTTGGCGCAGGTGAGGCACGTCCCGGACGGCGGCGTGGGCGGCCTGGCGTTGTCCTTCGGTCCGCGCTTGGTCGACGGCCGGGGAGACCCCGCGCGCGAGCCCTTCTTCGCCGAGGCGTTCAACGACGAGTCCGGCGTGCTCCGGTCGATGGTCCTGACCGCGGACGACAGCCTGTACTTCTACCCGCGGCCTGCGACGCCGGCCGAGGCGCCCGGCCTGCAAGGCAGCATCTCGCCGCAGCTCACGCCCGAGCCGAGCTTCCCGATTCGGTCGATGACGCTCGAGCGCTCGGGCTTGGGCACCGACGGCGAGCGCTTCGCGCGCGGCTACCTGGTGACGTCGCGCAACCTGTACGAGTTCTCCTTGAGCGGGCAGCCGCCGCGCTGGAGCGCCCGGCCGATTCTGTTGTCTGCGGGCGAGCCGGTGGAGGTGTGGATGGACCATCCCCGCGGCGGCTTGGGGCGCGTCGGCTATCGCGACGGCACGGTGTTCACGTTGCCGGGCGGGTTTCCGCTCGTGCAGTCGTTGCCGCGCGACACGCCGGACGGCGGCACCGACCGCGTGCTCGACTACGAGAACCTGGGCGGCTGGCCCGTCGCGCTGGCGGAGTCGGGCCTCTACGTCGCCGGGGGCGACGGGCTCGACGACGGCAAGCTCGACACCAAGTTCCCCGATGGCGGGCCGGGCAAGACGATGACGTGGCGCGCGGTGACGCTGGCCGACGGCGGCCAGCCGTGGGTTGGAGAGAAAGGCAAGCTGTGGGTGCTCCGCCGGCCGACGGCGGACGAGGTCGGACGGAAGCGGACCGATTACGTGCTGTACCTGTTCGGCCAGCACGGGCAGCTCTACGAAGTGGGGCTCTTGCAGCGGTACGACGCGCGATGAGGGAAGACGCCGCTTCGACAGACGTTCGGCAGGCGCTGCGGCGGCTCGGGGTCAAGAACCTGACTTTGGGCATTCACGACCCGAGCTTTCCAGGGGACCCGACGTTCGACTTGGGGCGCGGCACCGCGGGCTCCGCGAAGGCCGCCGCGTTCCTCGAGCGCATGGCGGGCTTGGGGTTCAACGGCGTGCAGCTCGGGCCGCGCGGGCTGACGAGCCGAGGCAACCCGTCGCCCTACGATGGCGCGGCGTTCTCGCGCGAGCCGCTGAACCTCGACGTGCGCGCGTTGGTGGAAGAGGGGTTGCTTCCGCAGGCGACGGTCGACGCGTGCGTGGCGCAGCGGCCCGCGGGCGCGCTCGAGCGCGTCGACTACGCCTTCACCCACCACGCGCACGGCGCGTTGTTCGACGTGTTGGGCCGCGCGCATCGCTTCGACGCCGAGCTGCGCGCGTTCGAGCGCGAGAACGAAGCGTGGCTCCTCTCCGACGCGGTGTACGAGGCGCTCTCGCTGGAGCATCGCACGTGGGACTGGCGGCGGTGGCCGACGAGCGACCGGGCGCCGGGGGACGTGAAGCAGCGCTTCGCCGCGCTGCGCGCGAAGAGCCCCGTCCTCGACTGCTACGTGCTGCTGCAGTTCCTCGCCGAGCGCCAGCAGCGGGCGTTGCGGCAGCGGCTCGGCCGGCTCGGGCTCAAGGTGTTGGGGGATCTGCAGATCGGCCTGTCGGCGCGCGATACCTGGCGCGCGCAGTCGTTTTTGCTGGACGGCTACTGCATGGGCGCGCCGCCCAGCCGCACCAATCCGGAAGGGCAGCCGTGGGGCTACCCGGTGCTCGACCCCGCGCAGCTCGACGACGCGGGCGCCGCGCTCGCCTTCGTTCGCCAGCGGTGGACGCAGATGCTGGCCGACTTCGATGGCGTGCGGATCGACCATCCCCACGGGTATGTCTGTCCTTGGGTGTACCGCGACGAGGGGGCGGATCCGCTCGCGGCCGTTCAGGGCGGGGCGCGGCTGTACAGCTCGCCGGACCTCCCGGACCACCCTCGGCTCCAGAAGTACGCGTTGGTCCGCCCCGAGCAGCTCAACCGGGCGCTGCCGCGCTATGCGGACGAGTGGGTGGCGAGCCTCAGCGACGAGCAGGTCGCGCGCTACAGCCGCGTGTTCGACGAGATTCTTCGGCTCGTCCGCAGCACCGGGCGCGACCCAGGCGACCTGGTGTGCGAGGTCCTCAGCACCCTGCCGCACCCGCTGCGCCGGGTGCTCGAGCGGCACCAGCTCGGGCGCTTTCGGGTGCTGCAGAAGGCCGACGTGTCCAACCCCGCGGACGTGTACCGCAGCGAGAACGCGCACCCTAAAGACTGGGTGATGCTGGGCAACCACGACACGCAGTCCATCTGGTCGCTCGCGAAGGCGTGGGAAGAGAAGGGCGAGCTGGGCCGGCGCGCGGATCACTTCGCGCGGCTGTGGCCCGTCGCGCGTGAGCGCGAAGCGCTGGCGAAGAAGCTTCAAGCCGAGCGAGGCCTGCTCGTGCACGCCATGCTGGCGGAGGCGCTCGCGAGTCGCGCGGAGAACGTGCTCGTCTTCTTCACCGACCTCTTCGGCTTCGAGGCGCCGTACAACGTGCCCGGCACGGTGAGCGACGCGAATTGGTCGCTGCGCGTGCCGAGCGACTTCGAGCGGGTGTACGCGGAGCGCTGCGCGCAGGGGCGCGCGCTCGACCTCACCCGCGCCGTGGACTGGGCGCTGAAGTTACGGGGAGGGGACTGTCCCTGAAAGGGACTGTCCCCGTGTGCTTCGAGCCTCAAGCTTCCTGAGCAGAAGGTGGCGGTTCGGCGCTCGCAACGACCGGGGACAGTCCCCCATCAACGAGCGCGTGAACGCCGGCGCATCGCGAGCAGCAGCGCGGCGCCGAGCACCATGGCGAACACGCTGAACGCGCCCGGCGCGCCCGAGCAACAGCCCGCGCCGGCCTCGGTGCTGCCGGTGCCACCGTCGCGCCCAGTGCCCGCGTCGGGCTGGGCGCCGGGCTTGAGCTGACAGCCGTTGTGGTAGCAGACGTGCGTGTCGGGGCAGGTGATGGTCGAGCTCTTGCCGCTGCAGTAGTTCTCGACGCACTGCCCGTTCACGCAGACCTCGTTCACGCCGGTGCAGGGCTGCGCGCAGGGGGCGTCGTTGGCGCACTGGCCGTTGTCGCAGCGCTGACCGACCGGGCAAACGACGTCGCAGAGCGACTTGCACTGACCCTCGACGCACACGCCCTGAGCGCACTGCACGTTCGCGCATTGGTCGGGCACGCACGTGGTCCCGCCGGTGCACACCTGACCTGCCGGGCAGCCTTGGCCGTAGCACGTCTCGTCGCACGGGGAGCCGAGCTCGCCGACCACGGTGCTGACGATGCTCTCGAGCGCGATGCGCAGCTCGGTGCCGTTGGTCGCGTCGTAGTAGCAGAGGTTCTCCGTGTCGCAGACGGCCTGCCGCGCGGTGCCGCCCGCGTCGGCCATTTGGTTCAGCTGCGTCTGTAGGTTCGATGGCACGTTGAAGGCGAGGACGAACGACTTCACGCCCGCGTCGACCCGAATGTCGGTCAGCGCGTGAAGCGTGTTGTTCAGCGTCCCGGCGGAGCTGCGCCCCGACGGCTGCCCATCGGTCACCAGCAGGATGTACCGCCCGCGCGAGGTGTCCTGCATGTCGGGCCGCTTCTTGGCCTCGATGATGGCGCCCGCGGTCGGCGTCGAGCCCTGCGGCCCGGCCAGGTCGTCGAGCACGTCGGCGATGTTCGCGGCCTGCCCGAAGTCACACGTCACCGAGCCGCAGGTGAGCGGGTTGGGGTACGAGCACGTGCTGGGCGAGATGCCGCAGTTTCCGTTGTCGCTCGTGCCGAACAGCTCGAGCCCGAAGCGCATCTGCTGCGCCGCGCTGCCCGACGTCAGCTCCGCCACCGCCTGCTTGGCGACCTCGTAGCGCGAGGCCGTGCCGCCGTCCACGCCGGTGGTGCTGTTGCCCATGCTGCCCGACGCGTCGAAGACGATGAGCACGTTCGGGCAGAGCGGTGCCTTGGTCTGCGCGACGGAGAGCGAGGAGATGAGACAGGCCGCCAGGGCCCCTGCGACAGTCGGATGACGGGAGACCATGCCGAAATGGTACTCGAAACGACGCGCCTGTCGCCTCCAGGGCGGGCAACCCACGAAATTGTCTGCCGCCTTGACCCCGCGGACGTAAAAGGGGCGCGTGCTTTTGCTGTCCCTCACCCTCGAGGACTTTCGCAACTTCGCCCAGGTGGTGATGACGCCGTCGCCCCGCGCGACCATCGCCGTGGGGCAGAACGGCCAAGGCAAGACGAACCTGCTCGAGGCGATTTATTTCCTCGCCACGCTCAAGCCGCTGCGCGCGAACAAGCTGTCGGAGCTGGTGCGCTTCGGCCAACCGAAGGCCACGGTGCGCGGCCGCTTCACGCTCAAAGGCGCCGAGCGGGAAATCTCCGTCGAAGTGACCCAGGGGATCCGACAAGCCTTCGTCGACGGCAAGCGCGCGCAGAGCCTGGAGGACTACTTCGGCGGCGTCTCGGTGGTGGCGTTCACGCCCGAGGACCTGGCGGTGGTGAAGGGCGCTCCCGACGGGCGCCGGGCGTTCCTGGACCGCGCGGTGTTCAACCGCTTCCCGGCCTTTCTCGCCGAGAGCCGCGCCTACGCCCGCGCGCTCAAGTCGCGCAACCGCCTGCTCAAGGAAGGCGCCAGCGCCGGCTACCTGGAGGCCTTCGACGAGACGCTCGCCAAGACGGGCGCGCGCGTGCTCGTGCGCCGCCGCGCGCTGCTGCAGGAGCTCGCCCCGCGCGCCGAGGCCGCCTTCACCGCCATCGGCCGCACCGAGGCGCAGGCGCGCTTCACCTACCGGCCGAGCTGCGACGAGCCGCGCTGGCACGAAGGCGACGAGGCCGCGCTTTGCGCCGCGCTCGGCGAGGGGCTTTCGGCCAAGCTGGGGCGAGACCGGGAGCGCGGCTTCACCTCCGTCGGGCCGCACGCCGACGACCTGGTCATTGGCCTGGCCGGCCGCGCCGCGAAGAGCTACGCGTCTCAGGGCCAGCAGCGCGCGCTGGTGCTGGGCTGGAAGGTCGCCGAAATCGAGAACCTCACCGCCGCGCTCGGCGTCAAACCGCTCCTGCTCCTCGACGACGTCTCGAGCGAGCTCGACCCCGAGCGGAACGCCTACTTGATGGAGTACGTCTCCGCCTCCGGCGCGCAGTTGTTCCTGAGCACCACCGACCCCAAGCTGGTCTCCCGCGCGGCGCTGGGCGGCGCAGTGTGGTACCAGGTCCGCGCGGGGACCTTGGAGCCAGTCGACGAGCCATGAGCCTGGGCGCGCAGTTCTTTCCGTACAACCCTCGCCGCACGCGGCTGTGGCTCTTCTTCGCGGCCGCGTTGTGCGCGGTGGCCGCCGCGTTCGCCTTCGCGCGCATGGGCGACGCGCCGCTCGCCGGGGTGCGCGCGGGGCTCTTGCTCGGTTTGCTCGCGGCGTTCGCGTTCCTGCTCTTTCGCCTGCGCCCGCGCGCCAACTGGGGCATCACGCTCTACCCGCTGGGGCTCGACATCGGCCGCCCCTTCTCGTCCACCCCGCTCTGGCTCGGCTGGGGCCAAATCTCGGCCGTCGAGCGCAGCAGCAAGCACGGTCCGCTCGTGCTCCGATTGAAAGAAGGCGGAAGGCTGCTCATCCCGCGCGTGCTGTTCGCCGACGCGCAGGCCTTCCAACGCATGGCCGATTCGGTCGAAGAGCGCGGGCCGGCACCGCGACACCACGCCTGAAAGTCGGGCCTCGACTGGTGTCGACGCAGCGCGTCATCCAGCCTGGGTGACAGGCCTGTTTTACCCCTGATTTCAGCAATGCTTTTCGAGGGTTAAAGGCCCAACTTCGCCTTTACCCACAGGGCCCCGCGTGTTAAAAAATCTCGTTTCCCCGGCGGGTCGGCGGGGCTTCAAAACGACATGGAGAAGAACTTGGAAACCGAGGCGCGCGAGCCGCGGAAGCCGGCGGAGTATGGGGCGGCGTCCATCACCGTTTTGGAAGGTCTGGAGGCGGTCCGCAAGCGCCCCGGCATGTACATCGGCGACACGGGCGCCTACGGCTTGCACCACCTGGTCTACGAGGTGGTCGACAACTCGGTGGACGAGTCGCTCGCCGGCCACTGCACCGACATCGAAGTCGTCATCCACGTCGACAACTCCATCTCGGTCACCGACAACGGCCGCGGCATTCCGGTCGGCCCGCACCCGACGGTGAAGGGCATGGACACCGTTGACGTGGTGATGACCAAGCTGCACGCGGGCGGCAAGTTCGAGAACTCGGCGTACAAGGTCTCGGGCGGTCTGCACGGCGTCGGCGTCTCTTGCGTCAACGCGCTCTCCGAGTGGCTGCACCTCGAGATTCAGCGCGACGGCAAGGTGTACCAGCAGAAGTACGCGGCCGGCATCCCGCAGCAGCAGGTGACGGCGGTGGGGACGACGGAGAAGCGCGGCACCAAGGTCTCCTTCAAGCCCGACACCAAAATCTTCGAGGTCACCGAGTACAACTTCGAGACGCTCTCGCAGCGCCTGCGCGAGCTGGCGTTCTTGAACGCGGGGCTGCGCATCACCATCACCGACGAGCGCACGTCGAAGAGCCACGAGTTCAAGTTCGATGGCGGCATCGTCTCGTTCGTCGAGTACCTGAACCGCTCGAAGCAGGCGCTCCACGAGAAGCCCATCTTCTTCAAGACGGAGAAGGACGGCGTCGCGCTGGAGATCGCCATGCAGTGGAACGATGGCTACGACGAGCGCATCTTCACCTTCGCCAACAACATCAATACGCACGAAGGCGGCTCGCACCTGTCGGGCTTCAAGAGCGCGCTCACCCGCACCATCAACAGCTACGCGGAGAAGGCGCAGCTGTGGAAGGACCTGAAGGAAGCGCCCACCGGCGAAGACGCGCGCGAAGGGCTGGCCGCGGTCATCTCGGTCAAGCTGCCCAACCCCCAGTTCGAAGGGCAGACCAAGACCAAGCTCGGCAACTCGGAGATCAAGGGCCTGGTCGAGCAGATGGTGAACGAGCAGCTCGCCACCTTCCTCGAGGAGAACCCGAACACCGCGAAGAAAATCTCCATGAAGATCGGCGACGCCACGCGCGCGCGCATCGCGGCCCGAAAGGCCCGCGAGACGGTGCGGCGCAAGGGCGTGCTCGACGGCGCGTCACTGCCGGGCAAGCTCGCCGACTGCCAGTCGAAGGACCCCGCCGAGAGCGAGCTGTACATCGTCGAGGGCGACTCCGCAGGTGGCTCCGCCAAGCAGGGCCGCTCCCGCCGGAACCAGGCGGTGCTGCCGCTGCGCGGCAAAATCTTGAACGTCGAGAAGGCGCGCTTCGAGAAGATGCTGACGAGCAACGAAATCGTCACGCTGATCACCGCGCTCGGCACCAGCATCGGCAAAGAGGACTACAAGCCGCAGGACGTCCGGTACCACCGCATCATCCTGATGACGGACGCCGACGTGGACGGCAGCCACATCCGCACGCTGCTGCTCACGTTCTTCTATCGGCAGATGCCGGAGCTGATCCAGAACGGCTACCTCTACATCGCGCAGCCGCCGCTCTACAAAGTCACGCGCAACAAGAAGGACGTGTACCTGAAGGACGACGACGCGAAGAACGAGTTCCTGCTGCGCATCGCCGCCGAGCGCGCCCGCGTCATCACGCAGGGCGGCGAGCTGACGGGCGAGAAGTTTCAAGAGCTGCTCAAGAAGGTCATCACCTACAAGCAGCGGCTCGAGAAGCTCTCGCGCCGCCGCGACAAGCGGATCATCGACGCGCTGGTCCAGAGCGCGCAGGTCGACGCCGACACGCTGCTCGACCTGGAGAAGCTCAACGACGAAGTCGAGAAGATGCAGCCGTACTTGGAGCAGCGCTTCCCCGACGTGCTCGCGCAGCTCAAGATGTTCCACAAGAGCGACCCCGAGCATCAGTCGAAGAAGCTGGTGTTCAAGACCGAGGTGAACGGCTCGCCCTTCGAGACGGTCATCGACCACGCGTTCCTCTCGTCGCCCGAGTACAAGGAGCTGCTCGCGCTGCGCGACGCGTTCCAGGTGCTCGGGCCGCCGCCGTACACGGTCAAGCTCGAAGACACCGAGCACGTGGTGCGGTCGGTGCAGGAAGTGCTCGACCTCGCGCTCGAGGACGCGCAGCGGGGGCTCAACATCCAGCGCTACAAAGGGCTGGGGGAGATGAACCCCGAGCAGCTGTGGGAGACGACGATGGACCCCGGGCGCCGCACCTTGCTGCAGGTCAAGGTGGAAGACGGCGTGCAGTCCGACGAAATCTTCTCGCTGCTGATGGGCGAAGCGGTGGAGCCGCGCCGCGAGTTCATCGAGAAGAACGCGCTCGACGTGCAGAACCTCGACATCTAGCGCTTCGATGACGCCGCTGCAGCAGCCGACGAAGTTCACCCTCGACGACCCCGCGCCGCCGCTGCGTTGGCTCGAGAGCGACCCGCCGTCGGTCGACCTCGGCAGCTTCAACCCGGTCGAGATGTGGGGCCTGGTGGCGCTCGCGGCGCTTGCCAGGCTCGAGGGACAGACGCCGCTGCGGGTGAAGGAGAGCCATTCATCGTCCTTCTCGTTCGCGCGGGCGGTCGGCTTCCTCGACGTCATCGAAGGCAAGCCGTCTGAGATCGCCGGGGAAGCGGGTCGAACGGTGAAGTTGACCCGCGTCGAGCGGCTCGCTCCGACAGAGCCGCCATCGCACCAGATTGCGGAGCTCCTCGTGAGCGATCCTCGGCTGGAGGACACGCGCAAGACGCTCTACTACGTCCTGAACGAGCTTCTCCGAAACGTCGTTCAGCACAGCCATGATGCATTGGGCGGCGTCGTTGGCGCCCAGTTGAACGACCGCGGGCGCACCAGCACGACGCCCATGGTTCAAGTCGCGGTGGCAGATGCTGGGATCGGGATCCCAAAGAGCTTACAGCCGCGGCACCCGCGGCTCGGGACGGCTCAAGAGGCGCTCGACAAGTCGCTCTGGCCGCACATCTCGAGCACCTTCGACGAAGGAGAAACCGGCAGCGCCCAGAACGCGGGGATGGGTCTGTTCTTCATCTCGGAGATGACGAAGCTGGTCGGCGGCCGTCTCGTCATCGCCACCCGCGGCGCCACGCTCGTGCTGGAAGGCGACCAGCGCTTCGAGAACCCGCACGGCACGATGCACTTTGTCGAAGGCGGCGTCGGTTTCCCTGGAACCGTGGTCGCGTTTGAGATGCCCGCCGGGCAAGAGCAGGACTACGACGCGATGGTCGAGACGATTCGGGAGCGTGCCCGGGAGCGGACCCCACGTCGAGCGGTACACCAGTGGCTCTCGTTTGACACGCCGCCGGCGAACGCCCAGCGCTTCGTGGTAAAACAGTCCCGCGCCGAAGACACCGGTGAAGCCAGAAGGTTTGCGGAGCAGGTGCTCACGCCCAGGCTGGTCCAGAAACAACCCATCGCGCTGGACTTCTCCGGAATCTCGGTGTGCACGCAGAGCTATGTCCACGCGCTGCTGTTCGAGCCGCTGCGCATCGCCTGGGCGACCAAGACGCCCATCTTCGTCGTCCACGCGCGCCCCGCCGTGCGAAGCACGCTCGAGCTGCTCGAAAACTACGCGCTCGGCGGGTAGCTCCCGCCGTTAGGACTCCGCGTACCGGTACAGCGTTCGACCGTTCTCGGTGAGGATGAACATCTCCCCCGTCGCGTTGAAGGTGACGCCCTCCACCCGCTCGAGCGGCTTGCCCTTCTCGTCGCGCAGCGGGAACGCGCGGATCAGCGAGCCCTTGAGGCCGCTGCGGCCCTTGGTGAGCTTCAGCTCGGCGGCCATGCCGGTCTCGTCCGAGGTGATGAACACGTGGCCGGTCTTCGGGTTCACCGCCACGGCGGAGAAGTCGCCGCACACCTCGAGCACCTCGCGCTCGAGCTTGAACTTCTTCAGCGCCCCGGCGCCTTGGTCGTCGAGCAGGTAGAGCGAGCGCGGCTTTCCCTCCTTCACCGCCAGCAACCCGTCGCGCTTCAAGGGCGAGTGCTGGGCGGGCAAGGCCGCCAAGCCTTCGATGCCCTTGTTGCGACTGGCGCCGAGCGGCAGCGCCCGCGACTCCTCGAGCCGAGGCGGGCGGCCGCTGTCCGGGTCATAGGTGTAGCGGTGCAGGACGTTGCCTTCCTCGGCGCCGACGAACAGCCGCTTCAAGTGCGGAAAATACGCAACGGCCTCGAGGCTGCTCGCGGTCTTCCCTGAGATGCCTTCGAGCGGCACCAGGGTGGTGCGGCCCTTCGGGTCGATGAGGCCCGCCTTGTTCGACAGGTCACTCACCACCAGGAAGCGGCCGCCGGGAATCTCGGTCACGTCCGAGGGCTCTTCCACCCCCACCTTCACTTTGCCGCGAAGGGCGTAGGTCGGCTGCGCACCCGCCGGCGGTGTGGGGCGGACGGGCCGAGGCAGAGGTCTCAAGCGAATTCCGAGGCGAGGCAGCGCGGGCATGCTCCATTGTCGGCCTCGTCGCCGTTCCGTTGCCAGCATTCCGGCAACGCAACGCGCCATCCCCAACAGCGTGTTATCAAAAGGTTTCCAAGCTGCCCGGCAATTTGACATCATCGACGCGAGCGGGCTGTTTGGCCCGCTTCGACGTTCTTTGGGGCGTCGTCTAATGGCAGGACATCAGACTTTGACTCTGAGTATCAAGGTTCGAATCCTTGCGCCCCAGCTTGGGCTCTCCTCGTAGCGAGAGAGGCTTTCCAGATGCAGGGCAAATTGCTGCAGCTGGTGATCATCGGTAATCCGCCCCCCGGCCTGATGAAAGAGCTGGAGGAGCCGATTCTGTCCACGATGGGGCTGCCGTCCGTGCAGGGCAAGGTGCAGCTGCAGACGCCCACCTACGCTTTCAACAAGGACCGAAACCAGTACCACTCGAACGCCATCATGCGCCGGCTGGTGCCGTTGCTCACCTCGAGCTTGCACCTGGGCCTGGGCGTCACCGACGTGGATCTGTTCGTGCCCGACGCGCCGTTCATCTTCGGCGAAGCGGACCGCGAGTCACGCACCGCCATCATGTCCATCGCCCGGCTTCGGCCCGGCGCCACCCCCGAGATGCTGCGGCGCCGCGCGCAAGGCGAGGCGGTGCACCAGGCCGGGCACTTGGTCGGCCTGTCGTACTGCGAAGACGCCCGCTGCGTGATGTTCCTGGCCCAGGCGCCCATCGACATGGACCGGCGCGGCCTGACGCTGTGCAATGCGTGTCGAAACGAGCTGATCAAGCTCAGCCGCTGACACCTCGGCGCCATTTTTCCATGCGTCCCAACGGGCAGCAGCCCATACTTCCCTGACACAAGGAGAAGGCATGGGCGCTGGCACGGTCACACTCACCAAAGACAACTTCAAAGAGTCGGTTCAGAAGGACGGCATCGTGTTCGTCGACTTCTGGGCCGAGTGGTGCGGCCCCTGCCGTGCGTTCGCGCCGGTGTTCGAGGGCGCGGCCACCCAGAACACCGACATCACTTTCGCCAAGGTGAACACCGACGAGCAGCCCGAGCTCGCCGGTGCGTTTCAGATCCGCGGCATCCCGACCTTGATGGTCTTCCGCGACGGCATCCTGCTGTTCTCGCAGGCCGGCGCGCTGCCCGCCAAGGCGCTCGAGGAGCTCATCGGCAAGGTGCGCGCGCTCGACATGGAGCAGATCCGCAAAGAGATCGCCGAGGAAGAGGCCAAGCAGCAGAAGGCCTGACCGGTTTAGAGCGCGCAGCCGGAGGTGAAGCCGGTGGCGTCGAAGCGCCGCAGGAGCGAGCCTTCGAGCAGGCCGTACTCGGGCGACATCCAGCGCGCCGAGACCTTGAGCTCGTGCGAGCCGCCGCGCTTGGGCGAGCAGTACTCGAGCAGGTAGTAGCGGTTGGCCATCGAGAAAATCTTGTCCGCGACTTTCTGGAAGGCCGCCTCGAGCTCCGCGGCCTCGCCTGCCGGCTGAAAGCCGTCCTTCCCGAAGCCTTGCAAGGCCTGCTCGTCGACCTCGTCTCCCAGGCCGACGGCGAAGACGTGCACTTTCGTTCCTTCCACCCGCTTCATCGCGTCGCGGGTCTCGACGCGCGCGGCTTGATCCGCGCCGTCGGTGAAGAGCACCAGCGCCGCCTCGTGGAAGCGCAGCGTCGGGTCGACGAGCTGCTCGCGCTCGAGCCGGTCGATGCCGAAGGTGACCGCGCCGTTCAGGTTGGTCGAGTCATCGACGCACAGCCAACCGGCGCAGGTGCGTCGGTCGGCGAAGCCGGCGCAGTCCACATTCGCTTGACACATTGGCTGCGCGAGCGCGTCGATGGCCGCCTTCACCGCGGTCGCGTCGCTGGTGAAGTCGATGAGCAGCTGCGGGCTCGCCCGTCCGTCGAAGGTGTACACCGCGACGCGCTCGGCGCCGTTCGTGTTCTGGAGCACCCGGTCGACGTAGCGCTGGGTGGCGCGCTGCAGCGCGGGGAACTGGCCGCTCTTCAAGATGCTGCCCGACAGGTCGAGCATGAGCAGCGAGTCGACGCGGTACCGCTGGCCGCGCGGCTCGACCTTGCGCTGGCTCTCGAACGTCGAGACCGGCTTCTCGTTCTCCTCGATGTCGAAGTCCTTCTCCGTCAGCCCGACCACCGGCTTGGCGTCGCAGGTCTCGACCGTGAAGAGCAGGGAGACCTTCGCGGGAGTCCCCGTCAGCACGCCGTCCTCCGCCGCCGACAGGCGGAGGCACTGGGTGGGCATCAGCTCCGACTCGGAGGCGCAGCTGAGGAGAACGGCCGCCAGCAGAGACGTCGTGAGGGGAGTGGGGTGGGACATGGTAGGGCAAAAGGCTACCCGGGATGGACGGGCCGTCCAGTTTTGGGGCCGCAGGTGGGGCTTAGCTCTCTGAGGAGTGCGCTGGCCGCGCCCGTTGGCTCGCCTCGTAGACCGCCCGGCGGATGGCGTGCACGAAGCCGCGTGGTTCGATGTGGCGCCCCACGCGGAAGGGCCAGAACCGCAGCTCGGCTTCGTCCACCGTCACCGCCTCGAGCAGCGTCACGCGCGCGACACGCCGCCACGGCATCCCGAGGCCGAGCCGGCGCACCTGCCAGCTCAGGCTGGCGTGCGAGGCGATCGCCTCGAGCAGCCGCTCCTCGCGCCCTTCGCCGTGACCGGCCCACCGCGGCGAGACGATTCGCCACTTCACCTTGCCCAGCTCGGGCACCGCGAACGGCGACACGGCGTAGTAGTCGTTGGCGAGGAAGTCGTGCGGCGCGGTGCGCAGCGGCGCGACCAGCGTCGTCCACGGGCTGCGGACGGTGGCGAAGAGGATGTCTTGATCACCCGGCGCGGGCTCGGCGCTCACCTCGTCGGTCGAGCGGAGCCGCAAGGCCAGGCCCAGCACGTCGAGCCACTCGCGGCCGCCGCGCCACAGCGCCGTCGAGAACCGCAGCAGCGCCGGCCCGGCGAGCCGCTCGCCCACGCGCGCGAGCACCAGGTCATCGGTGTCGACTTCGACCTCGGCCCGCACCACCTTGCCTTCGGGGTGGAACGTCCGCGCGCGCCGCGCGTGGCTCACCACGGCGGCGAGAGGCGCCAAGGCCTCGCCCACCCACGCTCCCAGCCGTTCATTCGGTCGCATGCACACTTGGGTTTATGAACGGCCCTCAGATGCGGCAAGCTGTCGCTCTTTCGCGGAGGAAACATGCGCGCTCTCTTGGTCGCTTTGTCCGTCGTGCTGCTCTTCGGGTGTGGGGACTCGAAGAAGCGAATGGAGGAGCGGCAGAAGGCGCTGGCGGCAGCGCGGGAGGCGGAAGCCAAGCGGCAGGACGAGGGCGCGCCGGCGAAGGCGCCCGAGGTGAGGCTCGAGCCGTTCTGGGACGACCCGAGCTACGTCCGCATCACGCCCGATGGTCCGTGCCCCGATGGGTTCTGGGCGCTCTTCCCGGGCGGCGCGCCGGGGGACACCGCGGAAGAGAAGAAGCAGAACGCCGCGAAGAGAGGCGAGCTCGCGGCGAAGCTTCGCGCGGCGACGTACGTCGTTCGGCTGCGCCCGCCCGAGGGGGTGAAGATGCTCGACTTCGACGCGCCGAAGGGGGAGATCCCCATTCAGGTGGCCGGCACCGTCGACTGCAAGGACTCGTTCGGGAACGTCGCCATCGCCTGGAACGACGCGAAGGCCATCACGCCGGGCAACTCGGCGGCCAAGCAAGACGCGGAGGTCGCGCAGAACATCTGGCAGGCGACCCCGACCCGGCTCGCGATTCCGATGAAGACCGCGAGCGATGCGGCCGACTACCTGGCGAAGAACCGCTTCGGCGTCGAGGCGCGCGTCGTCTTCACGCTCGGCAAGGTCGACGTCGACCGGAAAATCTTCAAGACCACCCGGGTCACCTCCGGCGACATTGCTCTGGGCGGGGGCGCGGAGGACTGGGGTGCCGGCCGGCTGGTTCGGGTCGAGCGACACGGGCTCCGGGTCGCCACCGAGCAGGGCCGCACCGCGCTGGTGGAGCAAAAGGACCGCTGAGCGGATGCGCGCAACTAACCCACGACGCCGCCGGCGCCGCTCGACAGCTGCGAGAGCACGTCGTCGAGGTGTCGGTGCACCATCGCCTCGTGCTTGATGACCGACTCGATGATTCCTTCGGCGTCGATGACGAAGGTGACCCGGCGGTCGATTTTCAGCACTGGCCAGAGCACGCCGTACGCTTCGCTGATCTCTCGCGACTCGTCGCCGATCAACGTGAAGGACAACCGCTCCTTCTCGGCGAACTTGCACTGCGTCTCCAAGCTGTCGACCGATACGCCGATCAGCTCGGCGTTGCGCGCGTGAATCTGCCCCAGGTTCGCTTCGAAGTGGCGCACCTCGGCGGTGCAGCCCGGCGTGAACGCGCGCGGAAAGAAGAACAGCACCACCCGTCGCCCGCGAAGCTCCGAGAGGCGCACGGTCCGCCCCTGGCAGTCGCGCGCGGTGAAGTCCGG